>NZ_JAELTQ010000008.1 GCF_016428905.1 Dyella sp. ASV24 | reverse complement strand
ACTCGCCAGCGTCAGGCGCAGCAGCCGACCGCGCGTGTCGTAGACCGCCGTCGACGACGGCAGCCACGCGTTCAACGGGCGATGCGGCCACACCCTGCAACCCACCAGCAGCGCGCCGAGCAAGGCCGCGCCCACCAACCAGTTCTGCCAACGAACAACCCAGCGAACCAAAGCACGCCAGCAACGGACAATGAGTGACGACGTGATCATGCGTGAATGTCCGCAGGCGCGCCCACCGGGGCGCGCCTTATCCATCAGGGCTGACGGACGACCTCCAGGGTCTTGCCGCCCGCTGTCCTCGCCTGCACGCGGCGATCGTACAGCGCCTCGCCATAGGCCGGCGGCACGATGAACTTGCCGGCATTGGTGGCCTTAATGCGATACACGAACTCACCGACATCGGACGTCGCCGAGCCGTAAAGCACCACGCGATCTTCGCGGATGTCGGCGTACTCGAGCGCCCAGGTGGACTTGCCCACGCCGATCGGCGAGCGCCATTCGCTGGCCTTCACGTCGCTATCGCCACCGCCATCACTGGAATCACTGCCGTCCGGCTGCTGGTCCGTGACAGCCGGCGGCGGCTGGATCACTGGCTCGAAGCCACCCGGTAGCAGATCGACAATGGCGACGTTGTCCACGCCACTGTCATCCGTGGCGCGAATCTTCAGGTGCACGTCGATCTCCTGACCGATGGTCACCTTGTCGATGGGCTTGCCGTTGGTGTCGGTGTAATCGCGGGTGATCTCCAGGCCTTCCTTGATAGCCTTCGCCGGCTGGTCACGGTCGTAGCCACCCTGGCTTACCACGCGCCATGCCGGCAAGGTGCTGTCATTGGTGAAGCGCAGGCGCTTGGCGTCCGCATTCCAACTACCAGCCTGCAGCAGGTTGCCTTCCGGTGCGGCAATCGCCTTGACCGAACCGTCTGCCATCACCTGGTCGATACGCAACTTGTCGAGCTGCGCGTTGTTTTCCTGTGCGTAGGTATCCAACGCGAGCAAGACCATCGACGACGACAAGGTGTTGTACCAGCCATACTGCAGCGGCTCGGTGATGTTCTCCATCACACGCGGCGACAGTGCCTTGGCTCGATCCGGGAAATGTTTGCTGAGCAAGTACAGCGTGCTGGCGTCGCGGATCAGCGAGTCGTAGTAATAACCGTAGGTGTAGTCCTTATCGGCCTTGCTGCGCTCGAGCAACTTCTGCGGGCCGGCGATGAGCTGCGCGGCCTGCTTGTCCTGCTTGAGCAACTGGTACGACGACGCCAGCCAAGCTGCAGCCAGATCGTTCTTCCATTGGTCGGGATAGGCATCCTGCAGGCGCTTCTGCACGGCAGCCAGGTCATTGGTGGTGACATTGCCCTGGCGAGTCAGCAGATACACCGCATAGGCGCGCTGACGCACCAGATCAAGCCCGTCGAGGCTATCGTCGCTGGCCAACTGCTTGAGGTACTTGTTGCCGGCATCGAACATGTCGCGTGGAATCTCCACACCACGGTCGCGCGCTTCCAGCATGAAGTGCATGGCGTACGTGGACACGAACGGATTGGCGTCCGGCGTGGCCGACCACAGGCCGAAGCCACCCTGCCCGTTCTGGCGCGAGTGCAGCACGTCGAGGAACTGCGATAGTGCCTCTTCGTTGGTGAGCTTCTTGCCGCCATTCATCACCGGCTGCAGGGCATCGGCGAAGACCTTGACCTGCGGCCACTTCGACAACACCAGACGCGGCATGGCCGCACTGACGATCTGCTCGCTGCAGTAGTGCTGGAAGTTGACCAGATAGGTCGTGAGGCCACTCGACAGTACCACCGGGATGTTGGACATGGCGGAGTCGCGTGAGGCGTATTCGCTATACATGCGCCGCAGATCCGGTTGATCCTGCTTGCTGCCAGCGTCCACGCGACCCACGTCCACCTGTGTGCGATAGGCCGAAGCCGGACGCACGGACACATCCACGCTCTGGCGCGCCGACTTGTCGCCATACCCTGCCGTGAAGCTGAGGTTGCCGGAGCCAAGCTTGTCGGTCGCCTTGACACGGAACGTCACGACGCCTTCGCGCATCTCGCCGAGGTTCAGGCTTTGCGTCGGCGTACCGACGATCTGCAATTGCGGACCAGTCTTCAGTGTCACTGCCACCGGCACCTGCTTGCCACCCAGCCCGGTCAGATTGTTGGCGACACCTACGCTGACGTCGACTTCGTCGCCTGGCGCCAGCGTTGTCGGCACATTAGGCGAGAGCACGAAATCACCGCGCACCGTCGTGCTGCCTTCATACGTACCGACACGGTCGGACGACACGGCCACCGCCATCACGCGTAGCTTGCCGTTGAAGTAATCCGGCACCTGATAGGTGAAGTCTTTCTCACCGTTGATATCGACGATGCCTGACCAATACGCCACCGGCTTGTCGCGCTTGCGCTTGAACGGGTTGAGCTGGCGGCCGATGGCCGCGTCAGCATCACCGCCCGGTGCCGCCATCGCCATCAACTTCTCGAAGTCGGGCAGGATCAGGTCGAGGATCTGCGACGTGCCCACTTCCAACATGCGCTTGCGGAAGAAGAACTTCAGCGGATCACCCAGCTTGTAGCGCGCCACCTGCAGAATGCCCTCGTCCACGGCGAACACCACGGCGCGCGTGGGCTGCGGCGCGGTGAGCTTGAAGGTCACTGTGTCGCCCGGCTTCACCACCGCCGGCGACTCCACCTTGATGGCATTGCGGCGTGCATCCAGATTCACCGAGAACGGCACGACGCCATAGCTCAACGGGCTCATGAAGATCTCGTCCGACGACGGATCACGGATGTACTGCACGTTGATGTAACCGTTGCCCTCGAAGTCCGCAGGCACGGTGATGTGCTGCACGGAGCTGCTGGTATCGGCATGGAACCACGCGTGGGCGTAGACCTTGTCACGCTCGATGGTGATCAGGCCGCTACCGGCGTAAGGCGCGCGGATGGCGATGTCCACCGACTCGCCCGGCGCGTAATCCTGCTTACTCAGGTTGAGCTGCAGTTCCGCGTTGCGATCCAGCGAACGGGAGACGTTGGCAGCGCCAGCCACCGAGTACTCCACGCGGTTCACTTCCACGCCATCGCTGCTGCGCACGATCACCAGCGCATAGTTGCCCGGCTTGTCGGTGGGCAAGGCGTAGTCCATACCATTCGCAGGAATGGCCAGCACTTGCTCGTTGATCGTCACTTCCTTGAGCTTGGACTGGTACTTGTAGACACCCGAGTCCTGCTTGGTGAGTACCGACAGGTAGCGACGCTCGATCAAGCGCGCCTTGAGCTCCTTCAGCGCGATCGACTTGGCCGTGTGGTCAATGGCGACGAGGTGCACGCTGCGCGTTGCGTCACGATTGATGTAGTCGAGGTTGTCGACGGACTTGTAGCCCACCAGCCAGTCGTTGCTGGACACCAGCGTCTGCGCAGCGGCAGCCACGCTGCGACCACCTTCCGGTTCATACGCCTTCGCCAGGAAGTACAGCTGATACGTGGCGTCAGCGTACTTCTTCAGGTCGAGATCGAATTCGGCGTGTCCCTTGTCGTCGGTCTTGCCGTCCTGCAGCTTGTCCTCGTAACCCTCCTTGGCACGACGCACGTCGTAGAAGTGGTAGTCGGGCCAGCTACGGAACGCCGGCCATGCTGGACGCAAGGTCAGCGACGCTTCGACACGGCGATCCGCTGCCGGCGTACCGAACAGGTTCATCACATCGACGATGCCCTTGATCTGGTCGGGTTTGACCCAACCCTCGGGCACCTGGCCCGCCAGCTTGGCTTCGACCTTCATGCGATCGGGCAGGAACTCTTTGACCTGCACGGTGGTGCTACCGATCTGTGCTGCGGCCTTGCCATCCTTCACGATGTAAAGGTTCACGGTCCACGTGCCCGTCGGCGCTGTTTCCGCTGGCGCGTACTCGAGCTCGCCGAAGCCGGAGGCATCCATGGACATCGGCAACTGCTTCACCGTCATGCCGCGCGGGTCGACGATCTCAGCCTGCAACGGCACGCCAACCACGCTGCGCGTCCAGCTGGCTGCGCGCACGATCAGGCCGATGTGGAAGGTGTCACCCGGGCGATAGATTCCGCGATCAGAGAACAGGTAGGACGAAAGCTGGCCTTCGTTCTGCGCATTGCGCTCGCCGCCCACGTCAAAGCGCGAGAAGTCGAGCTTGCGCTCATAACTGGTCGAACCACCGATAGGCAGGAACGACAAGTCATCGCCCTTCTTCACCACATAGAGCGTGGGCTGCTTCTCGCGGTCCAGACCCTTCAGCGTGGGGAAATGCACTACGCCGTCGGCTGAGGTGGTGTCTGTGAACAGCGTCTGCCCGTTCACCGCCAGCACGGATACCGTCGCACCGCCCACCGGCTGCCCGGTGTGGATGGATTGCACAAACACATCCTGGCTGCCGTCCAGCGAGCGCTTCACCAGCATGCCCAGGTCGGTCACGACGATCAGGCGCGTATCGGAGGGGCTGGACGTATCGCCGTTGTCACCGTTGTCCGCCATCTCGCCCTGATCGTCGCCGGAGGACTCTTCCGACTCATCACCCGAGTTGTCGTTCGTCGGTGCCGCCTGCGGCTCGTTTTCCGCAGCCTTTTTGGCGTCTTCCTTCTTCTTTTCGGCCGCAGCGTCATAGCTGGACAGATGCAGCAGGAAAACGCCGCGCTTGCCTTCCTTCAGATACTGACCAAGATCGATGCCCTCGTAATGAGCCTTGGACGGATCATCCTTGGGGAAGCTGCGCTTCTGTTCGAAACGCTCCACGATGTGGTCTTCGCTGAAGTCGTAGCTCAACTCCGGACGCGCATAGGTGCCCTGGTTGAAGCTCACCAAGTGCTGCAGCTGATCCGGCAGTACGCGACCGATCTCGACATGCATGCCAGGCAGGTTGCGCGACACCACCGAGATGCGCTTGCTGCCCGACATAGAGAGCAGCGAGCCGTCTGCCATGAATCGCAGCAGCTTGGGATAGTTGGGTACGGTGGCGACCGTCGTGTAGGCCTTGCCCAGGATGTAGCCGCCGAACGACTTCAGCCCCTTGTCCACGCGCACGTAGATACGCTGCCCTGGCGCCGCATGGAACTTGAAGCTCTGCACGGCTTCGTAGTCGTTCTCGGTCGGCACCAATTCAAGCTTCAGCGGCTGGCTCTGACGCAATTGCGCCTCACCGACTTCGGAGGCGGCCCAATCGTAAGGCGGCGCATCCTCAGTCTGATCTTCTCCCGCCTTGTGCGCAGGCAACACCCATGCCTTGACCAGGCCGGCCAGTTCGCTGTCGCGCACCGTGCCGCCGACGTTGACCATCAGCACCTGCTCGGGTTCGTACTTTTCATTGTCGACCAGGGTGGGCTCGACACTGTCGATGGTGAGGCTGTAGAGACCGGGCACACGCACCTGCGCCGTGATCGCCTCACCCGTACCATCGCCGCCACGCGCACTGCGAATGCCCTTGGCGATGGTGTAGGACACTGAGCTTTCATCGCGCGGCAGGGAAAGCGGCTGCGAGTGGATCCAGGCGTGCAGTTTGTACTGGTCGTAGGTCACCGTGTACTTGAGCGCTGCGTCGCTACCAACGCGCTGCTTCAAGCCCACTTCGATGCGCTTCTCGAACTCCGCGGTGTCGACCGGATAATTGAATGCCACCGGGAGGATGGTCTTCTTGGCGGTAGCGTCCTGCGGGTCCTGGTAGAACTCGCCGTTTTCCACTTTCGCTTCGAACGCCGGGGTATCGAACGCGAAATGGTCATCCCCCATCAGCACATGGCGGGCAAACGCCTTGGCCACGTCGAAGCGCACTTCGTAGTGCTTGCCCACCGGCCAATCTTCCGCGGGCACGAACTTCAGCGTGCGATCGTCGACCCAGCTCCACTGCCCCTTCATAACGGGCTGCATGGTGATACCGGTGGTTACCGGTTTGCCGACCTGCTCGATCGGGGCCGCCGAGCCGGAGAATGTCACCATCAATGGATTGATGACGATGGGCTGCCGCGTGTAGTCCGTGATGGACGGCGCGGACGCGCTCAAAGTGATGCGGGAAGGCTCTACCGGCTGGGGCCGATTCTTGTACCACTGCCAGCCAAACCAGCTCCCGCCGGCCACAACCAGCACGGCCAGCAAGGTACCTGCCGCCTGCATCGGGCGATGTCGAATCCAGCCCCCGGTGGCCGGCAGCCACGCGGGCGCCGACCAGCTGACCTGTCCCAGGAGCGGACGCAGTATCAGGCTTATGACGGCGAGGAGCCCGCGCAACAGGCGCAAGGGCAGCGAGAGCAGAAATCGCAGCAGATCCATGATGCTTTCCCGGTTTTCATCCAATGAACACGACAGCGGCCAAGCCGGCCCTGGAACGAAGCCGGATACGCCAAAATGCCCGCCTCTTGCGAAGCGGAGCAGACGTCACGGGCTTGTCCCAGGGTTAGCTTGCTCGCCAAAGATGGCGAAGCGCGGGAGAGATTCTGGCATGGTTGCGTCAGAGACGCATGGGAAAACCACGACTGTGGTTGAAGGTAATCCCCTACATTGCGTAGAGGCCCAACCCAGATACCGTCCAAGTCACCGGCCTATAAGGCCGGTGACTCACGGACAACTCAAAGCGTCGCGATGATCTCGCGCACGACGGGCGCAAGCTTGGGATCCTGCAGGGCCATATGCATGGTGGCGCGCACCAGTCCTGCCTTATTGCCGCAATCGAAGCGGGTGCCTTCGAAGCGGTAGGCCAGTACCTTGCCCTGTTCTTTGAGCAGCGCCTCAATCGCGTCGGTCAGCTGGATCTCACCGCCGGCGCCTGGGGTTGTCTGCTCAAGCAACTCAAAAATGCGACCGGGCAAGACATAGCGCCCCACCACCGCGAGGTTGGACGGCGCGTCAGCCGGCTTGGGCTTCTCCACCATGTGACGGATCTGCGCGCTGCGTTCGTCAATGGGCGTGGCATCGACGATGCCGTACTTGTCGGTATCGCTGGGCGGCACTTCTTCCACAGCAATAACGCCAGCCCCCTGGGTTTGCGCCAGCTCCGCCATCTGACGAAGCGCACCCTTGCCCTTGTTCCAGATCAGGTCATCAGGGAGAACGACGCCAAACGGCTCGTCGCCCACTACCGGCTTGGCGCACAGCACCGCATGACCCAGACCAAGGGCTTCGGGCTGGGTGACGAAGATGGCGCGCACATGCTTGGGCAGCGTGCCCTGCACGAGTGCAAGCAGCTCGTCCTTGCCTTTTTCCTGGAGCTTGGCTTCCAGCTCATAAGACTTGTCGAAATAATCGGCAATAGCGTGCTTATAGCGATTGGTGACGAAGATAAGCGTATCCGCGCCAGCGTCCACCGCTTCGTCCACGGCATACTGAATCAGCGGGCGATCCAATACCGGCAGCATTTCCTTGGCCACGACCTTGGTCGCGGGGAGGAAACGCGTGCCGAGGCCAGCCACGGGGAACACTACCTTGCGCAACGGCTTGCTCACTTACTTTTCTCCTGATTCATTACGACGTAGCGCCACCACGTTGTCCGCCTGCCCCGAATCGCTCCAGCGGAACGACGGCAGCAGGTTGGAGACGCACTGGCGCAGCGTTTCCTCGTCATAGACCACCACGGCGTCGGCCGCCCTGGCCATCTGAGCATTAAGCAGATCCCACTTCACCTGACGGTATTGCGCCAGAAAGATTTTTGCGTGCGTCGTCTCGATGTAGTTCTCCAGAGGATGGAACAACTCCTCGAACAACTTCTCACCGGAGCGCAGACCGGTGTAGACGATAGGAATTTCCGTGCCGGGTTTGCGGCCCGCAAGACGGATCATCTGCTCGGCAAGATCACGAATCTTGATCGGCTCGCCCATGTCCAGCGCGAAGATCTCACCACCCTTACCGATGCTGGCTGCCTGCAGAATGAGCTGACAGGCCTCCGGAATGGTCATGAAGTAGCGTGAGATTTCCGGATGCGTGATGGTTACCGGGCCGCCGTTGCGGATCTGCTCGCGGAACAGCGGCACCACCGAACCCGCGGAATCGAGCACATTGCCGAATCGCACGGTGATGAAGTGCGTATTGGAATGCTCGTTGAGGTTTTGGCACCAGATTTCGGCCAACCGCTTGCAGGCACCCATCACGCTCGTGGGGTTCACTGCTTTGTCGGTGGAGATCAGCACGAAGCATTCGACGTGATGACGATCCGCCAGGTCAGCCACGTTGCGCGTTGCCAGCACGTTGTTGCGGAACGCCGCGCGCAGCTGGCCCTGAAGCATGGGCACATGCTTGTACGCCGCGGCATGGAACACGACCTGCGGCTTGTATTCGGAGAACAGCTTGCGCATGGCCGCGGAGTCGCCGCAATCGGCCAGCACGCCGTCGTAGATCAGCTCCGGATACTCGGCGCGCAGCTCCTGAGAAATCCGATAGAGATTGAACTCGCAGTTGTCGACCACGCACAGCGATTGCGCACCGAGGCGCGCCACCTGCCGACAGAGTTCGGAACCAATGGAGCCGCCACCACCGGTCACCAGCACGCGTCGGCCGGTCAACGTCACGCGGATGGCTGTCCAGTCGAGTTCCACGGCATCGCGACCCAGCAGGTCTTCGATGGCGACTTCTTTGATTTCGTTGAAATGCGCCCGTCCCGAAACCACGTCTTCCAGCTTGGGGACGGTGCGGTACGGCAACCCACTCAGGTCGCACAGCTCGACTACGCGACGCATTTCCTGCGTGGATGCGCCCGGCATGGCGATAAGCAGCATCTGTACGGCGACTTCGCGGGCTAGCTCCGGAATCTGGTCGATACGACCAAGCACCGGCTTACCGTTGATG
Source organism: Dyella sp. ASV24 (assembly GCF_016428905.1). GTDB lineage: Bacteria > Pseudomonadota > Gammaproteobacteria > Xanthomonadales > Rhodanobacteraceae > Dyella. Next base: position 73,840 of record NZ_JAELTQ010000008.1, on the reverse strand, counting down.
CTGGCGCCACGCAGGCTTTCCTTGTCATCCACGAAACCGACCACCGTGAAGCCGTGATCGCGGTGCAGGTCACGCGACAGGGCTTCACCGGCACGATCAGCACCGACGATCAGCACTCGCTGGGGCGGCTTGGCCTGAAACAGGTCGACCCGGCTGTCCTTCCAGAAACGGTAGGCAAGGCGGGGCGTGCCCAAAAGAATCGACAACACCACGGGGTACAGCAACAGCACCGAACGAGGTACGTCGTCCAGGCGGTTGTAGAGAATCAGCACGGCCGCAATGGCCAGCGCGCCGATCACCGCCGCGCGCAGGATGTTCCAAAGATCCGGAAGGCTCGCAAAACGCCAGACACCTTTGTAGAGGCCCGTCCAGCTGAGCACCGCCCCCTGCACCAGGAGAACCAGCGGAAACTCGAGTACGTGAAAGCTGATGGCCGCGTTGTCGATCATCGCGTAACGGAGGGCCTTCGCCACCCACCACGCCAGCGCAGCCATCAGCAGGTCGTGGAGTACCACGGCCGTTCGCGGATGAATGACACCGACCCATTTACGTAGCGACATGTCGACCCTTGTTCCCTACGCGCCGCAAGCATTGGCGCTTCATGACAATCCAAACGGCGGTCGCTATCAGGTACGTGCCGAAAAACACCGGCACTGCCCACGTCGGGCAAGCCCATGCAAGGAAAGCGAGCGGTGCCGCCACCAGCATGTTCCAACCCAGATAGCACGCCCCCCCCGTGGCATGCGTGAACCCACTGCGGACCATCCATTGATACAGGTGCTCACGATGAGCAGTGTACCAACGACGGCCACTTACCATACGGCTGAGAAGCGTAAGGCTTGAGTCCGCTACAAAAGATGAACTGAGGATCAGGGCTGGCCAGACCAGATGCCAATCCACACGCCATAGCAGCGCCGTGAAGGCAAAAATCAGCAGCCCCATGGTGCCGCTGCCCACGTCCCCCATGAAAATACGAGCCCTGGGGCGATTGAAATACCAGAAACCCACCGCCGCGGCCGCTAGGCAGGCACAAGCAACAGCCATCGCGGGCTGAATCGCCGCCTGCGCCATAAGCGCCAGGCCCAGCCCGACAAAGATCACCTGTTGGGCCAACAGGCCATCAATGCCGTCCATAAAGTTGTGCAGATTGATGCTCCAGCCACCCGCAAGCATCAACACGGGTACCCACCACCAGGACATGCCAGCCAAGGCCAGCGCCACGGCCAGCAGCCCAGCCGACAGCAACTGGATACCGAACCGCGGCAAGACCGGCAACGAGGCGTGGTCATCCCACCAACCCACTGCCGCGACCAGAATCGTGCTGACCGCCAAGGCCACCACCACCGGAAACGGCCATCGCCCTGGGAGTATGAACAGGCACGCAGGCACCGTGAGCAGCACGGCCACTACAATGCCAATCCCACCCCCACGAGGGGTAGGAAGGGTGTGGGAACGACGCTGCCCCGGCAAATCCATCATGCCGCGTCGATGCGCATACGCGATGGCGCCCCGAACGACCACCATCGCTATCACCAACGCAGCCAGCACCATCCCTATCGCCAGCAAAACCAGATTCATCCGTGCCTCATTCGTTGGCCACGCCATGGATCGGGCGAATCGTGCTCCAGCTCTTGCAGCTCGGGCATTGCCAGTGATGTGCCTTGGCACCGAAACCGCAACGGCTGCAGCGGTACATGGCCTGGCCCTCCAACAGCTTCTTGGTGAGATCGCGCAAGATCAGGAAGTTCTCGCGCGCCTCCCCTTCCATCTTGTCCATGGTCGCGTCGATCAGCGCCATCAGACCTCGCACTGACGGACGCTGACGAAGCTGCGACGTCAGAAACTCCACAGCCGCTCGCTCGCCATCGCGCTGCTGGTACAAGCGTGTTAACGCCAGCACGGGGGAAATACCGTGGTAGCGTTCCAGAATGTCGCGCAGGAAATGCTCCGCATGCTCCATCTGCTGCGAACGTGCGTAGCTGTTGAGCAACGGCGGCAGGATCTCGGGAACGAACGCGATATCCGCTTCGACAGCATGCTCGTAGGCTTTCGCAGCTTCCGCATGCTGGCCTTCTTCGGCGTACAGACGCCCGGTCAGCATGAAGGCACGCACGCAATCCTGCTGACAGGCAAAAGCCTGGCGCAGATATTCGCGCGCGTCCTGACGCGCGCCGTGCTGTCGCGCCTGCTCCGCCAGCTCACAATAGAACTGCGCGATCATGCCGGCCTCGTCTTCACCGGTCATGGCCTCCAAGCGGCGCGCATGCTCAATGGCCTTATGCCAATCGCGTTCGTGCTGATAAATGGCAATCAGGTGCCGCAAGGCAGACGGCGCATGCGCGTCCATGGCCACCAGATCAGAAAACAGTGTTTCGGCGCGGTCCAGCAGACCCGCACGCATGTAATCCTCGCCCAGCTCCAGCAGGGCTACGGTCTTCATCGCGTCGGAAAGTCCCGGGCGGGACACCAGATGCTGGTGCAGGCGAATCGCGCGATCCACCTCGCCACGGCGACGGAACAGGTTGCCGAGCGCGAGATGCGTTTCAACCGTGTCGCGGTTGTACTCGGCCAGCTTGAGGAACACCTCAATAGCTTTGTCCTGCTCTTCGTTGAGCAGGTAGTTCAGGCCGCGAAAGTAGTCAGAGGAAAGCTCGCTGACCTGCGCGCCTGAGCGCCGCACGCCAGCCCGACGGGCGGTCCACCAACCACTGGCGAATGCTGCGGGGACCAGCAGGATAAGTACGTACAGGAGCGCGCTCATGCACCGGCCGGAGAGGTTTTGGCCTCGCCGCTTTCCTGCCCCTTGGCTTTGCGGCGCAAACGCTGCCGCCTGGCGCTGACACCCAGCCAAGCGGTCAGCCCACCCAGCAGCCAGCCGACGACCAGGGCTGCCAAGAGTGCGGCCCCCTTGGGTAACGAGAGCTGCACGAAGCCCAGGTCGTAACCGACCATATCGGCATTCAACGCGCCAAGGACGATGCCGGCAGCGATGAAGAGCAGGAGAATCAGTGTAACGATCAGGCGCATATCGCGACTTTACCCGATTGCCTGGGGCCATCACAGGCGGGGAGCTGACCACTCTTCACAAACCGGGCGGTAAGTCCGCTTCACGGATCGCTCTGCGCATCGCAAAAACCTGCTCCAAAAAAAAGACAGGGTCAGCCTGTGGCTGCCCTGCCTTCACTGAAAAAAACCTGCACGGAAACCCGTGCCGGGTCTTACTCCAGATTCATGTTGACGCGCTCACGCAGTTCCTTGCCCGGCTTGAAGTGCGGGACATGCTTACCAGGCAGTGCAACTGCGTCGCCCGTCTTGGGATTGCGGCCCATGCGCGGCGGACGGTAATGCAGCGCAAAGCTGCCGAAACCGCGAACCTCGATGCGCTCACCACTGGAGAGGGCATGGCTCATCTGTTCGATCACGCTCTTGACCGCCAGCTCCACGTCGGCAAACGCGAGGTGGGTCTGACGCCGTGACAGCGCCTCAATCAATTCGGATTTGGTCATGGGTCCCCAATGTCCGTGACGTGAAACCGCGGGGCGGCTGAACGCCGCCCCGCATTCCTAGCAAGTTACTGCTTAGTCAGCCTTGTTGAGCTGCTCTTTGAGCAGAGCACCAAGCTTGGTCGTGCCGCCGGAAGCGGACGAGTACTCAGCCATGGCATCGCTCAGTTCTTCTTCGTCCTTGGCGCGGATCGACAGCTGCAGCTGACGGCCCTTACGGTCCATGCCGGTGAACTTGGCTTCGACCTTGTCACCCACCTTCAGATGCTGCGTGGCATCGTCGATGCGCTCCTTGGCGATGTCGTTGGCGCGGAGGTAACCCTCGACGCCTTCGCCCAGATCGATCACGGCGCCCTTGGCGTCCACTTCCTTCACGGTACCGTTGACGATGGTGCCGCGCGGATTGGTGGCCATGAACTGACCGAACGGATCCTGCTCCATCTGCTTGATGCCGAGGGAGATGCGCTCGCGCTCCGGATCAACAGCCAGCACCACGGCCTCGATCTCGTCGCCCTTCTTGAAGTTGCGAACGAGGTCTTCGCCGGAAGCCTGCCAGGAGATGTCGGACAGGTGAACCAGACCGTCGATGCCGCCGTCCAGACCGATGAAGATACCGAAATCGGTGATCGACTTGATCTGACCGGACACCTTGTCGTTCTTCTTGTGCATCGCTGCGAAGGCTTCCCACGGGTTCGAGCGGGTCTGCTTGATACCCAGCGAGATGCGGCGACGCTCTTCATCCACGTCCAGCACCATCACTTCGGTCTCGTCACCGACCTGCACCACCTTGGCCGGGTTGACGTTCTTGTTGGTCCAGTCCATTTCGGACACGTGGACCAGGCCTTCCACGCCCGGCTCGATCTCAACGAAGCAACCGTAATCGGTGACGTTGGAGACCTTGCCGAACAGACGGCTGCCGACCGGGTAGCGGCGAGCGATGGCGACCCACGGGTCGTCGCCCAGCTGCTTGAGGCCCAGCGACACGCGGTTGCGCTCGCGGTCGTACTTCAGCACGCGGACGTCCAGCTCGTCGCCGACGTTGACGACTTCGGACGGATGACGCACGCGCTTCCACGCCATGTCGGTGATGTGCAGCAGGCCGTCGATACCGCCCAGGTCCACGAACGCGCCGTAGTCGGTGAGGTTCTTGACCGTACCCTTGACCACTGCGCCCTCGGTGAGGCGCTCAAGCAGCTTCTCGCGCTCTTCGGAGAACTCGGTCTCGACGACGGCGCGGCGGCTGACCACAACGTTGTTGCGCTTGCGGTCGAGCTTGATGATCTTGAACTCGAGGTCCTTGCCTTCCAGGTAGACCGGATCGCGGACAGGACGCACGTCGACCAGCGAACCCGGCAGGAATGCGCGGACGTCCTTGATGTCGACGGTGAAACCACCCTTGACCTTGCCGGAGATCTTGCCGGTGATGGTCTCTTCCTTGTCGAAGGCCTGCTCGAGATCGTCCCAAACCATGGAACGCTTGGCCTTCTCACGGGAGAGCTTGGTCTCGCCGAAACCGTCTTCCAGGGCGTCGAGGGCAACCTTCACCTCGTCGCCTACCTGCACTTCCAGCTCTCCGCTCTCGTCCTTGAACTGCTCGATCGGGACGATGCCTTCGCTCTTCAGGCCAGCGTTGATCACGACGACGTCGTTGCGGATTTCCACAACGATACCGGTGACGATCGCGCCCGGCTTCAGCTTGGAGATAGCCTGTTGGCTCTGTTCAAACAGTTCGGCAAAACTTTCAGTCATGTTGATTCCAGAAATGAGAAAAGGCCTTAGGTCCCTGTGCGCACCTGTATGAATGGCGCACGGACGGTCGGCCCACCGGTTATGGGTGTCTTGGGATCACTCCCTTGGCACCGTTGACCAATATCCCCCGCCGTAACAGGGGCGCCAAAAGCCGTCGGCAACCCTTTCAGGGCCGCACGACAGCCAATACTTTCGCGACGACGTCCTCGATGCCCATGCCGGTGGTGTCGATGAAAACCGCATCCACGGCCGGCTTGAGCGGCGCGACGGTTCGTGAGGCATCACGGGCGTCGCGCGCTTCGATCTCGCGCTGAAGGGTAGCAAGTGTAACGCTCAGTCCCTTTTCCTTCAACTGCTTATAGCGCCTTTTCGCCCGTTCGGCGGCGCTGGCGGTCAGGAATACCTTGAAGGCGGCATCGGGGAAGATCACCGTACCCATGTCCCGGCCATCGGCGACCAGGCCCGGTGCCTTGCGAAAGGCCAGCTGCATATCCACAAGTGCCTGACGCACCGAAGGAATCGAGGCGATGGCCGAGGCCGCCGCACCCGCCGTTTCCGTGCGCAACTCGTCCGTGGCGTCATGGCCGTTCACCAGCACGTGGGTGTCGTTGCCATCAGTGGCCGCCTGGAAGCGGATCTTGGTGGTCTGGGCGCAACGAGTGACCGCCTCGGCATCGGAAAGGTCCAGCCCTTCCATGCCCGCCGCATAACCCACGGCCCGATACAGCGCCCCCGAATCCAGCAGGCGCCAGCCGAGTTTCTCAGCCACCATGCGACTGATGGTGCCTTTGCCCGACCCCGAGGGTCCGTCGATGGTGAGTACAGGGACGGACGAAGACGAGGACATAAGGGCTCCTGACGGCGGCGAAGGAAAACGCATATGCTATCGCGTTGGTCCTCGCACGGAACGCGGGATGTCCACTCCCTTCTTACTGCCCGTCTGACCATGCAAGTCCACACCATGACCGATCTGCGTCGCGAATTCGAACAGGCCGCCGAAGACATCCAGCGGCTTGACCAGCGGCCGGATAACGACACCCTGCTCAAGCTTTACGCCCTCTATAAGCAGGGTTCCGAGGGCGATGTCCACGGCGAGCAGCCGGGCTTCTTCGATTTCATCGGCACCGCCAAACACGAGGCCTGGGCACAGCTGCGCGGCACGTCGACAGACGAAGCCATGCAGCGCTACATCGAGCTTGTGCAGGAACTGCTGGCCTGATCCAGCTCGCCGGCCATCAGGCCTGGCACGTCAAGGGGAACAACCAGCGCAAGCGCACCACTCCGACGTTGATCGGGGTGCGGCCTGGCGCGCCCGACGTTTGCCCCTTGCTTTCAAACGCCCTCCCCAGGCACATTCATACGATCGTTTGAACCTGGTCGATGGCCCACATGAACTTCCCCCACCTGTTCTCTCCGCTTGACCTGGGCCACACCACCCTGCCCAACCGCATCCTGATGGGCTCGATGCACACGGGGCTGGAGGACAAGTCCAGCGACTACGACAAGCTCGCTGCCTATTTCGCCGAACGCGCCCGTGGCGGCGTAGGCCTGATGGTGACCGGCGGTATCGCACCCAGTATCCGCGGCTGGCTGAAGCCCTTCGGCGGCCGGCTTTCCATGCCCTGGCACGTAGCGCGCCATCGCAAGCTCACCAAGGCGGTGCATGCCGAAGGCGGCAAGCTTTGCATGCAGATTCTGCACGCCGGGCGCTACGGTTATCACCCGCTGTCCGTGGCGCCATCGAAGATCAAATCGCCCATCACACCGTTTACCCCGCGCGCACTCTCCACAGGCGGCGTGGAACGCACCATCCGTGATTTCGTCCGCTGCGCGAAGCTCGCTCAAGATGCCGGCTACGACGGCATCGAAGTGATGGGTTCGGAAGGCTATTTGATCAACCAGTTCCTGACTGCACGCACCAATCAGCGCAGCGACGCATGGGGTGGCGACGCCGCAAAACGCATGCGTTTTCCCGTAGAAATCGTACGGCGCACGCGCGAAGCGGTGGGCCGCGATTTCATCATCATCTATCGCCTGTCGATGCTCGACCTGGTGGAAAACGGACAGGACTGGCAGGAAATCGTCATTCTTGCCAAGGCCATCGAAGCGGCGGGCGCCAGCATTATCAATACCGGCATCGGTTGGCACGAGGCACGCGTACCAACCATCGTTACCAGCGTTCCGCGCGCGGGCTTCGCGTGGGTGACGAAGAAGCTCAAGGGCGAAGTTTCCATCCCGCTGATCACCACCAACCGCATCAACATGCCCGATGTCGCCGAACAGATTCTGGCCACTGGCGAAGCGGATATGGTGTCGATGGCGCGCCCGCTGCTGGCTGATTCCGAGTGGGCAAATAAGGCCAAAGCCGGACGCAGCGAACGCATCAATACCTGCATCGCCTGCAACCAGGCGTGCCTCGACCATGTCTTCAAAAACCAACGTGCGAGCTGCCTGCTCAACCCACGCGCCTGCCATGAAACAGAGCTGCTCATTGAACCCGCGGCAAGGAAAAAGAAGATCGCCGTGGTTGGCGCGGGACCGGCGGGCCTCGCCTGCGCCAGCACGCTGGCCGAACGCGGCCACGCGGTGACATTGATCGATCAGTCCGGCGAAATTGGTGGCCAGTTCAATTACGCCAAACGCATTCCGGGTAAGGAAGAGTTCCACGAGACGCTGCGCTATTTCCGCCATCGCCTCGACGACACCGGAGTGACGGTAAAGCTGGGCCACGCAGCAGATGCGTCAACGCTTGCAGCCGATGGACATGACGAGGTCGTCGTCGCCACCGGCATCACGCCTCGCCATGTGCACTTCCCCGGCAGTGACGACCCGCGCGTGCTCAGCTACCTCGATGTATTGGCGCACAACAAACCCGTGGGCCAGCGCGTCGCGATCATCGGCGCAGGCGGCATCGGCTTCGACGTTGCCGAGTTCCTGGTCGAACACCAGCCGTCGGCGACGCTCGATGTATCTCGCTGGACGCGCGAATGGGGCGTGGATATGCAGCTGGATTCGCGCGGCGGGCTCGCAGCCCCAGTGCCGGAAGCACCTGCACGCCAAGTGTGGCTGCTGCAACGCTCTGAAGGCCGGCCTGGCGCCCGTCTCAACAAGACCACAGGCTGGGTGCATCGCGCCACGCTCAAAGCCAAGCGCGTCACCATGCTTGGTGGCGTCACCTACGAGCGCTTTGATGACGAAGGCCTACACATCACGATCGGCGGCAAGCCACAGGTACTACCGGTGGACCATGTGATCGTCTGCGCTGGCCAGGAGCCGAACCGCGGGCTCGCCGATGCCCTGACCCAGGCTGGCATCAAGGCGCACGTCATTGGCGGGGCCGACGTCGCGGCGGAGTTAGACGCCAAGCGCGCCATTGATCAAGGCACCCGGCTGGCGGCCAGCCTCTAACCGCCTGCGTTGTGGGATACCCCCACAACGCAACCCATTGACGCCAAACGACAACGCCCGGCGCGAGGCCGGGCGTTGTGCTGAAAAAGAAAGCGCCCCGCTAGACGACGCGTCGATATGGGTCAGGGGGAGGAAGACCAGATATCGCGGGGATAGCGTCGTAGCGGGGCGAGGGTCGCCGCCACCTGGGGGGAGGGGACGGTGGCGGGACGTAAGAAATAATAGGATCGACCCGTTATAGAAACAAATATATATTTAGCGCCCGACTTATTCGGAAATCGTCTTAAAGCCCTCCCATGTTCGACTTCCGTCAGCTTCGTTACTTTGTAACGGTCGCCGAAGAGCTCAGCTTCACTCGAGCAGCCCAGCGCCTCTATATCTCCCAGCCCCCTCTTTCTCAGCAAATACAATCGCTTGAGAATGATCTAGGGGTGCGACTGCTCGAACGAAACAAACGTAATGTGTCACTGACCGAACCGGGCAAATTGTTCCTGGAACAGGCTCGACAGATCCTCGACAAGGCCGAGGAGGCACGTGCCCAGATGGCCGACGCGGCCACAGGCTTCAGCGGCAAGCTCCGACTCGCCTACACCGTGTCAGTGACCTTCCACCCCGCCCTGCCCCAGACACTGCTGCGCTACCGTAGCTTTGCGCCACAGGTGCGCCTGATCCTCAGCGAGATGTACACCGAGCAGCAGTACGCCGCTCTGATATCGGGCGATCTGGATGTAGGCTTCGTTCGCGATGAGCCTGAACACCTGGGCATGGCCAAGCACCTCCGATTGGACGTGATCGACCGGGAGCCCTTGCTGCTCGCCCTGCCCGCCAACCACCCGCTAGCGGGCCGCGAAAGCATCTGGCTGCGAGAGGTAGCCATGGAGGCCTTCGTGGTGCAGCCACGCGAATTGGCCGCCACCCTGTACGATCGCCTCGCCCAGATCGCCGCCAAGGCTAACTTCCATCCGCTGATCCGTCAGCACGCCCAGCAGATCAACGGCCTGCTGGTGCTGGTTGCCGCCGGCATGGGGTTGGCCCTGGTCCCCGCGTCCATGAGATCCGTGAACCTTCCCGGCGTGAAGTATCTGCAACTGGAAGACCCGGACGCCTTTATGCTGCTGGCGCTGGCCAGCCGTATGGACGACCCTAATCCCGTCGTCCGCCGCTTCCTTAGCGTCATGACCGAGCCGGAATGATCGCCTGGATCTCACGTGCCATGAACAACCCATTTGCGCAGGCGATCCAAGGACTTGTACGAAGTCAGGAAACTGTTTATGATCGCGGTCTTGTATTTTTTCTTTCGATAGTTTCAGGAGCTGGCCGTGAAGGTGCTTTCCTCTTTGAAGTCCGCCAAGGCGCGGCACCGTGACTGCAAGGTTGTGCGTCGTCGCGGCAAAGTGTTCGTGATCTGCAAGAGCAACCCGCGTTTCAAGGCTCGTCAGCGCTAATTGCTAGCTGCGATGAGTCGAACAAAAGGGCCGCGAAAGCGGCCTTTTTTGTTGCCTTCATTTCCGGGCCAAGCCTGTACGTATCCAGCCAAAGAAAAGGGCCGCATCCGCGGCCCTTTCTAACAGCATCAGCACGAATCCTGACGCCCCGACGGAGGCGCCGCATGGGCGCCCTTCGGTGACCTTGCTCAGGCGTCGTAACGCACGCCTGTGATTTCGTAACGCTTCACACCATTGGGGGCGTTGAACTCGAAGCTGTCACCCTCGCTCTTGCCGATCAACGCACGCGCGATCGGCGAAGACACGGCGATAAGACGCAGCTTGATGTCTGCTTCCAGGTCACCAACGATCTGATACGTCACCGCTTCACCGCTGTCCTCGTCCTCCAGATCCACCGTGGCGCCGAACACCACGCGAGAACCGGCAGCCAGACGACTCACGTCGATGACCTCCGCCGTGGACAGCAGCGCTTCCAACGCGGCGATGCGCCCTTCGATGAAGCTCTGTTGCTCACGCGCAGCGTGGTACTCGGCGTTCTCCTTGAGATCGCCATGCGCGCGAGCCTCAGCGATGGCCGCAATGATATGCGGACGATCGGTGGACTTCAGCTTCTCCAGCTCACCGCGAAGACGCTCCGAGCCTGCCTTGGTAATGGGCGCACGACTCATGCTTTCAGTTCCTTGTGCAGTTCCTGCAGGCTGTGCACCTGACCATCGCCGTGGTAGTCCAGCGAATGCACCAGTGCGCGCGCACCTGCCACCGTGGTGGAGTACGTGACGCGCTGCTGCAGGGCTTCGCGTCGGATCGAGAACGAGTCGGCGATGGCCGCCTTGCCCTCGGTCGTGTTGACGATGTAGACGATCTCGCCGTTCTTGATCAGATCGACGATGTGCGGACGACCCTCGATCACCTTGTTGATGCGCTCACAGGCTACACCGTGCTCAGCCAGATACTTGGCCGTGCCTTCCGTGGCCACCAGGCTGAAGCCCTTCTCGAGCACTTCGCGTGCAACCGGCAGCAGGCGATCCTTGTCGGCGTCACGCACCGACACGAACACCTTGCCCTTCGGTGGCGTCTTGATGCCGGCGGCATCGTGACCGCGCGCGAAGGCAGCACCGAAGCTGCGACCAACGCCCATCACTTCACCGGTGGAGCGCATCTCGGGGCCGAGAATCGGATCCACGTTCTGGAACTTCAGGAACGGGAAGATCGCTTCCTTCACCGAGTAGTAGCCCGGGATCACTTCCTTCGTGGTGCCCTGTGCGATCAGCGAGCGGCCAGCCATGGCACGCGCGGCGATCTTGGCAAGCGGCACACCCGTGGCCTTCGACACGAACGGCACCGTGCGCGATGCGCGCGGATTCACTTCGAGGATGAACACGGTATCGCCCTGGATGGCGAACTGCGTATTCATCAGACCGATGACCTTCAGCTCCTTCGCCATCGCGGTGACCTGACGACGCATTTCGTCCTGCACTTCCTGCGTCAGCGAGTACGGTGGCAGCGAGCAGGACGAATCGCCCGAATGCACGCCCGCTTCTTCGATGTGCTCCATGATGCCGCCAACCAGCACATTGCCTTCGGCGTCGGCAATGATGTCCACGTCCACTTCGACCGCGTGATCGAGGAAGCGATCGAGCAGCACCGGCGAATCGTTGGACACCTGCACAGCGTCGCGGATGTAGCGCGACAGATCGGCATCGCTATAGACGATTTCCATCGCGCGGCCGCCCAGCACGTAGCTCGGGCGAACCACCAGCGGGTAGCCAATCTCACGGGCCGAGGCCAGCGCCTCTTCCGGCGTGCGCGCGGTGCGGTTCGGCGGCTGCTTCAGACCGATTTTCTCGATCATCTGCTGGAAGCGTTCGCGGTCTTCCGCCAGATCGATGCTGTCCGGCGACGTACCGATCACCGGCGCGCCAGCAGCTTCGAGCGCACGCGCGAGCTTGAGCGGCGTTTGGCCACCGTACTGCACGATCACGCCCTTGGGCTTTTCAAGATCGATGATCTCCAGCACGTCCTCGAGCGTGAGCGGCTCGAAGTACAGACGGTCGGAGGTGTCGTAGTCGGTCGAAACGGTTTCCGGGTTGCAGTTGACCATGATGGTTTCAAAACCATCCTCGCGCAGCGCGAGTGCTGCATGCACGCAGCAGTAGTCGAACTCGATGCCCTGACCGATACGGTTCGGGCCACCGCCAAGCACGATGATCTTGTCGCGATTGGTCGGATTGGCTTCGCACTCTTCCTCATAGGTCGAGTACATATAGGCCGTGGTGGTGGCGAACTCGGCCGCGCAGGAATCCACGCGCTTGTATACCGGGCGAACACCCAGCGTACGGCGCAGGTGGCGCATGGCGGCTTCGTTGGTTTCCAGCAACTCGGCAAGGCGCGCGTCGGAGAAGCCCATGCGCTTGAGTTCACGCATGCGCAGTGCGTCGATGGCGGTGATGCCCTGCGACTGCACTTCCTTCTCGGTGAGCACGATGTCTTCGAACGCCGCCAGGAACCAGGGATCGACACGGCTGAGGCCGTACACGTCTTCCAGTGTCAGGCCGGCGCGGAATGCATCAGCAAGATGGAATACGCGATCCGGACGCGGCTCGCGCAACTCACGCTTGAGCGCGTTGACGCCCTCTTCGGTGGTCAGGTCCAGACCGGTCGGGTTGAGACCCGTCTTGCCGATCTCCAGACCACGTAGCGCCTTCTGCAGCGATTCGTGGAAAGTGCGGCCCATGGCCATCACTTCACCCACCGACTTCATCTGCGTGGTGAGTCGTGCGTCGGCGGACGGGAACTTCTCGAATGCGAAGCGCGGGATCTTGGTAACGACGTAGTCGATCGTCGGCTCAAACGACGCCGGGGTCAGACCGCCGGTGATGTCGTTCTTCAATTCATCCAGCGTGTAGCCCACCGCCAGCTTGGCTGCGATCTTGGCGATCGGGAAACCCGTAGCCTTCGATGCCAGCGCGGACGAGCGCGACACACGCGGGTTCATCTCGATGACCACCACGCGGCCGTTCTCGGCATTGATGCCGAACTGCACGTTGGAACCGCCGGTGTCCACGCCGATCTTGCGCAGCACGGCGATGGAGGCATCGCGCAGGCGCTGGTATTCCTTGTCGGTGAGCGTCTGTGCCGGCGCGACAGTGATCGAGTCGCCGGTGTGCACGCCCATCGGGTCGAGGTTTTCGATGGAGCACACGATGATGCAGTTGTCCGCCTTGTCGCGGACCACTTCCATCTCGAACTCCTTCCAGCCGAGCACGGATTCTTCGACCAGCACTTCACCGACCGGTGACAGCTCGAGACCGCGCTTGACGATTTCTTCGAACTCTTCGCGGTTGTACGCGATGCCACCGCCGGAACCACCGAGCGTGAAGCTCGGACGGATGATAGTCGGATAACCCACTTTCGCCTGGGTCAACAAGGCCTGCTCGAAGGTGCGAACTACTTCGGCCTTCGGGCACTCCAGACCGATCTCGGCCATGGCGACGCGGAACAGTTCGCGGTCTTCCGCCATGCGGATGGCTTCACGCGAAGCACCGATCAGCTCGACGTTGTACTTCTCAAGCACACCGTTGTCGGCGAGGTCCAACGCGCAATTGAGGCCGGTCTGGCCACCCATCGTCGGCAGCACCGCATCGGGGCGCTCCTTGGCGATGATGCGCTCCACCGTCTGCCAGTTGATCGGCTCGATGTAGACGGCGTCGGCCGTCTCCGGATCGGTCATGATCGTGGCAGGGTTGGAGTTCACCAGGATGACGCGGTAACCCTCTTCCTTCAGCGCCTTGCAAGCCTGCGCGCCGGAGTAGTCGAACTCGCACGCCTGACCGATGACGATCGGGCCTGCGCCGATGATAAGGATGCTCTTGATATCGGTGCGCTTAGCCATTCGTACGGGCCTCCTGCATCAGGGCGGCAAAACGATCAAACAGGTAGCCGATGTCGTGCGGACCGGGGCTGGCTTCCGGGTGACCCTGGAAGCAGAACGCCGGACGGTCGGTGAGCGCGAAGCCCTGCAGCGAACCATCGAACAGCGAGGAGTGGGTGACGCGCACGTTCGCCGGCAGCGTGGCCGGATCGACCGCGAAACCGTGATTCTGCGAGGTGATCAGTACGCGGCCATCGTCGAGATCCTTCACCGGATGGTTCGCACCGTGGTGGCCGAACTTCATCTTCAGCGTCTTGGCGCCTACGGCCAGACCCATGATCTGGTGGCCCAGGCAGATGCCGAACAGCGGGATCTTCGCGTCGAGGAATTCACGCGTGGCAGCCACGGCGTAATCGCAGGCCGCCGGATCACCAGGGCCGTTGGAGAGGAACACGCCATCAGGCTTCATCGCCAGCACATCGGCGGCTGACGTCTGCGCGGGCACGACAGTGATGTCGCAGCCCTGCTCTGCCAGCAGACGCAAGATGTTGTACTTCACGCCGAAATCGTAGGCCACGACCTTGAAGCGCTTGGATGGCTGATTGAAAGCGGTGCGGTCGAGATCGTAGACACCCTCGTTCCACGAGTACGACTCACCCACGCTCACTTCCTTGGCCAGATCCATGCCGTTGAGGCCAGGGAAAGCGCGCGCCTTGGCCAGAGCGGCCTCTACATCGATCTGCTCGGCGGCAACGATGCAGCCGTTCAACGCACCCTTGTCGCGCAAGATACGGGTCAGGCGGCGCGTATCAATGCCGGCGATGGCCACAATGCCGTGGCGCTTGAGGTAATCAGGCAGGCTTTCCGTGCTGCGCCAGTTGCTGTGCCTGCGTGGCACGTCGCGCACGATCAGGCCAGCGGCATGGACCGTGCTGGACTCTTCGTCCTCCACGTTCACGCCGGTGTTACCGATGTGCGGATAAGTCAGGGTAACGATCTGTTTGGCGTACGAGGGATCGGTGAGGATCTCCTGGTAGCCGGTCATGGCGGTGTTGAAAACCACCTCGCCGACGGTTTCACCAGTCGCGCCAACGGCGTAGCCGTGGAACACGCTGCCGTCTTCGAGGGCAAGCAGAGCAGGGATAGGCATGGGAGGACCGCCTTTTAGGTGCAGCAAGGTCCGCAAGCCGCAGCGAAGCAGGCTTGTGGACCTTAGTCGAGGAATCTTTCAGGGCGGGTCGCAATGATAGGTGCAAGGCCCCTTGGTGTCCACCCGAAACAGCTGAACATCGCATGGGAGCTGGGGCCAACCGAGCCCCTACCCTGAGCGTTACACTACCGCCGCCAAGCCAAAGACCGGACATCCATGAACTCAGCCGTGTTGCTCGATCCTGCTCGCCTCGACCGACCGGACACGGACGTACGAATGGAGCCGTTCCCCTTCCTGATTGCCCACGGTCAGCTGCCCGACGAGGCGCGAGGGGAGCTGGAGCGGGATTTCCCCCGCTATACCAGCGCTGGCTTCTTCCCCTACGACGCCAGCGACTGTGGCCCGTCGGTCAATGCCCTGGTAGAGCGCCTTAGCTCGGCCGAGTTCGCGAGCGCCATTGGCCGCCACCTGGGCATTGCCAACCTGGGCCAGTACCCCACCCTGATCACCCTGTGCCGCTCGCTCAACAAGCGCCACGGCACCATCCATACGGACAGCAAGTCCAAGGTGGCCACGGCTCTGCTGTACCTCAACAACCTGTGGCCGGATACCAGCGATGGCTGCCTGCGCTTTCTGGGCAGCATCGACAACATCGACAGCATGATTGCCCCCGAACTAAAGCCGCTGTACGGCGAGTTCGCGGTGTTCAAGCGCTGTGAGAACTCCTTTCACGGCCACCTGCCCTACGAAGGTGAGCGACGCGTGATCCAGGTCGCCTGGCTCACCAGTGAGGAGGAAAAGCTCCGCAAGACCAAGCGCGGCAAGTTCTCGCGCGCCTTCAAGAAGCTGTTCGGCTCGCTCGACCGCAAGCTGGGCGCTGATCGTGACCGTAACGCCGCGCACAAGGACTAAGTACGCGCCGCCTTGCACCCAGGCTGACATCGCATCCAAGGATTAGGTATGCCTATCGTTTTCTTGCTCTCTATTGCCCTGCAGATCGCTTGCGCCGTCCATGTCGTGCGCAGCGGCCGTCCGCTGTACTGGATCTGGCTGATCCTGATCGGCTCCTATCTCGCGGTTGCGGTGTATCTGTTGGTGGCGGTCATTCCCGACCTCCGCCACGATCCACGCGGGCGCAAGGCGGCCAGCAAGGCACTGCATGCCATCGATCCACAGCGGCGCAAGCGCGAATTGCAGCGCCGGCTTGAACTGAGCAACACCGTAGACAATCGCCGCCGGCTTGCCGATGAAAGCCTCAAGCTCGGCGATTACGAGAACGCGCGCGAGCTGTATCAGGGCCTACTTGTAGGCATGTATGCGACCGAACCCGATTTCATGCTCGGCTTGGCACACGCCCAGGCTGGTCAGGGTGATTTCGCGGCCACTCGGGCCACGCTGGATGCGTTGATCAGTGCCAATCCAGGCTACAAGTCCAGCGAGGGACATCTGCTCTACGCACGCAGCCTGGAAGAGCTTGGGGAGTTCGAGGCGGCACTGGAGGAGTACCGCGTACTGGCCGACAGCTATCCTGGCGAAGAAGGTCGCTATCGCTACGCCACCTTGCTCGCCAGGCGGCAACGCGACGCTGAGGCACGCGCCGTACTGGAGTCCCTGCTCAACCGGGCCAAATTGATGCCCGGCTACTATCGGCGCAAAGAGCAATCGTGGCTGAGGGCGGCACGGTCGGAACTGGCGCGACTGGGCCAATCCTGAAGCACTACTGCCTTACGGCAACGCGCGCTTGCAGCAAGCACGTCAGCAAATGATCGATCCTGTGGCCCTTCATCGCCACCTTTCGGCCACGGGCATGGCCCGACCCCCGCATAGAGTGACGCGGCATCGACCACGGTGATCCGCCATGCCATTCACCCTAAGCCACGTCGCCGCTGTATTGCCGTTGCGTCGGCGCTGCAGCGTCGACGAGTTCGCTGCCCTGGCGATAGGCAGCATGATGCCGGACCTGCACTACTTCCTCCCGCTATTGCGCAAGCAGTGGCCGCTACCCAGCCACCACCTGATCAGCCTGCCGCTGTTTTGTCTGCCGGTGGGCTGGCTGCTGTGGCGGTGGTGGCGCCCCCTGTGGACATCCGCCACCGTGTCCGGAGGCGAGACACGGCCCATGCCGGCGCTATGGCGCGTGATGCTCGCGCTAACCATCGGTTCGCTTACGCACCTGGCGTGGGATGGCTGCACCCACGCCAACTACGGTATCGGCGCCTACCTACCCGCACTGGGACAACCATTGTTCTGGATCGGTCACGCAGCCATTTCCAGCGCCAACCTCTTGCAGTACGTCAGCAGCGTTGCGGGGCTGCTCTTGTTGGCCGCCGCCGCATGGCCCGCGCGCCAGCGGCTTGTGCGCGACATGCGTGCGGGGGTGCCAACAAGCTGGCTGATGGTGTCACTGGTGGTTGCGGCCATCTTGACCGCATCACTGACGTTCGCCGTCACCTGGAATCCCGGCGACGACGCCAGCCAGCTCCGACACACGATTCGACTGACCGCATGGAATGGCCTCTCCTCGCCCTTGCTGATCGTCGTGGCGTATCCGCTGATCTGGCGTCTTCGTCAACGCAGAATCATGGGAGCGAACGGTCAGCCCGCATAGAAATGCCAGGCCACATAGGCCGCAAACACCCCGTACAGCGCGCCCACGGGCACAAGCCAACGTGCATCCACACGTCCACGGCGGAACAGCCACCACAGATAGATCACAGCCACACCCGTGAGCACTCCGGCAACCATCAGCGGCGCATCAAACAACCACGGCGTCGCGAACAGGGCCAACGAACTAGGAATGGTCGCCTGAATCATCATGGCGCCGGAAATATTGGCGAGAGCCAGGCGTTCTTTACCCTGCCGCACCCAGATCAGCGCATTCATGGTTTCGGGCAGCTCCGTAGCGACAGGGCTAAGCACCAGGGCGACAAGATGAGGTGACAGCTGCAACGCCACGCCGATGGCTTCGATCTGCTTGACGAAGGTATGCGAGGCAAATGCAATCACCACCAGCGCCAGCGTCGTCTGCAGGACAACCCACCATAAGGACGGATCGACTGCTTTCGGCTGGAACTTCAGCGGCTCGAGCTCTTCTTCCTCAGGGGCCGTGTCGGACGTCTTCAACTCGCGCCAAACGTAGAAACCATAGGCCAGCAGGAACAACACGCCGAGCCACGGCTTGAAGGCGAAAGCGATCAGACCGAGTCCGCACTTCACCACGAAGATCGCCAGGAACCATGACTGATCGCGTGCCAGCCGGCCATGCTCCACCCGCACGGCATGATCAGCGCGCTGCAGGCGACGGCGATTGGCCCATAGCGCCACGCCGACGACTGCATAAGCAATGGTGGCGAGGACCAGTGGACCACCCAGCGCCGCACCCACGCCGATGTCCTTCTGCTCAGGGGTCTTGCCGAGAATGACGGCCACGAACGTCACCGCGCTCTCAGGGAGTGCTGTACCGAAGGCGGCGAGGATAGTGCCCGTGGCTGTGGCGCCCAGGTTGAGCTTCTGGCCGAACCACTCCACGCCGTTGACGAAGTACTCGCACGCGAGATAGATCGCACCGGCCGAAAGCAGGAACAACAACGCAATAAGCATGTTTTTTCCAAGGCCGGGCGAGCGGAAAACCATTGGCTCAGCGACGCGAGCTCGCCCGGCCGGGTGAGCGCGTCGTGGCCAAAGGTCTCGCCGGGCTGCGGGTGCCTGACGGCACCGCCACCATCCACGCCATGAAGCCGAAGCTTCAAGTCTGTTGACGCGGATTCCTCTGAAGTCGCAGCTGTTGACCAGTTGCGAGGGGGTGAGGATGGCTACTCCCCAATGACAATCAGGGCGATTTTAGGCGCTGATGTGCGCCCGGGGCAAGTCGCCAGGGTCCGCTCAGCGCGGGGAGCGATCGGCAAGCATGGCGTCCAGGTCGTAATCCCCGGCCCCACGGCCACTGAGCCAGCACGCCGCTTCCAGCGCGCCACGCGCAAAAATCGAGCGATCCGTGGCGCGATGGCTAAGCTCGATGCGTTCGCCCTGCCCCATCAACCATGCTTCGTGCTCACCAACCACATCGCCACCGCGCACCACGGCGAAACCGATCGTGCCAAGCTCGCGCGGACCAACACGCCCTTCGCGCGCATACACCGCACTTTCGCGTAACGAGGTACCACGCGCCGAAGCAGCCGCCTCGCCCAACGCCAACGCCGTACCGGAGGGGGCGTCCTCCTTGCGATTGTGGTGTGCCTCGATGATGTCCAGATCCCAGTCCGGCAGCGACGCTGCCGCCTGGCGAAGCAAACGCGTCAGCACGGCCACGCCCAAGCTGAAGTTGGCGGCGCGCAGCAACGCGATCCGGGAAGCCGAGGCGCTCAGTCGCTGGGCGAAGCTCGCATCCAGCCCCGTCGTTCCGGTCACCAAAGCCGTACCGTTCGACTCACAGTAAGTGAGTGCTTCGGCAAGGCCCGCCGGGCCGCTGAAATCCACGATCACGTCTAGCGAACCGGCGGAAGGCCATTCGTGCGTATAGGCCAAGGCGCCAGCGCAGACATCGATAGGCTGCCCCAACTTCGAGGATGTTGGCGAAGCGAGAGCAGCAACGAGGGTGAAGCGAGCGTCGTCTTTCACCAGCGCGAGCAAAGCCTGTCCCATGCGGCCGGTGGCGCCATTGATAGCGAGGCGAACGGGCTTGGTCATAAGCAATTCCTTGGAACGGGCAGGCACGGGAGAGTCGATGCTACTGCCTGCGGGCATCGGCGTGCACGATGCCGTGCGAACAGACGGCCAAAAGAAAAGCCCCGGCGGAAACCGGGGCTCTACATATACCTGTATCAAGCGAAATTCAGGAGGTCACACGCGACCAGAACTGCTTGACACCATCGACCCAGGTCTTGGCCCGTGGCGTGTGTTTCTCTCCGTCATCATCCGCGAACGTGGACTCAAGCTGTTCCAGCAATTCGCGCTGCTGCTTGGTCAGGCGCACCGGCGTTTCTACTACGACGCGGCAGATGAGGTCACCGGTCCGGGTGCTGCGCACGGATTTCACGCCACGCCCGCGCAGTCGGAACATCTGCCCGGTCTGTGTCTCCGGCGGGATATTGATCGGCACCTCGCCTTCCAGCGTCGGCACCAGCAGTTCCGCGCCAAGGGCCGCCTGTGCGAAGCGGATCGGCAACTCGCAGTGAAGGTCATTACCCTCACGCTGGAAGATAGCGTGTTCGCGCACGCGCACCTCCACATAGAGGTCGCCAGCTTCGCCACCTGCCGGCCCGGCTTCACCCTGCCCCGTGAGGCGGATGCGATCCCCGTTGTCCACGCCAGCCGGAATATTCACCGAGAGCGCACGGGTTTCTTCCAGGCGCCCTTCACCATCGCACTGACGGCAGGGCTTCTCGATCGACTGACCGCTGCCACCGCAATGCGGGCAGGCCTGCTGAATCGAAAAGATGCCGTTCTGCATACGTACGCGGCCGTGGCCAGCGCAGGTCTTGCAGGTCACCGTCTTGCCATCCGCCGAACCGCTGCCGTTGCAATGGTGGCAGTTGACCTGGGTGGGAATCTCGATCTTCCGCTCGACGCCGAATACTGCCTCTTCCAGATCGAGATCCATGATGTAACGCAGGTCGGAGCCGCGGCGCGAACGTCCACGCCCGCCACCACCGCCCATGCCGAAAATATCGCCAAAGATATCCCCGAAGATGTCGCCCATGTCGCCAAAGCCGCCGCGGCCACCGCCCATGCCATGCTCGAAAGCGGCGTGACCGTGCTGGTCATACATAGCGCGCTTCTGCGCGTCGGACAGCACTTCGTAGGCCTCCTTGGCCTCCTTGAACTTCTCCTGCGCATGCGGATCGTCCGGACAACGATCCGGGTGGTACTTCATCGCCAGTCGACGGAACGACTTCTTCAGTTCGACCTCGGTGACGGTGCGTTCCACCCCAAGGATTTCGTAGTAATCGCGCTTGCTCATCGTTGCATCCGGCATGGATCGCTCACTTCCACATGAATCGAGCGATCCATGTCTCCTCAACAAACAGCCCGCGACCAGACTTGAGTCCGGACGCGGGCTGCGTCAGATCGGCAGTGCCGATCGGCCAATATTACTTCTTGTCGTCCTTGACTTCAGTGAACTCGGCATCGACCACGTCGTCCTGCGCCGAAGAACCCTGATGGCCGCCCGCATGCGCGCCTGCGTCCGGTTGCGCGCCGCCACCCTGGGCCGCTGCATACAGCGCCTGGGCCACCTGCTCGAGCTTCTCGATCTTCGACTCGATGGCACCCTTGTCGTCGCCGTCCTTGACCTTCTCCAGGTCCGACAGCGCGCCTTCGATGGTGCTCAGCTGGTCAGCCGGCACCTTGCCGCCATGCTCCTTGAGAGCGCTGCGGGTCGCGTGCACCAACTGGTCGGCCTTATTACGCGTGCTGACAAGCTCGTGGAACTTCTTGTCTTCTTCCTTGTTGGCCTCGGCGTCGGCCACCATGCGGTTGATCTCTTCCTCAGACAAGCCAGAACCGGCCTTGATCTCGATCTTCTGTTCCTTGCCGGTCTTCTTGTCCTTGGCGGACACGTGCAGGATGCCATTGGCGTCGATGTCGAAGGTGACTTCGATCTGCGGCATGCCGCGCGGTGCAGCCTCGATGCCCTGCAGGTCGAACTTGCCCAGCGACTTGTTGGCGCTGGCGCGCTCACGCTCACCCTGCAACACGTGCACGGTCACGGCAGTCTGGTTGTCATCGGCAGTGGAGAACACCTGTGAAGCCTTGGTCGGCACGGTGGTGTTCTTTTCGATGAGCTTGGTCATCACACCACCCATCGTCTCGATACCGAGCGACAGCGGGGTGACGTCGAGCAGCAGCACGTCCTTCACGGTACCGCCCAGCACGCCGCCCTGGATCGCGGCGCCGACAGCGACGGCCTCGTCCGGATTGACGTCCTTGCGCGGCTCCTTGCCGAAGAAGTCCTTCACCGACTCCTGCACCTTGGGCATGCGGGTCTGGCCGCCAACGAGGATCACATCCTGGATGTCGGACACGCGCAGGCCAGCGTCATTCAACGCGGTACGGCACGGCTCAATGGTGCGCTTGATCAGGTCTTCCACCAGCGCCTCGAGCTTGGCGCGGGTGAGTTTGATGTTGAGGTGCTTGGGACCGGAAGCGTCGGCCGTGATGTACGGCAGGTTCACTTCGGTCTGATGGCTGGTCGACAGCTCGATCTTCGCGCGCTCGGCGGCGTCCTTCAGACGCTGCAGCGCCAGCGGATCCTTGCGCAGGTCCATGCCCTGGTCTTTCTTGAATTCTTCGACGAGGTAGTCGATGACGCGCATGTCGAAGTCTTCGCCACCCAGGAAGGTATCGCCGTTGGTGGCCAGCACTTCGAACTGCTTCTCGCCGTCCACTTCGGCGATCTCGATGATGGACACGTCGAACGTGCCGCCGCCGAGGTCGTACACCGCGATCTTGCGGTCACCGCCCTTCTTGTCCAGGCCATAGGCCAGGGCAGCTGCGGTCGGCTCGTTGATGATGCGCTTGACGTCCAGGCCCGCGATGCGGCCGGCGTCCTTGGTGGCCTGGCGCTGGCTGTCGTTGAAGTAGGCCGGCACGGTGATGACCGCTTCGGTCACCGCCTCACCGAGGTAATCCTCGGCGGTCTTCTTCATCTTCATGAGGACCTTGGCCGAGATCTCCTGCGGAGCCATCTTCTTGCCATCGGCCGTTTCGACCCAGGCATCGCCATTCTCATGCGCCACGATGCCGTAGGGCACAATGTGCAGGTCTTTCTGCACTTCTGCGTCGGTGAACTTGCGGCCGATCAGGCGCTTCACTGCGTAGAAGGTGTTTTTGGGGTTGGTCACGCTCTGGCGCTTGGCCGGCGCGCCCACGAGGACTTCGTTGTCCTTGGTGAAGGCGACGATGGACGGCGTGGTGCGATCGCCTTCCGCGTTCTCGATGACCTTGGCGGTGGTGCCGTCCATCACGGCAACGCACGAGTTGGTCGTGCCCAGGTCGATACCAATGATTTTACCCATGTTGTCTACTCCCGAATTCTTTAAGCGACCCCTCGGCCGCGACTGGTTTTCAGATGGGGCTCGGCACGTTTCATCTCAATGCCGGCAAGACCCCGTATGCCTTTCCGCCGAAGCCCGCAGGGGACGCCGTTCAGGCGTCCTCGACCACGGACCGGAGCGTTATTCCTTGGCGACCGCCACCAACGCGGGGCGCAGAAGCCGGTCGTTCAGCACGTAGCCCTTCTGGAGCACGTTGACGACCGTGTTGGGGGCCGCGCCCGGGGCCTCCACCATGCTCACGGCGTGGTGCCTTTCCGGATCCAGCGGCTGACCCACCGGATCGACCTGCACCAGGCCATTGTTCTCGGCAATTTTCAGCAACGACTTCAGCGTCAAGGCGATGCCCTCGCGCACGCTGGCCACATCGCCGCCTTCCACTTCCAGGCCGCGCTCGAGACCGTCGTACACCGGCAGCAGCTCGTTCAGCAGCTTTTCGTTGGCAAAACGGCGAGCCTGCTCGACGTCACGATGCAGGCGACGGCGCTGGTTCTCGATCTCCGCCTTCTCGCGCAACACGGTGTCGCGCAAGTCAACGTTGGTCGCTTCCAGTTCGGCGATACGTGCCTTCAGCGCTTCCAGCTCTACGCCGGTCGCGTCACCCTGCCCACCTGGGCTCTGCGTCCCAGTGGACGCCGTTGGATCGTTGCTTTGCATGAATCACTCCAAGCCTTATCCGTGGCCGGTGCGCCTAGGCACCAACCGTCAATCACTTGCGGGTAAAACCCCGCCTCCCGAGCGCGTTATAAGGTCGTCGCGACGCGATTCAAGGCGTCGCTGAGCAAACCGGCCGTCGCTTGCACCACGGGGATCACCCGTTCATAGGCCATGCGGGTAGGGCCAATCACCCCGACCGCGCCCAGCACGCGCCCCTGGGTGCCGTAGCTGGCCGTGACCACGCTACAGCCATCGAGCGCCGCAAACCCTGATTCTTCGCCGATAAACAGACGTACACCAGGGGCCTTGGCGCACACTTCCATGAGCTGCAGTAGCTCGCTCTTCTTCTGGAACGCCTCGAACAATTCGCGCAGGCGCTCCAGATTGGCCAACTCCGAGTATCCCATCAGGTTGGTCTGGCCGCTCACCAGCACGTCGTCGCTGTCGCCTTGCGGGGCGAACGAGGCCGCCGCCAGCTCCACCGCGCTGGACATCAACCGGTTGAGTTCCCCACTGGCCTCGCGCAGCTCACGCAGCAGATGGGCGCGGATGTCGTCCAGGCGCAGGCCGGCAAATTGCGCGTTGAGATAGTTGGCGGCCTGCTCCAGCTCGCGGCCGTCCAGCGGCTTGGCCAGCTGGACAATGCGGTTCTGCACCTGGTTATCCGAAAACACCAGGATCACCAGCACGCGGGCATCCGGCAACGCCACGAAATCGATATGGCGCAGCGGAAAATCAGCCTGACGTGGCACCGTGACCACGCCTGCGAACTGCGTCATCGCCGATAGCAGGGTCGAGACATTGCCGAGCAGGTCGCGCGTGGTAGTGAGGCCCGGTGGCAGCTCGCGGCGCAGGCGCGCCATCTCGTCCTGCGGCAGGGGCTGCAGCTCGATCAGGCTGTCGACGAACAGGCGCAGCCCGCGCGGCGTCGGTACACGGCCGGCGGAGGTGTGCGGCGACGCCACCAGCCCGGCTTCTTCCAGATCCGACATGATGTTACGGATGGTCGCCGGGCTCACATCCAGGCCGGACGACCGCGATAGCGTGCGCGACCCTACCGGCTCGCCGTCGGCAAGGTATTGGGCAATCAATGTGCGCAACAGGCGTCGTGCGCGGGCATCGAGTTGGGCGGCAGGCATGCTGTAGCAATCCGTGAGACAGACAAGAAATAAGGTCTGGCGGCAAAGTTTGCAAGAAATGGGGACTGGGTTGGGTGGCAGGCGTGTCGGAACGGGGCGTGACGAGCCATGTCGTCGCCCGGGCCTGCGCCCCACTAGCCGGCCCCCATCCCCTCCCCCTTACAATCCCCCGACTTCACCACGTCGCCACTCATGCTTACCTCGCTCTACGTTCGTCATTTCGCCGTCGTCGAAGAAGCCGAGATCGCTTTCGGCCCAGGACTCACTGTCGTCAGCGGCGAGACCGGTGCGGGCAAGTCCCTGCTGGTAGACGCACTGATGCTGCTCGCCGGCGCCCGCGCCGATAGCGGCATGGTGCGGGCTGGTAGCGACCGCGCGGAGCTCATTGCCGAGTTCGACCTGACCCACCTCCCCGAAGCCCGTGAATGGCTTCGCCGCGAGGAGCTGGACGAAGAAGACGCCTGCCAGCTGCGTCGTGTCATCCGCGCCGAGGGCAGCTCACGCGCCTGGATCAACGGCCGACCGGCCAACGCCAGCCAACTGGGTGAACTCGCCACCCTGCTGGTGGAGATCCACGGCCAGCACGAACACCAGGCCCTGCTTTCGCGTGCGCACCAAATGGAACTGCTCGATGCCTACGCCGGCAACGAGGCCCAAGTGGCCCAGGTGCGTGAGCTGGCCCAGCAATGGCGCGAGCTGGGCAACCGCATCCGTAAACTCAGTGGCGGCGACGATCGTGAGCAGCGCATTGAGCTGCTGAGCCACGAACTGGGCGAGCTCGAGAAATGGGCCCTGCCCGCCAGCGACCTCACCGAGCTGGAAGCCAGCCACAAGCGACTGGCCAACGCCGGCCGGCTGGCCGAAGGCGCAGGCGGTGTGGTGGAACTGCTCGACGGCGAAAGCGAGTTCGCACTGCGCCGCGCACTGGGACGGGCCCAACTGGAAATGAGCAAGCTCGCGGCGCTGGACGACCGTCTTGCTCCGCTGCTGGAACTGTTGGACAACGCGTCCATCCAGCTCAGCGAAGCCGCCGATGGGCTTGGCCGTTACGCGCTTGATGTGGACCTGGACCCGGAACGCTATACCGAGGTCGACACGCATCTCACTCGTTTGCACGAACTTTCGCGTCGCCATCGCGTGCCAGTCGCCGAACTCCATGACAAGGCCTCCACCTTGCGTGGGGAATTGGACGAGTTGGAAGGTGCGGGCGACGCCCTGGAAAAACTCGCCGGCCAGCGCACACGACTTCAGCAGCAGTATGACGAGCAGGCCGCCAAACTCAGCGCGTCGCGCCAGCAAGCGGCCGACCGACTGGGTGGCGAAGTGAGTGCCCTGATGGGTGAGCTTGGCATGAGCGGCGGCCGCCTGGTGGTGGAGCTGGAAGCCACCAGCGATAGCGAACCCGATCCGCAGGGCCGCGAACGTTGCGAGCTGTTGGTCAGCGCCAACCCCGGCCAGCCGCCGCGCGCCCTGCGCAAGGTCGCCTCGGGTGGTGAGCTCGCCCGCATCAGTCTGGCTATCGAAGTAGCCACGCTCGGCAAGGACACCATCGGCACCATGGTGTTCGACGAAGTGGATACGGGCATCGGCGGCGCCGTGGCCGAAGTGGTCGGCCAGAAACTGCGCGCACTCGGCACGCAACGCCAGGTGTTGTGCGTTACCCACTTGCCGCAGGTGGCCGCGCAAGGCCATGCGCATCTGCGCGTGAGCAAGGCCAGCGACGGTGAATCCACTCGCACGCGCATCGAGAAGCTCGATGCCAATGGCCGGCGCGATGAATTGGCGCGCATGCTGGGCGGTGTGGAAATCACACGCGAAACGCGGGCGCACGCCAAGCAGATGTTGGAGCGAGCGCAGGTTTGATCCATAAGGACCCAGCTCCCCATAGCTGGCGATCGCCCCTCATGGCCGTCATTCCGGCGCAGGCCGGAATCCAGTCGCGTCGGTGATGGGTTTTCGTGACTGTACTTTGTCCGAGTATCTCGCGAAGGCCCAACACATTCGCTACTGGATTCCGGCCAGCGCCGGAATGACGAGCTAAGGAGTTATCGCAGTGCGATCAATTCTTGCGCGGCAACAACCCACGCTCGGCCGCCATCCGATAGAGATCCAGTTCCGAGCCCGCGCCCAACTTGCCCATGAGGCTGGCGCGGTGGATGTAAACAGTCTTCTGGCCGATTCCCAGCTCGCCGGCCACCTGCTTGGGCGCCCTACCCGCTGCCAGCAGCAAAAACACTTCGCGCTCGCGCGCCGTGAGCCGATGGATGGGGTCACGCGATTCGCTGGGCCGCTCAGCCCGACGCTTGCGCAGATCCGAACTGAGGAAGCATTCGCCCTGCATCACCGCGCGCAGACCGGCCACGAGCTCCTCTGGCGCCACGCCCTTGGTGACGTAGCCGCTCGCGCCACGGCGCAAGGCCTCGGATACGTAGGGCTCACCGTCGTGCATGCTCAACACCACGATGCGCGTATCCGCCGCCACGCTGCGCAGATGCTCGATCAACGGCAGCCCGCTGCCATCTGGCAGCGAGAGATCGAGTGCGACGAGATCGGGACGACGAGTGCCAACCGCTTCCACCGCATCGTCGGCGCTGCGGCACTCCGCAACGACCTCCAGATCCGGCTCCATCTCGATTAGCCGTTTGAACCCCTCTCGTACAATGGCGTGGTCGTCGACCAGGACAATGCTGTACATGCCCCATGTATAGCAGCCTGGGAGCCGATTGACGATCTCCCTTCCGCGCCGTGGCGGGGCGGCCCTCGAAAATGGCCTTCCGGATGGCCGCCCGGTGCCATGTAACATCGGCCGCATGCGACCGAAATCTCCTGCATTGCCAGGTTCCGACCTGCTCCTTGGTATTGGCTATTTCCTGCTATGGCTGCTGCTATGGCCCACCGAGCAACCGTATTGGATGCTCCCCTACGGCCTGCGCTTTGGCGCACTGCTGCTCGCCCCCATGCGGATGTGGCCCTGGTTGCTGGGCGCCGAGCTGGCGGCCAGCGGGCTGATTACCTGGGTCCATCCGCTGCCGATGGGGTGGCGCGGCTTCTTGCTGGCCGCTCTGCCCGAACCCGCTGTGGTAGCGATCTGCCTGTGGTTGATGCGTCGCGCCAACCTGCACGCCAGCCTGCGCGATCCCGAAGACGTCGCCCGCCTGCTGCTGTCGGCCGCCTTCACCGTCGCGGCCACCACCGCCACCGACGCCGTGATGCTTGCGCTGATCCACGTCAGCCCCAGCGCCGATCTGATGATGCAGGCCTTGGGCCAGGATCTTCTGGGCAATTACGTGGGCGTGCTGCTCGTCGTGCCGCTATTGGTGATGTTGCTGCGAGCTCGACTGGACAAGCGCGGACTTGGCCGCCTGCTGATGGACGGCCTGCTGGTATTGCTGCCATCGCTGGCGATTCTGCTGGTGCTGTCATCCCACGAAGCCCCGCAGCCGCAGTTCGCTCGCGTGCTGTCGTTGGCCCCGGTGCTGTTCTTCGCCTTCCGTCACGGTTGGCGGGGCGCCAGCCTCTCCATGCTGATCTCCAGCTTGGGCATGACGCTGGTGGATCATCTTTCCGGCCACGGCATTCCAGGCGCTGCTGGCGAACTCTTCCTCGCCGTGGCCGGTACCGGCGCGTTGATGCTCGGCTCGGCCACCGACGCCCTGCGCCGTAGCAGCGAGCGGGTGGCGGAGCAGAACGTCTACCTGGCCGCGGTCAATCGGCGGCTGGATCACCTGGCCCGCCAGCTTCGTGACGCCGCACGCGGCAACCTGCAAACCGAGGAAAACCAACGTCGCCACATGGCCGCCGAGTTGCATGACGAGCTGGGCCAAAACCTGACGGCCATCCAGACGCATCTGAAGCTCGCCCAATCGCGACTAGCCCAGGCCGGCATGGACGATATCGGCGTATCCATCAACACCATCCTCGGCCACATGCGGCGGGCCCTGCACCGCCTGCTGGATGATCTGCGACCCGCCGTTCTCGACGAATTCGGCCTGCTGCGCGCGCTGGATGAAGGCCCGATCCGCGACCTGCTCACGGCGGCCGGTGTGGCCTATCGCACCGACCTCCATGGTGACCCCCGCCTGCTCGACGACGACACCCGCACGGTCGTCTATCGCCTGGTTCAGGAGAGCGCTACCAATGCCGTAAAGCATGCCCACGCCGACGCCTTTCAACTGCGCCTGCGCATCGGCGAACGCCAGGGTGTGGCCCTGGCCCTGCTGGATATCCGCGACAACGGCATCGGCTTGCCTGCGCGCATGCCGCGTGGAGGCCGGGGCATGCAAGGCATGCGGGACCGGGTGACATCTCTTGGCGGCCTGTTCAGGGTTCGCCCGGAAGCCCAAGGCGTTCATCTACGGATATTGTTGCGAAGCAGCACGCAAACTAGTGACGTAGCGCGCACTTAGGAACGTTACATAGGAAATTTTCCGATAGCCGAGGTGTGAAGGCTTCGTTACGCTGGATCCATCGATGTGGGGGAGCCACCATCGCAAGATGGTGAGCCATGCCAACCGTGGGGACGGTGGGCATGAAGAGCGGCAGGAAGCCGCTCCGCCGGAATCGGTGGCACGACCAGGCTGTGCGAGCAACTCGCCTTCCTAGGAGCCATCCGGTAACGGATCAAGCCGCAGGGCGGACAGGAGTCCTCCCGCGGCTTTTTTTATGCGCGAAGGTTTTTCAGCCCGCCACGGATTCCGCCCACGAAAAAGGCCAGCAGCGCTTCCGCTACCGGCCCTTCAGATATCGCCAAATTCCGGCTTATTTATGGGCTTTCTTGGGGCGAACGTACAGCACTAGGCTGTGGTCCTCGATGACGTAGCCGTGGCGCGCCGCGATTTCATGCTGGAGACGCTCAATCTCCTCGCTGACGAACTCAATGACCTTTCCGCTGTCCACATCGATCATGTGGTCATGATGCTTGCCACGGTCCAGCTCGTAGACGGCCTGGCCACCCTCGAAGTTGTGCTTGACCACGATGCCGGCGGCCTCGAACTGGGTCAGCACCCGGTAGACGGTGGCCAAGCCAATGTCTTCCTGGTGGGACAGCAGGCGCTTGTAGATATCTTCGGCGGTGAGGTGATGGGCCTCCTCGTCCTCGAAGATCTGCAGGATGCGCATGCGGGGGTGGGTGACCTTCAGCCCGGCTTTGCGCAGTTCTTTGGTTTCCTGTTCCATAAACAAACTCCACGCACGCGGCGCCACAAGGCCGTTAGTGTATCATCCGACACCTTTACGATCCGGACGCAACACGCATGCACAAGCTGATTCGCACGCTGGGTTTTGCTTTGCTGGCACTGTCGCTGGCCAGCTGCCGTCTCATCTACACCCCAGACGTGTCGCAGGGCAACCTGCTCGACAAGAAAACCGTGGATCAGCTGCAGCCGGGCATGACCAAGCGTCAGGTACTGGTGCTGATGGGCTCGCCGTCGGTGAATTCGCCCTTCAGCCAGAACGAATGGGACTACGTCTCCACCCAGCAGCACCGTGGTGGCGCCATCAAGGTGCGTGCGCTCAAGCTCACGTTCAACAACGACGTGCTGGTGCGCACCGAGGGTGACTTCTTCGCCGAAGACGCACAGAAGCTGGTCAACGACACCAAGAAGTACCACGCCAGCTATCCGGTCGACGAAACCAAGGGTGACAAGAACACCGGTTCCGGCGGCGACAAGGGTGGTGACAACGGCGGCGGTGGTGGTGGCGATAACGGCGGCAACGACGGCCACTAAGGCCGTCCAGCCGGCGTCAGCCCTCGTGGGCGCGGCGTCGGCGAGCTTCCTTGGGATCCAGCGTGAGCGGCCGGTAGATTTCCACCCGGTCGCCATCACCCACTACGTGGTCCGGCGTGACCTTGCGGGAAAAAATGCCCAGCCGCGCCGGATCCACTACCAGCCCGGGAACATCGCGGGCTACGTCTGAAGCCTCGATGGCCTGAGCCACGGTGCTACCCACCGGCAGCGTCACCCGCCATAACCAGCGACGCAACGGCTCGGCATAGACCACCTCCACGGTGATCTGCTCAGCCATAGGTGCGCTCCGCTTCCTTGCAGAAGTCCTCGACCATGCGGCTCGCCAATCCCTGGAAGCCCAGCTTGAGCGCGGAGCCGACCAGCTTGCTGGCGTAGTCGAAATCCAGCGCGAACGACACCTTGCTACCGGCGTCGCCCAGTGCGATGAAATCCCAGACGCCATCCAGGCTACGGAACGGGCCGTCCACCAGGCTCATATGCAAGCGGCTGGGGGGCGTTGTGGTATTGCGCGTGGTAAAGCTCTGTCGGAAACCGGCATACTTGAGATCCAGCCTCGCCACCAGCACATCCTCGGTCCGTTCCAGCACCTGCGCGCCGACACACCACGGGAAGCGCTTTGGGTATGCTTCGACGTCATTGACCAGATCAAACATCTGGACAGGCGAATAGCGCACCAGGGCGCTGCGGCGGATCTCGATCACTTCAGCCTCTTCTTGAGCGTCATCTTCTTAGGTCCCTCCACGGATGGGACCGTCATAAGGGCAATGAGCCCGAAGTTTAACGGACATGGCCAAGCCTAAGGACAAAGACAAAAACACAGGCGGCACCATTGCGCTCAACAAGCGCGCGCGCCACGAGTACCACATCGACCAACGCTTCGAAGCCGGCCTTGAGCTGCAAGGCTGGGAAGTGAAGTCGTTGCGCGCCGGCCGCATCAATTTCGGGGATAGCTACGCCATCGTGCTCCAGGGCGAGATCTTCCTCGTGGGCACATCCATCCCGCCGCTCATCAGCGCCTCCACCCACGTGGTGGCCAACGATCGCCGCACGCGCAAACTGCTGTTGCACCGCGAGGAGATCGACACGCTTATTGGCGCGGTCGAACGCAAGGGCTACACCCTCATCCCCATGGCCCTCTACTGGAAGGCCAACAAGGTGAAGGTGGAAATCGGCCTGGCCAAGGGCAAGCAGGCGCACGACAAGCGCGACACCGAAAAGGAACGCGATTGGCAGCGCGAAAAGCAACGCACCATGCGCGCCCACAACAAGCACGCCTAACCCAGGGCCGGGCGAAGTAGCGTTAACCGGCCCTAGGTCAACCCGCCACCCTTCGCCACGAACCCGGTTCGCCCTCCGACAAACCGGTAACGTCTTGGTGCAGCGTCATGTTCATGGCGTCAACTGAAGTGCCAAAGCCAAAGCGCTCGTACAGCTTGTGGCCGGCCGCCGTGGAATGCAGGTTGAGCGAATCCACCTCCTGCTCTCTCGCCGCCGCCCCCAAAGCCGCCAGCAACGCGGCAGCCGCACCCTGCCGGCGGTGAGTCCGCTTCACGTACATGTTGAGTACGTACCAGCCCACGCCCCGACGAAAATAAGCGGAAGGTACGTGCGTGTACGGATGCACCATCACGCAACCGGCCACGCGCCCGTCCACCTCGGCCAGCCAGGCCAGCAGGCGGCCTTCGGGGATCGCGTCCTCGATCCAGCCACGCAGCTGGTCGGCAAACCCCTCCGGCAGCTGCTGCTTCAACTCATCTTCCAGAAACGCGCAACGCAAATCCGTCAACACACCAGCGTCGTGCAGCCCTGCCTGACGTATCCGCACCATGGTCGTTCCCTATGGGTGGTGGTCAGTGCCCACAATAGCGGCGTCATGCCGCCTTGATGAAAGCCCCTCCGCCTACATATACTGACTGACCAGCTTCAATAATCAGTTTCCCCGGGGGTGTCATGGCTTCGACGGGGGTAGTGAGATGGCTTGGTGCATGCCGAGGGGGCAGCTTTCCTCGTTAATCCAGCAGCAAAACTCATAGTTGCCAACGACGACAACTACGCTCTGGCCGCTTAAGGCCTAGCCCCGAACCCACTTGTGCTCGTGCTCGTGGATGTAGGGTCATTATCACGAGATCGCCCGAAGCTGCCGCCTGTCGGCAAGGGTTAAATCAAGCAGGCTGGTCCTTCGATGCGCTTTGCACGCTGTGCTGTCGCGGGACGAGATCTAACGGCGAGCTAAGCATGTAGTACCGGGCGTCAAACGCCTTCGGACGCGGGTTCGACTCCCGCCACCTCCACCAATGAAGAAAAAGCCCGGCGAGAGATCGCCGGGCTTTTTCTTGTTAGCTATGGCTCCGTCGATTCAGGAACTGCAGGAACTGAGCCTGACACCATATATTTGCCTGCCTACGGATGAGGGCGCGTCTCCACGCAAGGATGCGCCGCGCTCCCATGCCGGCGCACGGCTACACGTACGCCAGCGGCCGCTCCTGCTTCACCCTGGCGCCCTTGTACGCCAATGTTCGGGCGCGTTGAACACGCAGACCGTTTTGATAGATAGATCGATCACGGCACCGGCCTCTCCAATGGCGGAGGGTTTCCGTTGAGGTAAATGTGGGACTTCACCTTTCGCTAGGACTCCCAATGACCACACCTTCCCGCCACGAGCGACTGAAAGCAACACTGCAGCAGGCCCAGCACATTGCATTCGCCGCAGGCGTTGGCGGTGCGGGGATTACCTTACTGTTCTCGCCCGCCGTAATGAAGCACCAGATCTCAACGACTGTCGTTGCTGGCTTCGCGTGGTTGGCTGGCCTCGCGTACGTATCCGCGTCGAGTTGGATCTACGCAAACACCATGAGCCCCAAGCAAACGCCAACGTGCCAATACCATCTTGTGTGGTTTGCCTACTTCGGTGTGTCCACAGCCATCGGAGCAGTGGCGACCGGTCTTGCTTCGGCCTACGCCCAGATGATCGGCACCAAGACATTCGGCTGACGGGCCAACATGCGGCAGCCTCATGGCGCGTGGTGCTAGCTAGAAAAGCACTATGGCTTTCTCCGCATTTTCTACTAGCACCCTCGCAAAGCTGACACGACACCCTACTTATCGAAAGGTGTATCGATACCTCCGCGTTTGGCCGGAATAATGCCCGGTAACTCTGGCTCACCAGAGCCCAACCTCCACAGGACGAGACATAACCATGGCACTGATTGAATGCCCTGATTGCAAGAGCAGTGTGAGCGACGCAGCCCCGGCCTGCCCAAAGTGTGGCCGCCCCATTGCTGCCGCAACCAGTCCGCTGCCGCCACGCACGCCCGTTCAACGCAAGCGCTCCCAAATGCTCCCTGCGTTGGTAGTGCTGATTGGCGGAGCACTGCTTTGGGGGCTCTGGGGAGCGGGGCGCAACACCCATCCTGCTTTCCCGGATACGCCCACCATTACTCCCCCAAAAATGGGGGACGACCAGGCTATTCCCGCAAGCACACCACCCGCACCGCCGGTAATTCGAATTAACGCTCCAGATCTTTATGCAGCCTATGAGGCCAACGAGGTGCAAGCAGACAACCTTTACAAGGGGCGATGGCTCGCAGTGCACGGCATCGTGTCCAGCATCTCTAAAGACTTCATGGATGATCCATACTTACTGCTAATCGGCAAGAACGAATACACCACTGTCCATGCATCCTTTCCCAAAGGGGCACTCTCAGAACTGGCCACGCTGAGCAAGGGCACGGAGGTAACCGTTGTCTGCATGGGCAAGGGCATGATTGTCACCGATCCGGTCCTCGAATGTGGTCGCAGCGACGCGCCGCCACTGCCACAAAGCAATCCGGCGAATCCTCAGCCAAGCCCATCGAAAACTCCATTGACTGCGGCGTACGCTGCCACGACCACGGATGGAGCATCCAATGCCTTATCGAGCGGCTCGGTCGACAGCCCCCCGCCCCTGCCAGCCTCCACTAAAACATTTCCCACCAGCTTCGACTGCGGCAAGGCCAAGTCGGATGCCGAGCACATGATCTGCAACGACGCCGTGCTAGCTCAGAACGACCGCGAGTTGGCCGTTACCTTTTTACAGGCCAAAGCTGCCGCCAACGACCAGACTGCATTCAAGGCACTTATGCGCAATCGCTGGAACCTGCGGGAACAGCAGTGCCACGATCGTGCCTGCCTCATTGACTGGTACGCTGAGCAGGAGCACTTGCTAATCTTGATCGGCCAGACCGGGGACGTTGCAGGCGCATCGCCCTGACAGGACGCCCAAGGACAAAAAAGGGGGCGAACCCGGGCAGGTTGGACTGCCCCCTATTCCCCGGACGGTTTAATTAGACGCCAGAACCACTCTGACGAACGCTCCCGGTGAGCGATACCCCAGGCTGCTGTGCAGCCGATGGTGGTTGTAGAAACCCTCGATGTAGTCGCAGGCTTGGATTCTGGCTGCGTCACGATCAGCAAAGCGTTTGTGATGTATCAGTTTGCGCCTGAGCGACCCAAAGAAGCTCTCCATCACCGCGTTGTTGTAAGGCATGCCTTGCGGCTCATGTTCGTGACCTTGCCTGCGGCTTGCAGTCGGTGTTGATAGCTCTTGCTGGTGTACTGCGAGCCTTGATCGCTGGGATGGATAGCGCCTTTGGACGGTGTTCGGCACGTGAACGCCATAATCAGCGCATCGCCAGCCAGGGCATGATCGGCACACTCGCTCATGGCCCAGCTAATGATGCAACGGCGACATATGTCCAACACATCTGCGAGGTACAGCCAGCTCTGCTGCTGTCGGTATGTAAATGATATCGGCCACCCAGATACGGTCGGAGCCCGGACTCACAAACGTCCAGGCCGACCGAGTCGGTGCGCCGGTTATACGCTGATAGGTCCCGGTGTTCGAAGGCAATGGCGCCGGCCTCGACTCTCGATAGCATGCTCGTGACGTGGGCGCCGCACACGATAGCGGCCATATACTTCGCCTTGTTGGTGTAAAGCCCGTTACAGTCATTCAACGCCGTAACTTTCACGCGTCTCGCTGTGCAACTGCGCAATTCGCTCCGCCAACCGATGGTTGTCCATCGATCGCATACTCGAGTGGCGAGTGCGCCATGTGTAGTGCCGCAGGGTGAGGCTCGGAACGCTCGGCATAGAGTACGTACGGCATAACCGGAATCACCTCGGATCCAGGCGTACCTCGCGGCAGCTTCCGCGCGAAGTACACCGCCTTTCTTAATACCTCGTTCTCTTCTTTCAGACGAGTCAACTCACGCTTGAGCGCTGACAACTAGACCATTGCGCCGGAGCACCACCAAGGCACGCCTAGTGTCGATGCCCTACACCGTGCCTCCCCTCGGGGAAATCTTTTCGCGGACTATTCGGATCTTTCCGATATTCCTTCCGAGTATGGAGGTGTAAATCTCGAGGTCATTAACTCGCGCTAGAGAAACGCTCTCTAGGCCGTGCCTCATCACGACTATTGGCCCAAGGACGCCCTGTGAACCGGAAGATCATCGAACAGATTCGAGATCACCACCTCAGCCATATCGCGTGGGTAACCGCGAAGGGTTTCAAGCATATCGATCTGGAAAGACACCAACGGTGGGTCGATGAGCTGAATGTCATTCTTGCAAGCGAATGGTTTACTGACGCCGACGTGGTCAACGCCCTGTCTGCCGCGGCGGACGCGCGAAAAGTATTTGAAAGAGCCTAGAAGGCCGCATGCGCGTTGAAGCTCTGGCGCCTGCGAAAGCCAATAGCCGATAGCTGATCGCTAAAGCCTACTTGGGTAAAAGAAACCAAAAAAGAGCCGCCTCCTGGGCGGCTTTTTTCGGTGAAGCTCTTGCATCGCCTCTTCTACCCAACATCTGTTGTCGCAGGCAATCGGCATTCCGCCCAAAAAAACGGGCCCCCTAAGGGGCCCGGCCGACCAACGGGCAGCACCCTCAATCCGTGCACATAGCTGCCCTTACCTAACCCCGAGTTTGGGTCGGCAGGACTATCGTAGAAAACCGCGTTCGATCCCAATATCGGATACCTCCGAAATCATGCTCCAACATGACGAGCGAAGAGGCTCCTACTGAGAGCCTGGCCTCCACCAACGAGGCGTGGAATGCGGGCTAGCCGGACACCACCGTCCCTTCACTTTCACTTCGCAAGTGTCCGTTCACTGTGACCGCCGCGTGACGCCTGTCGCCATTCGCCAAAGGGGCTCCTGCATGAGCTTTACCCTCAATCATCCGCTGGTGGTGTTCGTCCTGTCGTTGGTGGGCATGTGGATTGCCGAGCGCGTCGGCGCGTGGTGGGCAAGCCGAGGTTCTTCGGAAAAGGAAGCTGCTGCCGATACGTTCGGCGTCGTGCAAGGTGCCACGCTGACTTTGCTTGGCCTGATCATCGGCTTCAGCTTTTCCATGGCCATCAGCCGCTACGACCAGCGCAAGAATTACGAAGAAGCCGAAGCGAACGCCATCGGCACGGAGTACGTCCGTCTGGATCTGCTGCCGCCTGAGGACGCGACCAAACTGCGACCGTTGCTGGTCAGCTATCTGGAGCAGCGCATCGTCTTCTACGAAACCACGGACCGCAGCCAGCTACCGGCTGTCACCGCACGCAAGAACGCGCTGCAGGCCAGCCTATGGGCAGGGATGGCGGCCCCCGCCGGTCAGCAACCCAATCCGATCACCGCCTTGGTCGTGGCGGGCATGAACGACGTGCTGAATTCAGAAGGCTATACGCAGGCGTCCTGGTGGAATCGCATACCGGCTGCCGCTTGGTTGCTGATGATGGTGGTGGCGCTCGGCAGCAACCTGCTGGTGGGTATGGGATCGCGCAAGGCGGGCTCACAACGAGGACTGCTGCTGGTCCTGCCGCTGGTGGTGGCGGTGTCCTTCATGCTCATCGCCGATATCGACAGTCCGCGCGGCGGCCTTATTCGCGTCGTTCCGCAGAACCTGCACGCGCTGCTGGCGTCTCTGCCGCATACATGAAGCGTCTGGACAGGCGTCGTCCCTACAGGAAGGACAACGCATAGGTCAGCCCCCACAACGCTACCTGCAAGGTCAGCACGGGACGTGTTCGCGGCCATTCCCGCCAGCCAGACAACGCCAGACTCGCCATGATGGGTAGCTGCCCGAACATAAGGAGGATGGCGATATGGTCGGCCGTGCCCTCGTCGTGGTGGGGCGCGTGAAAACCATGCCTAAGCAGGTCGGCCACGATCATCCCTATCACGACAAACGACATCAACAACGGCATGGCACCGTTCCAGCGCAACGAGGGGGACGTCCGTTCGATATTGAGATTCATCGATGCTTCCCCGCGACTATCCACTGACCGAGGCTAGCGGAAGGATATGGCGCATACATGGCGAGCAACACATGCGCCACCCCGAGGCCTGCTATCTGATCCGTCACGGGGGCCATCGGAACACTCACTCCGGGCCATCCACCTCGGTGACTGCAGCAGACGCGTCCACGATGCAGTGATACAGAGTGCGCTGTTCGTTGAAGTTGGCGGCAAAGGTGAACTCCCTACCCTGCGCGCCGCCCTGCTCGTCCACCAGGCGCCACGCGTCCACCCGCTGCCCCTGTAGCTTGGCCAGGATCTGTTGTTGGCAGGAGGCCACTTGCCGGTCATGCATCGCGATCGCCACGGCAGCCCTGCCATCCACCGGGTCCTGCCAGCGGTGCCAGGAAGCCAACACCGCAAGCGTACCCACCACGAGGCAGGTGATCACGGTACGGATGATGCGTTTGCGGGTGCGTCGTTTCATGTCACCTGGCACAGCGGTGGATGGCACGAGTTCAGGGTGTTCCGTCAATGTAATCCTGGACCGTCCGAAGAGCCTGAACACGGCTCTGCGATTGCCCACGAAGCCATCACGGGCTGCCGCCGAGACTGTGCACCGTAACAGGGGGAAGACACGCCGGGGCGGCCACCTGAGTCCATCGGGCCCGCCCTGACGCGCAGGGAGCCGGCGCTGCGATCGTCCTCTCCCACGAGCCACTTGCTTCCCGGGAACGACGCGCGCGCATGCCATCCACCGTGCCATCTGGCGAATCGATCAACCGGCGGTTCCGCTATATCGTCACCACCCTGTATCTGGTGGTGGTCGGGCTTGTGCTGTGGCTGTTCGCCACGCAATGGCGCGGCTACTGGGACGCCTACGAGGCGGAGAAGGAGTTCATCGCCGTGCAGGCAGCGCTGCGCGCCATGGCCGATGTATCCAGCGAGCGACGCCCCACCTTTGCAGTACTGGTCGCGGAGAGCCCACCGACTGCGGAACAACTCCACGCGATGGTGGCCGCGCGGCAAGACACGGACGCGCGATTGAACAAGCTGGGCGCCGCCTTGCGCGATCCTGATTGCAGGCATTGCGCGTCACTGGTGCCCCAGTGGGAACGCGCGCGAAACCAGCTGACGGAGGCGCGGCAGCATCTCGACGCCTTGCGCGGCATGCCACGGGACGAGCGCACGGACACCGCCACGCTGGACGGGTTCGCCCACCTGGCCGACACGATTCCGCAACTGTCCTCCATGGCCGAAACCGGCGCGATGGGGGTCATCCGCGAGAACGCGGATGTGCAGAGCTATCTGCTCGTCGCACGACTCTCCGCACTGCTGCGCGAGCACGCGGGCATGCTCGTGTCACAGTTCGCTCCGGCCCTGATGTCGCGCCGCACGCTTACCGAGCAGGAAACGTTCGATATTGCACGCACGCTAGGCAAGATCGATCAGCTACGGCTGTTGATGGAACCCAGCATCCGCGTTCTTCCCGCGCTGTTGCGATCGGACTACGCGGACATCGACAAACGTTACTTCGGTGATGCGCTCACCCTGATCGATCATCTGCGGCAGTCGGCGCAAAGCCCTTCCGGTCCGGACGAGCTCCCCCTGAGGGTTTCTGAGCGATACGGTCCCTTGATCATCCCCATCAATCGCTTCCGCGACGATGCCTTGGCACTCACGCAGAGCACTATTCGCGACAGCCTGCGATGGCACCTTATCTATCTGGTCGCCTCGGGTATTTTCGCAGCACTGCTCACCGGCCTGTTGCTGCTGATGATCTGGCGATTCCGTGAGCGGATCATCCGGCCCTTCGTGGAGGCACGGCGCGTCATCCTCGCCATTGCTTCGGGCAATCCCTCGGTATCGCTGCCTCGCAAGCAGTACGGCGGCGAAGTGCGCGAGTTGTTCAGCGCCTTGCGCGTACTCAAGGAAAACGACGCCAGACGCCTCACGTTGGAGAAGGAACGCAAACGCCTGATCAGCGAACTGAAAACCATGGCCGAGACGGATACGCTGACCGGCCTGCTCAACCGACGCGCTTTCGAGAGCCGGTCCAACGTGTTGCTGGCCGACGAACGCAGCAACGACCCGGTGGTGGCATTGATGCTGATGGATATCGACCATTTCAAGCGCATCAACGACACTTATGGCCACGACAGCGGCGACAAAGCGCTGGTGCTGATGGCCAGTGTCTGTCGTGAAACCGTACGCGCCGACGACATCGTTGCCCGTTTCGGTGGCGAGGAGTTTGTAGTGTTGTCGCGCGTGAAGGAGTCACAGCAGGCACAAGCGCTGGCCGAACGACTACGCCTTCGCCTGCACAATGAAACAACAGTGACTGCCGACGGCCAGAGTTTTGGTTTCACCGTCAGCATCGGCGTGGCGTTTGCCCGACAGGATGATGGCAACCCGATTGATGTCGAATTGCTACTGCGCGAAGCCGATGCCCTGCTCTACCGTGCCAAGGAAAGCGGCCGCAACCGCGTGGAAACCGCCCCGCCAGCCTAAACAGCTACCGAGGCGCCGAGCCGGCATCCTCCGGATACAACACATCGGCAAGCAACGGCCAGCGCTTGCGCGCCGCCTCGCGCACCTCCTTCAACTGGCTGTCGAAGTAGCGTGCGGCATCCATGCCTTCAACGTATCGCGCATAGGTTTCGATATCGCTGGGAACCATCCGCTCTTTCGGATCACGTGGTGTGGCCATTACTTCCCCTCCATCCAGACGCCATCCGGCGTGTGGATCACATAGCCGTTGGCAGTACTCAGGGTCACCGTGTTCTCGTTCTCGCCGACCAGACGGGTCTGTGGCAGATCATGCGCATACTGGTCCAGCGCGGGCGCGTCGGTCTTGAACGGGCTGTTGGCCACAAGGTTGGACATCAACTGGGCAAGGGCTAGATAGCTGGAGGGCGTGTCGATGGAAATGGTGTGACCCGCGGGCGCTTTGCCCGATGGCAGCCCCACCAGCTTCACGCCTACCGGAACGTTGATGATGCGTGGCGTGGGGATTTCGCGCAGGCCGGAGATCTGCCCCGCGTCACCGCGCAGCGCGGCACCATGTTCGGGCACGAAGACGATCATGGCCTTACGGCCCGAGTGCTCGATCACCTCGGTGAGCCGGTCGATATCGCCCAGCAACCGGGTCAACCGGATGGGATACGACTGCAGGCTGGTCATGTTGTTGTTGGGCAGACGATTGCCGTCGTGCATCGACACCGTGTTGTAGTACAGCGCTACCGGTCGCCCGTCCTTGGCCGCGACACCCTGATACCAGCGCGCCAGCGCGTCGTAATCGTTGACTAACTGGGAACCATCGAACTCACGCATAAACGGTGGCAGGCCATCGGTCGATTGCGGCTGCAGGCCAGGAATGCCGATGTCACGCTGGATGGTGCCGACAAAATCATCGAAGCGGCCGTTATGGTTCATCATGAACTGTACGTCGTAACCGGCGGCGGCCAGATCCGCGAACACGTGACACTCCTGCGGCACCGCGCTGTAGAGCTCCTGATGGCTCTCTTGTCCGCACGATGCGCGCAGCAAACGGATCGCCGCCGGGCCGCTGTAGCTGGCTGCGCTGCTGAAGTTCTTGAACACATAGTCAAACTTGCCGAACAACGGATTGTCACGCATGTTGACGACGTCCAGGTCGTCCCACGACAGCGAACAGATGTGGATGACGATGATGTCGAATTGCGAACCTGGATCCTTGTCCGGCGGAAAGAACGCCACGCGGCGGCTTTTCTCTGTGTGATGGAAAGCAGCCAGCTGCTCGTCATAGCTTCCGGTAGCTCCCGTAGTTCCTGCATTGGCGGCGTTCGCATCGGCACGCGGATTTGCCGCAGCGTAGCTCCCGGCCTGGCTCGACTTGGCGATCAGCGTGTCCATGCCCTGCCACAACGGAAAGATGATCAATGCCAGCAGCACAAACGTGGTGACACGTACCCATCGGTTGACGACCGCGTAAACCACGATGACAAAGATCGGGATGTAGACCATCGCCGGCGTGAATACGCGACGGGCCAGCTCCATCAGATAGGTCGGCGAGAACGACGCCAGCGCAGGAATCTGCCTGAGCACGTAGCCAAACGGGGGCAGGTCGCTCTCGTGGTAGAGCAGCGCCGCCCCGAGCAACACCGCCGCGACCTGCTTCACCACGCGCTGCCAACGCTTATGGAGAGGCACCAGCAGCGCCAGCGCAAACAGCAGGTTGAGCCACCAGATCGGCTGGATGCTGCCCTTCGCGGCCAGGTAAAGCTTCGCGATGAAATAGAGATTCCAGAATCCCATGCGTTACCCCATCAATCCGACCGTCGCGGGCGCCGTACAAAGACGGCTTCCGCGGCGTCCAG
This sequence comes from Dyella sp. ASV24, assembly GCF_016428905.1. Lineage (GTDB taxonomy): Bacteria > Pseudomonadota > Gammaproteobacteria > Xanthomonadales > Rhodanobacteraceae > Dyella. The sequence goes on along the minus strand of NZ_JAELTQ010000008.1, from coordinate 31,499 downwards.
GCAGGCATCGAAAAGTCGCAACACACCCTGGTAACCCATCTCGATCACCTCGACAAAACTGCGCAAGGGCGCGTCGGGAACCAGTTCCTCTTCCCAGCGCACCCAGGCGTCGGCACGGCCGAAGGTGCACTGGATCAGTTGGGTCTCCTTTTCGTACGACCATTCCTCGAACTTGAGGCCAAGATGGAGGCCACTGTTGCGTGCCACCACCGCGGGGAAGTAGTAATCGATATCACCGCGCGACAAAGCCACGCCGAGCGGGGCGCCTCGCTCCAGTTTCAGCTCTTCAGGCAGCACGATGCCCAGACCGCCCGTGGAATAGTTTTCGGTGCTGCAGGCGATAGTCTTGCCGTCAGCAAGCACCAGGGTGGCCGGCACCCGCAACGGCACATGGTGCGACACGCGCACTTGCCTGGCCTCCTTGGCGACACCCACCGCGGCGCCCAGCATGGCGACGTTGAACAATGCCCACACCATGTTCATCAGAACGGTGATCGGTTCGTCGCGTTGCACGGTGAAGATGCGCACGATACCCGCGACCAACCCCGCAAGATTGATAGCCAGCAACCACACATAGGGTTTGGACGTTGCCCAATCCAGGTACTCACTTTCAATCAGGCCGCCCTTGGCCGTCACGTTGAACTTGCCCTTCTTCGGGTTGATGAAGGCGATGGTGGTCGGTAGCACCGTGTACCAGGCCAACACCGATTCGTAGACCTCGGCCCAGAACGAATGGCGGTACTGGCCCTGGATGCGCGAATTGGCCATGCCGGAAATAAAGAGGTACGGAAACACATAGGCCATCACGGAAATGGCATCCGCACCAAACACATGCAGCCCGAAGAACAGGAAGGCGCAGGGCATGGACAGGAAGACCAACCGCGGAATGCCGTAGAAAAAGTGCAGCATCGCATTGCTATAGCAAATGCGCTGGAAGAACGTGAGCCCTTTCTTAAACCATGGGTTGTCGACGCGGAAGATCTGCGCCATGCCACGCGCCCAGCGAATGCGCTGCCCGATATGGCCGGACAGACTTTCGGTGGCAAGCCCTGCCGCCTGCACGATGCGCAGGTACGCCGTGCGATAGCCGCGGCGATGGATCTTGAGCGATGTGTGCGCATCCTCCGTAACGGTTTCCACGGCGATGCCCCCTACTTCCATCAGCGGCGCGCGACGGATCACCGCGCAAGATCCACAGAAGAACGTGGCATTCCAGAAATCGTTGCCGTCCTGAATCAGACCGTAGAACAGGCTGCCTTCGTTCGGAATACGCAGGAAGGTGTCGTAATTGCGCTCGAATGGGTCAGGCGAGAAGAAATGGTGCGGCGTCTGCACCATGGCGCACTTGGGATCAGCAAGGAACTCGCCCATCGTCGTCTGCAGGAACGAGCGCGTGGGAATGTGATCGCAATCGAAGATGGCAACGAATTCGCCGCTGGTCATCGCCAGTGCATGGTTGATGTTGCCGGCCTTGGCGAAACGGTGCTCCTCACGCGTGAGGTAGCCTACGCCCACTGCATCGGCGAAGCGCGCGAACTCTTCGCGGCTGCCGTCGTCCAGCAGATAGACACGAAGCTTGTCGCTCGGCCAGTCCATGCTCTTGGCGGCCAACACCGCGGGGCTCACCACCGTCAGTGGCTCGTTGTAGGTGGGGATATAGACATCTACCGTGGGCCAGCTATCCGTATCTTCCGGCAAGGGCTTGGGCTGGCGATTCAACGGCCAAGCGGTCTGGATATAGCCAAAGAACAATACGATCCAGGTGTAGATCTCGGCGGCAAACAGCAGATAGCCAAAGATTGCCTCGATCGGCGTGGCAAAGTTGAGCGTCTGCGTAATGCGCCACCACATGTAGCGGCCGGTCATCAGAATCGACAGCGACACCATCAGCATGGTCGGCCAGCGCCCAGGAATGCGCCGTGCAATGATCATCACAGCGCACACCAGAATAAACAGACGGAACTGGGCATCGATGGCCAACGGCGTGGTCCAGAACGCGACCGCCACCAGGAAGGCGAGCAGCAGGATTATCTGCTTGAGGTAAGGAATGCGGTCCAACCCGGAAGACCATCGGTTCACGCGGTCGCCGACGCTTGCCCACGGCACCACCGGTAGACGCGAGGACACTGCACGCCCCGCCCGTCCCATGGCACGCTGCACCGGTGCCAGCCATTGGCCGATACGTCCGAGCAGCATCGAGCCGCGATGAGCGCCACGATAGTGTCGCGCGCTGCGCAGATTGGCCGCCAACCGCACGCGACGGCGGCGCGGGCGGAAGAACAAGCGCTTGACCCATGCACCGCCCCCCTCACCCGGTTCCATCGCCAGCTCGAAACGCAAATGACGCCCAAGACGTTCTGTCCACACCGCCGGCCAGTCACGATGCCCTGGACGCGGTGCCCGGAACACCAACCGCAACAACCACGTGCTGCGATCCGCATCGGCGTTGACGCCCAGTTGCTGCGCCAGCGTGCGCCGCAAGCGCGACATCAGGGATGCGGGCGCGGGCCGGTTCATGCCCTGTTCCCTGCGACCGGCTGGTAAGCGCGATGGATCCAACTCGACAGCCAGGAGGCAAGACCCTGCATGTCGTGCGCCGCCTGCGAATGCGGTGTCGCGTGTACAAAGCTCTCGTTGCGCGCCAGCGACTCGGGAATGCCTGCGTCAGCGTGCACGCGATAGACGGAAAGCTCATCGCCCAGCGAGTCACGCAGCAGCGTCAGGATATCGGTATGCAGCTGCGACGCCGGCGAGGCCGCGTTTGCCACGTAGACGGTTTCTTTGCCGAGCGCCTTCAGTTCACTGCGCAAGCGTGGCAGCGTGGCGCAGGCCAATGGCTGTGGCGGCAAGACCACCAGCACCAGGTCAGCGGCACTCACCGCCTGCGTGGTGTATACCGATGGCCAGGTCGGCGTGTCGATCAGCGTTACACCGTGCCCGGGCAGATCAACGCGCGCGAGCAAATGGCGTAGCCAGTTCGGCTGCTCATGCAAGGCTGCGGCGATAGCCGCAGCAGACTCGGCATCCGGCCCACGGCCGTCCCCTCGGGCGCCACCCCATGGCAGCCACAGCGCACCGTCTTCGGTTTGCAGCGCAGCGTCGCTCCAGTCGTCCGTCTGCGACACGATATGCGTGACCAGCCCCTTTCGCGCCGGCGTGCGCAAACCGCAATAGAACGTGAGCACATTGCGCGGATCGCATTCCACCGCCAGCGCTGCATGCTTGCGCGCCATCAGCAGGCCGGCCAGCGTCGCCGTGAGCGTTGTGCGTCCCGCACCGCCGACCGGAGACAGGATGGCAATCGTCTTCATGCCTTCCCCCCCGCGGCACCCTGGCGTTTTCCGCGGATGACGAGTGGCTCCAATGGCGCCGGCAACTGGATCTTGTGGCGGCGAAACAGGGTGCGCGAGCGCGACAGCCAGTAGCCCAAGCGGAACCGCCACCAAAACCACCCCAGGGGCGCAGCAAGAATGAGTCCCCAGATGAAGTAGCCGAAGAAGATGCTCATCGCGGCCTCACCCCCGCGCCTTCAAGGGCAACGATGCGGGACGCGCCGGTGGACGCATCGTGGCCGGCGCGTTTGCGGCGGAGTCCACCGCGCCCAGCATGGGCAGCACAGGCTTGCTCTCCTCGCTTGCCGCATCCGTTGCAGGCTGTTCCGGCTGGGACTCCGCCAGGCCCCTTTGAACGGGCGTGGCCGGCTCGACCAGACCGGTGTAGTCCGGTGGCGGAAGCTCAGCGATTTCGTCTTCCAGTTCGTTGAGCGCGGACTGGATCGTTTCGCGGTCACCGCAACGAAGCTCGCCACGGAACAAGTCGGAAAGCGGACGCACGAACACCTTCTCCATCGCCTTGCCTGCCTCGTCCACGTGGCACGCGAAGAAGAACACATACAGACTGTCGCCACTCGCCGTGCACAGGTCGCCCGTGCGGCGGATGCGGCAGGCATTGAGTGCATCGATGGCCGACATGTCGTGCTCCAGCGGCAGACGCAACAAGACGTTCGGCAGGCGGATCGGGCGGCTGCGCTCCACCGCCTCGCGCACCAGTTCGATAAAGCGATGCGCAGGTACATACCCTGTCGTGGAGTCGCGCATCGCCGCGGACAGCGCCCCGCGGTAATCGTCTGGCACGGGACGCGAGAACAGTTGCCCCTGCACGCTATCCACCGCGATTTCCACCTGCGCCAATGGCATGCTTCGCGGAATGATGGCGTTGGCTCCCAGGGTCAACATCAGCAGTTCGTAACGAATACTGACGTTGTCCTCGCGGATGAGGATCTTCAACGCCTTGCCGCACTGCCTGCGCAGGAAGTTCACTTGTTTGGACAGCGTCGCCAGGCTTACGTCGATGCCGTAATGCAGGATCACCGTGGCGGCGACGGCACGACTGGCGGCGGATACCAACGCCTCGTTGTCTGCCAACACCTGCCATCCCTTGGGCACCACGCGCTCCCGGGCCACGGCAGCGTGCGACACCATCACCACGGATTCGTCGGGCGCCAGCATGCCGATGCCTTCACCGCTGTCGCGATGGGCATCCATCACGGCCACCAACCGATGATCGTTACCGGAAAAGCGCAGCGGGATGGATTCGGTCGCGGACAGCGCGCCACGGTCGTCGCGCCAGAAGGCCACCTCCCAGCGGAATTCACCTTGTACGTGCACCAATTGCGCCGCGCCAGCGAACTGGATCTGGAAATCCGTCAGCGGACGGAAGTCGCCGCTCTCTTCCACCAGCGGGGGCAACATGACCAGCAATACCGTGTGACGTGTCTGCGCACACCAACCGGCGAGTGCGGCCCCTTGGCGAATCAGCGCGGCACGATCATGCCAGGCAAAACACGCCGCCACGCCTTCGATCAGGAAGGGACTGGACGGCGCGGCGCACTGCGCGGACAACGACTGCAAGGATTCCATCAATACGTCGCAACCGTCGCGGTTCTGCGGTAGATGCAATGAGCAGACGTTGGACTTGGGGTGCACGGCGCCTGACTGGTCAAGATCCGTGCCGTGCTGACGTAGAGCCTGCACAACATCGTCGGCAGAACGCGTCGAGATCACCGTCACCGGCGTGAGCAAAGCATTCGCCGCGGTTTTCCAGAACAAGGCGTCGCGAGCAGGCGAACGACTGGCATAGACCGCGTACACACAGCCCGTCGCCAAGGCCGACAGCGACGGCGGCAACCCTTCGATGGCCAGCGACTGGTTCAGTCGCAGGCGCGCCCGCGGTGTCCTGCGATCGGTCGGCTCGGAAGCTTGTGGAGGAAGATTCGTCACGGCTTTCGTCCCAGGGTTCAGTTCGCCGGTTCAGTACGCGGAGTACGGTTTGACCGGGTTGGGTGGGAACGGCACCGGCAGCCGCTGCTGGTCGAAGAAGTAGCGCAGGTAGATCGTGCCAAGGTTGGGCGCGTAATCGCGTGAACGGTCGAGCTTGAAGCGCGTGCCAATGACCCAGTGCGGGGTTAACCGGTATTCCAGCGCCGCCGCCACGGTGTAACTGAAGCCGCCACCGCTACCGGTACCGAAGTACGGCGAACCAACGTCCGCCGCCGCCATGCGGGCCACCGCCTGCGCCTGCAGGTCGGGGCGCGTGGGGAAGTACGGCGCTTCGTCTTCGCGTGTCCACGAGTTGCCCACGGAGGCCTCCACTTCCCATGCCCAGCGCTTGTAACGCCCCGACCAGTCCAGCGGAATGGACACCGACACGTATTTGCCCGGGCTGTAGTACCCGCCGTTGCCGAACGTATAGAAATGCTGGTTGTTCGCGTAGTGCCAGTAGTTGAGCACCAGGCCGCTGGAGAACCGCTGATCGGTACCGACGTAGACCGGCCAGTCGATGCCCGTACGTACTTTGAACTCGTGGTTGGTCTCGGTGTTTTCGCCCGTAAGCACACCGTAGCCCACCGAGGCGAACAGCGTGGTTATCCCCACGTCCTGCGCACCACGCACGGTAACGCCGCTACGCACCACCCCGCCCCAACTTTCTCCGGTCACGGGATCGTGCGCGCCCGCATAGGACACGAGACTGCTGGTGATGGGGCGACGTGACACGTCCACGGACAGTGACGAGTTGTAGAAATCGTGCCTGTAGGTGAAGCCACCAAGGACGTTGGTTACCGTGAAACCCACCGGTGAGGAGCCGATGTCCGCACGCCACGTATTGTTTGCACCGTTGAACTCGTAACCCGCCGCGAGCGCCACACCCTTGTCTGTCTGATCTACCGGGCGCAAGCCGGCGTTGCCGAGCGCTGCGATCTTGCCGAACTCGTAGGCCGGATCGAACTGGTTCGCGGGCAAGGTACCGGCGTTGAGCAACACGGTATCGGCGTGGAAAAAGTAGTGACCGGCATAGCCGTCCGGAATGCGCACATAGAGCGGGATTTCCGTCGCATCCAACCGCGACATACCGCTGCTGCCGGATTCATTGGATTGGATGACGGCCGTGGCCACCTGCCCTTGCCGACGATCGTCCAACCCCTGCAGCGCACGCTGCGCCGAGGTGAGGCCATCGACCGGGCTCGGGGTGTCACCCTCGCTCTGCTCCTGTACCAACGCGGCGCGGTAGAGCTGCGCAGCATCGTTGTAGTGCCCTTGCGATTGGGCTACGCGACCGGCTTGCATAGTGACGTCGGAGCGATCCGGGTACTGCTGACGCAACGGATCCACCACGTCGCGCGCCTGCGTATTTCGCCCGATGGCCGTGTAACGCCGGGCAACGGCAAGGCGCGTGTCGACGTCGTCCGGCGGTGTATCGGCCAGCACCTGGTCGATGATGTCCTGCGCGGCCTTGCGATGCCCCATGCGTTCTTCCATGCGCGCGATGGTCAGCCGCGCATCGGGATCCCCCGGATGGTCAACCAGCACGTCGCGTGCGTACGCCTCAGCGCCCTGATAGTCGCGATGCGCCTCGCTCAGGTCCGCCTGGGCCAGCAACCAGCGCTTGTCCTTCTTGCCCTCCGCGGGTACGGCATCCAGCGTATGTGCGGCACCGGCCAGATCGTGGGCATCGATCTGGCGGCCCGCCGTGCGCAACGACAACCGCAACAACTGGTCGTCGAACTGCGCCTGCTGTTCCGCCGTGACACCGGGACGCGCGCGCGCATCGGCGATCCAGCCAGACAGTTGGTCGTCGCGATTGGCCGAAGCCAGCAGTTCGCCGTAGCGCAGGCGCACGCCGATGGCCGGGTCATTCGGATGTGCATCGAGCCAGTCACGCACCAGCTTCAGGCCTTTGTCCGGATCACCCAGCGAGATCCATTCGCGCCCCACGCTGGCCAGCATCTGCGGGTCGTCGTGCACGTCCAGGGCGATGCGGTCCAACAAGGCCCGTGCTTCTGGCTGTCGCCCCTGCGCCTCCAGTTGCCGCACCTCGCGCAGATCACGCTGAGCCTTGAGGTTGGCCGCAAGTTCGCGCATGCCGTCGGTACGTTGGTTGTTCGGTACCTGTGCCAACACACTGCTGGCCGTGTCAATGTCGTCCAGCGAGTTAAGGTAGAGCGCGCTGGCGTAGCGCATGTCCGGCGACGTGGAGTCGCGCAGGCCGTCCTGCATCACGGAGCGCCCCAGCGCGGGAAGGCCCAGGTCGCGATACTGGCGCGCCAGCGTGTAACGCAGCCACGCATCCTGCGGCGTCAGGGTCACGGCGTCTTCCAGCCGCAACACGGCCGCACCGCTCTTGCCTTCCGCGATCAACTGGTCGGCCTCGATAGAAAGCAACTGCGCGCGAAGTTTTACCATCGCGTCGCTGGACCCTTTGTATTGCCGCTCGGCCTGCGCGATGAGTGGCGTGAGCTCGTCCGTGCGATGCGTGGCGATCATCAGTTTGGCGAGCAGCGCCAGCGCATCGATGTCCGGTTCTTTCGCTTCCACCATGGGCCGCAGGATGGCTTCGGCTTCCGGCCATTTCTTTTGTGCCATCAGCGACGTCGCCAGCACTTTCTTCGCATCGGCCTGGTTCGGCTGCTGCCGCAGTGCATCGCGGGCGAGCGCCTCGCCCTGCTCAGGATGGCCCTGATCATTGGCAGCACGCGCCTTTGCCAAGGTGCCCCAGAACTTGGCCGTGGCCATCAAGCTGCGCCATTTGCCTGCGTTGTCAGGATCGAGTTTCAGGGCGCGTGCAAATAACGCGTAGGCTTCGTCGTGACGGCCGTCGCGCAACTTCGCCAGGCCTTGCTCGCCGAGCGCTGCACCTTGACGCGCCGTGGGCGATGGCCCGGACGACGAACGGGTGGAGGATGCCGCGCTGGCGGTCGCCGTCCCTGGGGGCGGGGGCACGTAGGTCGCGCCGCCTTTCTTCGCCAACGCAGCGAGTGCCGACTTGGCGCTGGCGTCGTCGGGTACTTCCTTGAGGTAGCGCTGATACCACACGTAATACGCAGGATCGTCGGCGCCCGCGCTGTTGAGCGCGCGTCGCCACAGTTCCAGCGCTTGCGGTCGGTTGGCATCAGGCCGCTGGTAGACACGGTAGATGATGTCCAGGCCTTCCAGGCGCGAGCTCCCGCGGTCGGTCAGCATGTCGGCCAGTACCAGGGCAAGGCCCAGATCGTCCGGGTTCTGGCGCACCCGCTCACGCAGTTCGTTGAGCGCGCGATCGCGCTGACCCGCGGACGACATCGCGCGATAGTAATCGCTGGCGTAGGCATCGCTGGGCTCTCCACGCGGGAAAAGCGCCTGCATCTTGCGCCATGCTTCGTCCGGCTTGCCGGTACGCGCATCCAAACGCGCCTCGGCGAGTGCCGTCTTGTCGCGCGTGGCGAGGCGATACTCGTCGGCCAACTGCAGCGTCGCCGGATGGTTGGGATAGAGCTTCTGCAACTGTTGAAGAATCTTGCCGGCTTCGGCGGATCGATTCGATGTCAGCTCGATCTGCCCCATCAAACCCAGCGCATCAGGCTGCGCAGGGTCGATGAGCAGGGCTTTTTCCACGATGCCGCGCGCCATGTCCGGGCGGTTCTTGGATTGCCATACGCGCGCCGAATCCAGCAATTGCTTCATCTGCGGGCTGAGCGCGGCGTTGCTCGCCTGCGCAATGACCACCACAGGTACCACGCTGCTCGCCACCAGCAGCACGATGGCGGGCGCGAAGATGTCGCTCAGTGCGCCGCGGGACACGTCGACATCCAGGCAGGAACAACGGCGCCATCCGCATCAAAGCGATACAAACCATCCAGATAGCCAAGGCCAAATAGCGCCAGCACCTGGCTGTAGTACCCCAGCGGGGATTGCGCAGCGAGGGATCGCGTGCGTTGCACCTGCGCCTGGGCCAGGTCGTTACGCCCTAGCGCGGCCAGATACGGCGCTACGGCCGCCGAGAAACCGGCATTGCCGTCGTTGTTTCCCACGACCGCGCCGGTCTGCGTGTCGACGCGCTCCGGCGGCGCGCCATGCGCAGCGACGTAGTCCGCCAAGGGCTTGAACGCATCAAGCGCGGCCTGACGTCCCGGTGCATCCGTGGCGAGCATACCCGCCCACAAGTAAACGCGGATTGCGTTGTATGCGCTCTCGGCCTTGGTCGCCGTATCAGGGCCGAAGCCCTTGGCGCTTTGGTACAACACCCAATCCGGTGAAAAGCCGTGTGGCGCGGTGTTGGTGACCAGCTTCGCCGAACTGTCGAGCATGGCCTTCCATTCCGGCTGCTCTGGCAACGCGCCCGCCATGTGCTGCATGACCTGCAAAGGAACATAGCTGGGGTTGAGCCGCCACACGTCGTCCTTCGGGTGAAAGCCCACCGGTCCCGGCAGCACGGTGCGTCCGAGTCCCGGTAGCACGGCGGTTTCCTGCGCCACGATGGTGCGGGCCAGCACCGTGCCTAACGCGGTGTAGCTGCGCTCATGCCACACGCGCCCGGCTTCAAGCAGCGTGTAGGCAATCCAGATATCCGCATCGGACGCTGGGTTGCTGTCGAGGACGCCCCACGTCGGCGCAGACGACGCGTCGCCCTCCTTCGCGTTGTGGCGTCCCCACTGCCATGCAGGCAAGTGCTTGGTGAGGTCACCCTGCGCCAGGTTGTTCTGTGTCCAGTTGAGCAAGCGGTCGAACGTCGGACGATCGCTGGCCACCAAGGCAAAGAACAGCGCATACGCCTGCCCTTCGGACACCGTGACCTGCTCGGGTGTGCTCGCGTCGATCACGCGGCCATCCGCACTCACGGTGTTTTGCTTGAAGTGCTCCCAGTCGGGCCACGCGCACGACGTGGCCAGCACGCTACCGGATGCGAACATCGCGGCAGCGACCAGCAGCGCGTGCAACAGTGACATCCCGATGCGTCGCATGGCTCACCTTTCGAGGCGATGCGCGGCGAGCCGACTCAACGCCCAGAACACCGTCAAGGCCACGAACAGACCCGCCAGGATGCCTGCAAGCGCCATCAGTGCCGGGTATCTGGAAATATGCACCCACAGCCACGCGTACCATGGCAGATGGCCAACGTAGTAGGTATCGCCCACGGTAAGCCCCACGACGATTTTCTGCCGCACCACGGTAAGGTCGCCGCGTACCTCGCCCACCTTGGCGTCGTCGCTGAGTACATCCAGCAAATCACCGAGGCGATCCGACCCGCTGGCTGCCAGCGCCACCACACTCTTGCCCTTGGTATACGGTGACTGGAACGCCACGAACGCAGCGGTTGGCCCGTTGACGCTCATGGCCGCACGCCCCGCTGCGCCACTGACCTGCCCGCGATCACTCGGCTCACGCAAGGCGAGGTCGTTCTCGCTGCGCTCGATCAACATGGGCAGACCCTTGCCCCATTTCGCCATCAGCTCGCCGGCCGTCCCGGTGCCAATGACGAGTAGATCGCGATTGCTCATCGAATCCACCGCGCTGGCAGGCACCAGCGAAACACGCAGGGCCGGCAGGCCGCTCCAACGCCCCATCTGACCGAGCATGGCAAGCATGGTTTCCACTTCGCGTGGGTCAGGCGTATCCGGTATGACCACAGCGGTATCGGCAAGGTCTGCCATGCGTGTGAACGGGAAGCCGCTGGTGGCGAAGAACGTCAGGTTCGGCATGGCCGTGTAGTGCACAAACTGGCTGAAGTCGACGCTCGAATCCGGATCGACTGCCGCGCGTGCACTGTCAGTAGCAGCGGAGACGCACAAGCCAGTCTTCTGCGAATCCATATGGAACTGAAACTGGAACTGGTTGGATGCGCCGATGCGCAACGACGGCACGCGGATTTCCTCCGAACCGCGCGCCTCTGATCCCGACAGCAGCGGGACATTGAACTGGCGCTCGACACCCGACGGGTCGGCCGGCCGCAATCGCACGGAGCGCAACAGTTGATCGTTGACGCCGATGTTGAGCACCGAATCGTTGTAACTGGAGGGCGCGGTATACCGGTAGCGCACGTTCAGCGGCACGCTGTGGCGCGCCCACGCGAACAGGTCCGGTGGCAGGCGCATGTCCACGCGAATCGGCGGTGGGTTGAACCCGGTGGCTTCCAATTGCGAGGGATCAGTGACCAGTTCTTTGAAGGTGACCTGCCGATCCACCGGCGCCCAGTTGGGGGCATCGTAAGGGCGGCGCTCCGGGCCAAGGTCCACTGACTTCACGATGGCCTGATCGCCCGACATGCCGACTTGGCCAAGCACCAGCGCGTTGGCAGCCTCCTGCAGCTCTTTCGTGTCGCGGCCTGCCAGCACCAGCAGCTTGCGGCCCGATTCGGGTGGGCTGGCCGGGTTGGCCATCACGATCACCGTGGGGCCCTTGATCTCGTCAAGCTTCACGCCCTCGGGCATGGCATTGGGCAGTGCGAACGCAATGGCATGCGTATCGGCAGGCGGCGTTTGCGCCACCGGGAAGCGCGCGCCGCGCCAGCCGGCCAACGCACCGAACCAGGACGACACCACACCGGCCGCGCGCAGCGTCGGCACATCGGCATGCGCGGGCAACACGAACGGCACCACCAGCGTCCGGTTATCACGGCGATCGAAAAACGGTGCCGGCAGCAACGCGAGACTGTTGGGCAGGCCGATCTGCGATGTGGTCAGAGTCAGCGATGTGTCGGGGCTGATGTCGGTCCACAAGGACGAGTGATACGGATCCTCGCAGTGATCGAGCGTGTAGTGCGCGATCATCTGTACGCCGATGCGATTGAAATCGGTAAACAGGCGTGGATCGAGATCGACATCGCGCGAGACGGTTTGCCCCGCCGTCTCCTTGTCCATCGGCAACGTGGCGACCACCTCACCGTTGAGGAAGACTTTCAGGTGCGACAGCGAATAGATCAGTGACGGCGAATAGGTATAGACCAGGTGCAGCTTCGCAGCTGTCACCACTTCGTCGTTGCGCACGGCCACGTTCAAGGTGCCGTTGGGATCCTGGCCGCGCAGCTTGATGGCGCCGTAGCCGCCCATCTGCTTCAGCGTCAGGTCGCGCGGCACACCGGCTGGTGCCGTATGTGTCGCTGTGGCATCCAACGCCTGCGGCGCAGCTGTCGATGCCGCGGATGCAGGCTGGACCGGGCTATCAGGCGCCAGTGCATACGCCCCGAGCGTCATGCAACAGCCCAGTAGCAGTAAACCCAACCGAACATGGCGTAATGGCCGCATGGAATGTTCCTTGGGTCAGTGACGGAGCGTCATCGCACGGGCCAACCAAGCCAACCCGGTCCTGCGTTCCTGCCTTTACCAATGAAGCCACACGATCCGCAGAAACCCCTGGGCGCAACGCCACACTGCATCAAGCACGCCGCCACAGCGCCTCTACGTTCATGCCCCTTCCGACGATGACGCTCCCCCACATCCATGTCGATACACACCGCATCAACGGAGACATGGCGAGATTGATGCTCGATGCGTGAAGCGCAGCCATAAGCCGACTTCACACATCAGCGCAGCAAACATCGTCGCTCGCAGGAAACGATTAAAGAAAACGGCATAAAAGGAACGTGAACAACACAGCCATGTACGTTTTCGGCAAGCACGATACCGTCAGCGTGACGCAGGGAAATACGGTGCCCTGCCGGGTTCAGATCACGCTGGTCTTGCCGCCATCCATCGGAATGACCGCACCCGTGACATAACTGGCCAACGGCGATGCCAGGAACACAGCCACGTTCGCGATCTCGCGTGGCTCGGCCATGCGTCCCATGGGGATCTCTGTCAGTTGCTCGGCGAGCAGCTCGTCGGCAGAGCGTCCGCTCGCCCGTGAGGCGGCATCCAGCCCTTCCTGCACGCGCCCGGTACGGGTCATGCCAGGATTGATCACGTTCACCCGCACCCCGTTGGCCGCATAGGCGTTGGCATAGCCCACCGAGGCGAGCATAAGCGCGGCGTTCGCCGCGCCACCGCCGATATGCAGCGGATTGGCCTGCCGGCCGCCCTGCCCGACCACATTCACAATGCTGCCCTTGCCACGCGCCGCCATATGCCGGATCACGGGATCGATCATGTGCATGTACGTGAAGTACTTTGCTTGCATGGTGGCGTGCAGTGCATCGGCGTGAAGATCGGCGACCGGCGTACGCCGTGCCGCGCCGGCGCAGTTCACCAGCACGTCGATGGGGCCAAACTCGTTCTCGATGTACTCCGCCACCATCTGCGCGGCGACGCTTTCGCTCAGGTCGGCCGCGGCGACGTCCATATGCAGACCTTCGCGCTGCAGGTCGTGTTGCGCGGCATGCAGGTGCGCCAGGTTGCGCGATACACCGATCACTTTCGCGCCCTCACGCGCAAACGCCGTGGCACAGGCCAGGCCGATGCCCTTGCTCGCTCCGGTAACAACGACGACATGGCCGGCTAGTCCTGCATCCATGAAACGCGCCCTCTGCACGGTGGTGCGCCATTGAATCACGCGCTTCGCGGAGCGGGCGTGAGGTGATGCCTGTCACCTGCGATGGCTGATGGGCGGCCCTGCCAGCGCATGGCCCTTCTGCGGAACATACCCATCAGCTTCCGGGCCCAGGCCTGCCCCGGACCTCGTTCAGGCTTATAGGCCATCAGTCATGTTGCGAATTTCTAGCTCACCCATTGACGGCTTCGATTATGGTGTTATAGTTCACTACAACACCGGTCCACGAGGTCACTAAAGGAGACCCGCCATGAAAGCGAATAACCTGCTAGCCCTGACCGCCGCCGCCCTGTTCACCACAGTCGGCTTGGCCGCCATCCACTCCAACGTCAAGAGTCTCCCGGTCAGCGAGATCAACGGCGTCAAGGTCATCGACCTGGCCCCGATTGATGTCCGCCCGACGGCTGAAGACATGCGCGCCGCCGCCCTGTTGGCCGACGCCGGCATGGCCACCCTGACCGTCTCCCCGCTGTTGTCACCGGCCGCCGCTTCCAAGGCGGTGCTCGGGAGCGAGCTGACCATGCCCTACTATTCGTTTGGCAGCAACAAGTTCGGCCGTATCAGCAAGGAATAACCGTATGACCATTACCTGGAACGACAGCGTCCCGATCTACCGCCAGCTCCGCGAACGCGTGGTGGCGATGATTCTGGACGGCGCCTTGAACGAGGGCGACCCGCTGCCGTCAGTACGCCAGGTTGCTGCGGATTTCCAAATCAATCCGCTCACCGTGTCGAAGGCGTACCAGGAACTGGTCGATGATCAACTGGTGGAAAAAAGGAGGGGCTTGGGCATGTTTGTCATCGATGGAGCCAGGGAGGCGCTGCTCAAATCCGAGCGCGAGAGGTTCCTGCGCGAGGAATGGCCTGCGCTCTTTGCCCGACTGCAGCGCCTCGGACTGGACCTGAAAACGCTCATGCGTGAAGCGCCGGAAAGCCCGGCCGGTCCGGAAGGGAGCCAATCATGAACGCGGTTGTGACGGCCAATGGCCTGACCAAGGCCTACAAGAACTCGCTCGCGCTGAACGACGTCAGCTTCCGCATCGAGTCCGGCCGCATCGTGGGCCTGATCGGGCCCAACGGTGCCGGCAAGACCACCGCACTAAAGGCCATCCTTGGCCTGACCGATTTCAAGGGCGAGTTGAACGTGCTGGGCTTCGATCCACGCACCCAGCGCGACAAGCTGATGGAACAGGTGTGCTTTATCGCCGACGTGGCGGTGCTGCCCCGCTGGATCCGGGTACGCGAGGCGATCGATTTCGTCGCCAACGTGCACCCGCGCTTCAATCGGGCGAAGTGCGAGGCCTTCCTGGCGCGCACCAAGCTGACGCCCAACCAGCGCGTCAAGCAGATGTCCAAGGGCATGATCGTGCAGTTGCACCTGGCCCTGGTCATGGCCATCGACGCGCGCCTGCTGGTGCTGGACGAGCCCACGCTGGGCCTGGACATCCTCTACCGCAAACAGTTCTACCAGAGCCTGCTGGAGGACTACTTCGACGAGAACAAGACGATCATCGTCACCACGCACCAGGTCGAGGAGATCGAACACATCCTCACCGACCTGATGTTTATCCGCGACGGCAAGATCGTGCTCGATACCGATATGGATACCGTAGGCGAACGATTCGTCGAGGTGATGGTGGGGGCCGATCAGGCCGCCGCCGCACGCAACATGAAGCCGCTGGATGAGCGGCAGGTGTTCGGCAAGAGCATCTTCCTGTTCGACGGCGCCGACCGTGCCACCTTGGAACGCATGGGCGAAGTACGCCGACCGACTGTCAGCGACCTGTTTGTCGCCACCATGAAGGGGACCTACGCATGAAAACCTTCTACTGGCTTGTGAAGCGCGAGTTCTGGGAACACCGCGGCGGCTTTCTGTGGGCCCCAGTGGTAACCGGCGCCGTCTTCCTGATCCTCAACGTGATGGCCATCATCGCCGCGGAAGTGATGAGTGCCCGCCATGGCGTGCAAATCGGCGGCAACGACATCGGCATGATGATGCGTAACGCAGACGCCGGCGACTTGGCACAAGTCGGCGCAGCGGCTGACGTCGCCATGATCTCGTCGATGGGCATGATCGGCATCGTCATGGGCATCGTCGTGCTGTTCTACTGCCTCGGCTCGCTCTATGACGACCGTCGCGACCGCAGTGTGCTGTTCTGGAAATCCCTGCCCGTTTCCAACACCAGCACGGTGCTCTCCAAGGTGGCGAGTGCAGCCCTGGTCGCACCGGTCATCGCGGTGGTGGTGAGCATTGCTTGCGGCCTGCTTCAACTGATCCTGTTCGCCATCGTGCTGTCGTTCCATGGCGTCAACGCATGGCAGCTGCTCACGCTCTCTCATCCGATACGCGCCATTGCGTCGCTGGTGAGCAACATCCCGCTGTATGCACTGTGGGCCATGCCTGCCATCGGCTGGTTGATGCTCTGCTCGTCCGGTGCGCGCAGCAAGCCCTTCCTGTGGGCCGTAGCGGTGCCGGTAGTGCTCGGCCTGCTGGTCAGCTGGTTCGGCATCATGGGGCTGTTCAACCTATCCAGCTCCTGGTTCTGGGGTAACGTCGTGCAGCGCGTCCTGCTCAGTGTGTTCCCGGGCTCCAGCCTGGTGTTCGACAAGCACGGCCTGCAAGGCATGAACGACCTGGGCGACAACAATCCGCTGGGCGCCCTCTCACCCGACCATACCTACGGCCTGCTTGCCTCGCCCAATCTGTGGATCGGTGTGTTGGCGGGTGTGGTGCTGATCGCCGGCGCCGTCTGGTTCCGCCGGGTACGCGACGACAGTTGACGCTCAACCGCATTCGTAGGGGAGACATACGATGAAGACCAACATGATCGCCGGCAGCATCATCGCCATGGCTCTGCTGATACCGCTGGCCGCCTGTAGCCAGTCGAGCCACGACGGCAACAGCGACACCGCCCAGGCGGCGAAGGAAGTACAGGAGCAAACGTCGCCATCGGCGATCGGTGCGGAGATCCAGAAGGGCATTGAACAGGCCAAGCAGGAACTGGTGACGCAAGACATTGACGTCACCAGCATCCACATCGGCAAAGACTCCCACGATGGCGGACATCCGCACGATGGCAACAACACCCTCCCCAAGGCTGTCATCACCCCCCAGGGCAATCTGGTGATTGCTGGCAAGCCCGTCGATGCCACGCCCGAGCAGCACGCCTTGCTGGTGGACTATCGCCAGCAAATCATCGGCATCGCCATGGCAGGCATGGACATCGGCGCGAGCAGCGCCAACATGGGTGTCGGCATGGCGAAGAAGGCTATCGTCGGCGCACTTCTCGGCAGGAGCGACAAGGAGATCGAGGCCAGCATGAAGCCACAGACCGACAAGATCCGCGCGGCAGCCATCCAGCTTTGCCACCACATGCCCGGCGTGCTGGCCTCGCAACAAAAACTGGCCACCGCCATGCCTGCGTTCCAACCCTATGCCACCATGACGCAGAAAGACGTCGATGACTGCGGCAAGGACACCGATGAGAACGGCAAGCCGGGTGTCGCCGTGTTCTCGGAATGACATTGAAGGTCGGTACGCACCGGGTTCCGCGATATACGTGACTGCCGCTGACAACCTTCTCCCGCCGACACCTTCCGCAAGGATGCGGAGCGCCGGCGGGTAAGCTTTTCCACCGACCCTTCCACGCGCAGACTTTCGAATCTACCCACACAGGAACGCCGCCATGTCCTTTCGCTACCTGCCCTGCGTGCTCGCCGTGGCTCTACTGACCACCGCATGCAGTAATTCAGGCCATGACATCCAGGTGTTCGGCGCGAGCACCGACGTGATCAGCAACAACATCACGCTGCACGACGGCGTTGTCACCATCAAAGCATCCGGCGTTCCCAACGCCACCGTAGACCGGCAAGGTCAACTGGCCATCAATGGTCAAGCCGTTGCCGTGACCGACGCGCAACACACGCTACTGCAGCGTTACAGCGGCACCGCGCTCAAGATGCACGACGACGCCATCGCCACCGGCAAGGCCGGCGCGGAAACAGCCACCAAGGCGCTGGGCGCTGTGGCCGGCAAGCTCACCGGTGCCGACAGCGCCGAAGAGACCCGCCAGAAGGCCGAGGCCGCCGCACAAGACGTACAGCAAGCCGCAGCGAAGATCTGCGACGACCTGGCCGACATGAAGGCAGCGCAGGACGAACTCGCCAGTCAACTGGAGGCGTTCAAGCCCTACGGCCAAGCATTGAGCGAGCGTAACGTCGAAGGTTGCCGCAAGAGCCTCAAGCACTAACGCCACCGCAGGAGCGCACACTGCGCTCCTGCACAAAAGCAAAGAACGGCGGCAAATCAGCCGCCGCCACCGCCTCCGCCGTGAATGCCGCCGCGCGTGAGCGCCATCGGATCCAACAGCTTCTGCAGCTCACTCTTCGACAGGCCCGTGGTTTCCAACGCCACATCCATGATCGGACGCTTTTCCTTGTAAGCCTGCTTGGCCGTTGCCGCGCCCTTCTCGTAGCCAATCACCGGGTTGAGTGCGGTGACCAGGATCGGGTTCTTGTCCAGCGCTTCCTTCACGCGCGCGGTATTCACCTTGAAACCGGCGATGGCCTTGTCGGCCAGCAGCACGCTGACGTTGGACAGAATGCCGATCGACTGCAGCAAGTTGTGCGCGATCAGCGGCAGCATCACATTGAGCTGGAAGTTGCCCGACTGACCCGCGATGGTGATGGCGGCATCATTGCCGATCACCTGCGCTGCAACCATGGCGGTAGCTTCAGGAATCACCGGATTCACCTTGCCCGGCATGATCGACGAACCCGGCTGCAGCGCTGGCAACTCGATCTCCCCCAGGCCCGCGAGCGGACCCGAATTCATCCAGCGCAAGTCGTTGGCGATCTTCATCAGCGCCACAGCGAGTGTCTTGAGTTGGCCGGACAGCTCCACTGCGGCGTCTTGTGCGGCCATGCCCTCAAAGAAATTCTCTGCCGAGTCGAACCGTACGCCCGTAAGCTTCTTCAACTCGCGCGCCACCGAGGCACCAAACTTGGGATCAGCATTGATGCCAGTACCCACAGCGGTACCACCCAGCGGCAGGCGGCGCATGCGCTTCAAGCTGTCTTCGATGCGTTCAATAGCAGTACCGATCTGCGCGGCCCAACCCGAAAGCTCCTGACCAAAGGTCACCGGCATGGCATCCATCAAATGCGTGCGCCCAGTCTTGGGCACATTGCGCAGTTCACGCGCCCGACGCTCGATACTGCGCTTGAGGTGCTTAAGCGCCGGCAGCAACTGCTCGCTGGTGGTGAGTGTGGCGCTGACGTGGATAGCCGTGGGAATGACGTCGTTGGAACTCTGTCCGTAATTGACGTGATCGTTGGGATGCACCTTGCCGCCAGCCCGACTGGCAAGGTGGGCAATCACCTCGTTGGCATTCATGTTGGTGCTGGTGCCTGAGCCCGTCTGGAACACGTCGATAGGGAACTGATCGTCATACTCGCCCTCGGCAACGGCCAACGCGGCCTTGCGGATGGCATGCGCCTGGTTCTTCTTCAGATACCCCAGCAGGAAGTTCGCGTCCGCCGCCGCGGCCTTGATCAGGCCAAGCGCGCGAATGAAGGCGCGCGGCATATGCAGGCCGGAGATGGGGAAGTTGTCGACGGCGCGTTGTGTCTGGGCGCCGTAGAGGGCTTTGGACGGCACTTTGAGTTCACCCATGCTGTCGTGTTCGATGCGGAACTGGCTCATGTCCTTGCGATTCCTCGGGGGGATTTGGGGAATATAGGTCGGGGCGTGTTAGGGAGTCGCCAAGGGGGGCCGGTGCGGTTTGCTCCCTCTCCCCTTTGGGGAGAGGGTTGGGGTGAGGGGTGGGTGCTCGCCCCGACGTTTCATCTGTGCCTTTGTGCCGACGAAAGCCAAAACCCCGTTTTGTCAGTGGTCGGCTGTCGCTTCGTGCCTCATCGCGACCTGGCCGCTTACGCAGCGGGCGTTTCGATCGTCTGCCGACGCTCGAGTCACTTTTCTTTTGCTGGCCCAAAAGAAAAGTAACCCAAAGAAAATGGCCGTAAAGCCAACGCCCGCAGCATCACGATGGGATAAGCCCGAACGGCTGAGGAACGTTGCTACGTGACAATCTCCACCTCTACACAGCGGATACGCCGGAGCGCTACGCAACGCTCCGTGGCGCAGAGGACTTAAAACAGGCCGCGCTACGCTTCCCGATCGCTGAGGCTAGGGAGAGAGGACGCTACGCTTTCCTACCGCCGAGGCGAGGTAAAGGGAGCGCTACGCTTTCCCACCACTGGGGCAAGGCAAAGAAGACGCTACGCTTTCCGACCGGTCGGGAGAACTCGACACCGAACGGCATAATCGTTGCCTTCTGCCTTGGCTTTGCGTCCCTGCTCTAGTGCAGGAGCAACGCGACCTGCCGCGATGCGATGTGCAGCAATGCTGCACGAGCCGTCTGTTTTGCGCTTTTGATCCTCCGGGCCCCGTATGAGGCGGCGGGCGGGTGGAGAAAAGGCCCGCAGGGGAATCGGCAGGGATGCCGATTCCTTTTCGTCGGGGCAGGAGCCCCGTCGAAAAGCCCGGAACCCGACCGCGTACCTGGAGGGCGTCAGCCCGGAAGGCGCCTCATCCGGGGGGCCCTTTCTTTGGGTTACTTTTCTTTGGGCAAGCAAAGAAAAGTGACTCGACCTTCGGCAGAAGGTCGAAACGCCCGCTGCGTAAGCGGCCAAGTCACGACCACGCGACAATCAAGCGATATCGCTACTGGATCCCGGCCCTTGCCCCCTTTTGCGGGGTGCGCCGGGATGACGGTTTCATCGAAACCATAAGGCGAGCACCCACCCCTCACCCCAACCCTCTCCCCGAAGGGGAGAGGGAGAAAAGCGCAAGCTGCGACACCACGCACCCCACGCCCAACCCACAACGGCAAAACCCCAACAACATCACCCCACAAAAAACTGCCGAAACGCCGCCACCGTCCGCACCACACCCTCATCACCCACGTCCAAATGCGTCACCAACCGCAACGTCGGCAAATACCCGATGCTGATGCGAATACCCGCCCCTCGCAAATGGACGTCCAACTCCCGCAAGCGGTCCGCCGGTACATCGATAAACACCATATTCGTGTGCTGACCCAACAACTTCACGCCAGGAATATCCCCCAGTCCTGCCGCCAACCTCGCCGCACGCGCGTGATCCTCCGCCAGCCGATCAACATGATGATCAAGCGCGTACTGCGCCGCAGCCGCGAGCATGCCGGCCTGCCGCCAGCCACCACCAGCGACCTTTTTCCAACGACGGGCCTTCTCGATCAGAGCCGACGAACCGACCAGCACCGAGCCCACCGGTGCACCCAGCCCCTTGGACAGGCACACCGACACGCTATCGAAGTGTTTGGCGATCTCGCGCACGGGCACCCCACAAGCCACGGCGGCGTTGAACACGCGCGCACCATCCAGATGCAGCGCCAATCCGCGCTCGCGGGCGAAATCGTGGGCGGCCTTCAGATAATCCATCGGCAGCACCCGACCATGCCAGGTGTTTTCCAGCGCCAGCAGGCGCGTGCGGGCAAAGTGCGGATCAACCGGTTTGATCGCCGCGGCGACCTTGTCCAGCGGGAGACTGCCGTCCGTGTCGTGGGGAATCGGCTGTGGCTGGATGGACCCGAGCACGGCGGCGCCACCGCCTTCGAACTTGTAGGTGTGTGCATCCGCGCCCACCAGGTATTCGTCGCCGCGTTCGCAATGCGACATCAGCGCCACGAGGTTGGACTGCGTACCCGTCGGCACAAACAACCCCGCCTCAAACCCAAGATCGGCCGCCAGGCGCTCCTGCAGCGCGTTTACCGTGGGGTCTTCGCCGTAGACGTCGTCGCCGACGGCGGCATCGAGCATGGCCGCGCGCATGGCGGGTGTGGGACGGGTCACGGTATCGCTGCGCAGGTCGATCAATTCCACGGCGGTCTTCTCATGGCAGAAACAGACGAGAAGCTTGCTCGGTCGCGTCCCCGCGAGCAAGGGCCGCTGACGCCTGACGCGGCGTTGGGCTAGCCTTGCGGCAAGGTCCCCGCATGGAGCGGGGCGTGAGTCATCGGAGCCACAGCATGTCGTTCCTGCGTCTCTATCTCCGCGTCATCGGGTTGCTGGCTCCAGAGAAGAAGCTGGCCATCACTCTCGCACTCGCCAATCTGGCGTTGGCCGGCGTGTTCTTTCTCGAACCCGTTCTGTTCGGTCGCGTGGTGGATGCGCTGGGCGCCCAGCCAGGTGACGCACCACGCCTGATCGGGCTGTGGGCTGGCGTAGGTTTCGCTGGTGTGCTGGCCAACGTGTGGGTGTCATTGCACGCCGACCGACTGGCGCACCGGCGCCGCCTTGCTGCCATTGCGCTGTTCTTCGAACACGCCGCGGCGATGCCGATGTCATTCCACGGCGAATATCACACCGGACGGCTTTCGCGCATCATGAACGTCGGCGTGAGCAATCTGTTCAACCTGTGGTTGAGCTTTTTCCGCGAACACCTGGCCACGCTGCTCTCAATCATTGTGATGGTGCCAGTGGCGTTATGGATCAACTGGAAGCTGGCGCTGCTGATGATCGCGCTGTTGCTGTGCTTTTCCATCTTCAACGCTGTCGCCGTGCAACGCACACACAAGGCGCAGGGGGAGGTGGAGGAACTGCACCACGAAATCGCCACACGCGCCGGCGACGTCTTCGGCAATGTGACGGTGGTGCAGAGCTTCACTCGCCTCGCCGCCGAGTCACGCGCGCTGCACGATCTGATGACGCGTACGCTCAATGCGCAGTATCCCGTGCTGCGCGGCTGGGCGATTCTGTCGGTACTCAATCGCGCGGCTAGCACGTTAACCATCGTCGCCATCTTTGCCGTGGGCGCGGCGCTGCATGCGCGTGGCGAGATCAGCGTGGGTGGCATCGTGAGTTTCGTCGGCTTTTCGATGTTGCTGATCGGACGGCTGGAGCAGTTCGCCACCTTCCTGTCGAACCTGTTTTTCCAGTCGCAGTCATTGCGTGATTTCTTCGCCGTACTGGATCGGAAGTCCGAGATCGAGGATCGCCCCGGCGCCCTCGCCCTGCCCCGCGTGCGCGGCGAGGTGGTGTTCGACCACGTAAGCTTTGGCTACGACCCGGTACAACCGGCATTGCACGACCTGAACTTCCGCGCACCACCAGGCAGCACCATCGCCTTGGTGGGTCCCACGGGCGCGGGCAAGAGCACCGCATTGAGCTTGCTGTATCGCGCCTACGATCCGAGCGCGGGAAGTGTCACGGTGGACGGCCACGATGTCCGCGACGTCACCTTGGAATCGCTGCGCGGGAACATTGGCGTGGTGTTCCAGGACGCAGGCATGTTCTACCGCTCCATCCTGGATAACCTGCGCGTGGGCAACCCTGACGCGGATCCCGACCAGATCGAAGCCGCCGTCGCAGCGGCTGAAGCAGCGACGTTTATTGCGCGCAAACCCGAAGGACTGGAAACGCTGGTGGCCGAGCGCGGCCGGTCGCTGTCAGGCGGCGAACGCCAGCGACTGGCGATCGCTCGGGCGATGCTCAAGGACGCGCCGATCCTGATCCTCGATGAAGCCACCAGCGCGCTCGACAACGCCACCGAGGTTCGCATTCAACGCGCCCTTGATCGGCTCACCGTGGGCCGCACCACGTTCGTGATCGCCCACCGTCTGTCGACGGTCAGACACGCTGACTTGATCCTAGTGCTGGATCAGGGTCGACTGGTGGAACAGGGACGCTTCGATGAGCTGATCCGCCAAGGCGGCTTGTTCGCGCGGTTGGCGGAGGACGGTCAGTTCGTCGCGGATGCAGAGCCGGCCAGCACCGTCGAAGAAGACTGACGACCGTTGCGTCGGGCCCATGCAGGAGCGCGCTCGGGCGTTCCTGCATGAGATGCCACCGGGCGCTATCCGTGTTTGCGGAAGTACACCCAGGCAATGACGGCCAGAATCACCGCGGGCAGCAAGTTGGCCACCAACGGCGGCACGCCGTACACGGTGCCGAAGTTCACCATCGCCTTCTGCAGAAAGTACCAACCGATGGCGAGCAGCATGCCGATGAACATGCGCTTGCCCAGACCACCCGAGCGCAACGTGCCGAACGAGAACGGCATGGCCAGCAACACCAGCACCAGCACGTTCACCGGGTACAGCGCGCGCGTCCAGAAGGCCGAGGAATAGACGCCCGGGTTCTGACCGTTCTGCTCGAGATAGGCAATGTTGCGCCGCAGGTCGCGCATGGGCAGGTACTGCGGCTGGATCACCGACTGCTCCAACACCTGCGGATTGAGGTTGGAATCCCAGGTCTGGCTATCGGCTGTATGGGAATGCGTGCCGGCGTCATCGATGGTGGTGCTGCGCACCTTGCTCATCACCCACTTGCGGCCATCGTGCTCGGCAGTCTGCGCCCAATCGAAGCGCGTCACCTGGCCATCCGGCGTCAGGGTGAACACGCGCACGTCGAGCAACTGCACCGTGCTGTGCGTGGCCGTGCGTTTGGCCACCCAGCTCTTGGCATTGATGACGCGATCACCATCGCGCGCCCACAGGCCCGAGGTGCCGCCAATACCCACATTGTTCGACTTGAGGCGCAACTGCATGGCCTGCGCTTGCTGATCGCCCCATGGCGCCGCAGTTTCACCAAGGATCACCACACCAACCACGAGAATGGCCACCACGCCCACCGCGGACGCCGCGATGCGCAACTTGGACAGGCCACAAGCGCGCAGCGCGGTCAGCTCGTTGGTGGCGGCCAGGCCGCCCAGGCCGAGCAAGCCGCCAATCAAGGCGGCATTGCCGAACATTTCGTACAGACGGCGTGGAAAGGTCACCAGCACGTACACCACGGCGTTGGTCACCGTGTAGCCGTTCTTGCCTACGTTGCCGAGCTGACGCAGGAACTGGAACACCGCATCCAGACCGGTGATGACCAGCCACACCGTAAGCAGGGAGCCCAGTACCGTAGTACCGACCAGCCAATCAACGCGGCGAATGCGCAGGGAGGCCATCAGGCACCCGCCTTGCGCGGCTTACGCGCGGAGTACTGATTTTGGAACATGCGGGCGGCGATCAGGAACACGATCAGGGTGATCACCCACATCGGGAACGAGTGGTGCCAGTGGCCCTTGATGATCTGGCCGCGACAGATCGCCAGCAGCAGGTAATAAAAGTAGAACGTGAGGATGGCCAGGAACATGCGGCCAAAACGGGGTTCACGCGGACTCTGGCGCGATAGTGGCAACGCAAGCGTGAGCAGCACCAGGGTCATGAACGGCGCAATGGTGCGCCAGGCGAATTCAGCGCGTGTATCCGGGTTGTCCGTGCGCAGCAGTTGGCGCAGCGTCATCGAGTGCGCGGGATCTTCTTGGTCGTCATCGGACTGGATGCTGTCCAACGATGCATCGTTGCGCTCGTACTGCATCTTGCGCCAGTTGTCCGCGCCCAGCGGGATGTCGTACTGGAAGCCGTTCCACAACGCCAGGAAGCGGCCGCTGCCATCGGTTTCCTGATAGAGCTGGCCGTGCTTGCCCGTCACGAACTTGATGTGCGGCACGTTGTCGTGGCCGGTGCGCTCGGTAGCGATAAGGGTATTGCCCAGCGTACTGCCGTCGCGGCTGAGCTCATCCACGAAGATGATGCCGCCCTTGCCCGGCAAGGCGGTGAAACGGCCGGCATCAAGGCCCGCGGCGATCACCGAGCGGTTGGCCGCAGCCACCAGTTGGTCCGACGTGCGTGCGGCCCAGGGACCAAACCACAACGCCACCGCGCCCACCAGGATCGCCAAAACCACGGCCAGGATGCTGATCGGGCGCAGCAGGCCCGAGGCGCCCATGCCAGACGAGGCCAGTACGTGCATCTCGCTCTCACGGTACATGCGGCCAAGGCCGTTGAGCACGCCCAGAAAGGCGGCCAGCGGCAACAGCGTGGAGAGGCCATCCAGCATGTTCAGGCCCAGCACCTGGAACATCACGCTGGCCGGGAAGCTGCCGTTCGCCACCTGCTGCAACACGTGCGCAAACGAGGTGCCGGCCATGACGGCCAGCAGCACGATGGCGGTAGCGGCGACGGTTTGCGCCAGCTCACGCAGGAAATAACGATCGAGGATGCTCAGAACCGGTCCTCACGCACGGGCATGCCCGCGCGGACGCGTGGGCGGGGAAACAGCAGTGAAGTGTACGGGCTGGCCGCCTGTTCTTGGGGACTGTTTCTCGACATGCGATAAGATGAAGGGCTTGGCGCCGCCCCAACCGGGTGCGGCAAACCCCAAGTCTAGCCTGTCCGAACCTTTCCGGACCTTTCTGCAGGACATCTCCATGACTCTCCAGTTCAGCCTTGGCTCCGCCGCTCCCGAATCCGTCGAAACCCCTTGCGTGGTCGTCGGCGTCTATGAGAACGGCGTACTCACCAGTGCCGCCGCCCGCGTGGACACCGCTGCGAACGGCGCCATCAAGCGCCAGGTCGAAAGCGGGGACATCAACGGCAAGGCCGGCACCACGGCTGTGCTGTACGCACCGGAGGGCGTGGCAGCCAGGCGCGTGCTGGTGGTGGGTCTTGGAACGCAGAAGACGTTCGACGGTGCACGCTACCAGAAGGTGAATATCGAGGCCGCCCGCGCCCTGGGCCGCCTGCCGGTCGACGGCGCCGTGTCCTACCTCACCGAAGTGGACGTGCCCGGCCACGACGCTGCCTGGCGCGTACGCACCGCCGCACTCGCCGCCGATTTCGCCGCCTATCGCTACACCGCCACCTTCAAGCCGCGTGAGAAAGCCGCCCAGCCGGAGCTGGCCACGGTCGCGTTCGCCGCTGGCGACGACGCCAAGGCAGGCCTGGATCAGGCCGCCGCCATGGCTGAAGGCATTCGCTTCGCCCGCGAACTGGCCAACCTGCCGCCCAACATCTGCAACCCGGCCTACATCGCCTCGCAGGCCGAGCAGTTTGCCGCGCAGCACGACAAGGTCGATTGCACCGTGCTCGACCACGAAAAAATGGGCGAACTGGGCTTCGGCTCGCTGCTGGCCGTGGGCCGTGGCTCGGCCAACAAGCCCAAGCTCGTGATCCTGAACTACAAGGGCGGCGCGGACGGCGACAAGCCGTACGCTTTCGTCGGCAAGGGCATCACCTTCGACACCGGCGGCATCAGCCTCAAGCCGGGCCCCGGCATGGAAGAAATGAAGTTCGACATGGGCGGCGCCGCTGGCGTGCTCGGCAGCTTCGTGGCCACGGTGAAGTTGGGCCTGCCGGTGAACCTGGTGTGCGTGGTGCCCGCCGTGGAGAACATGCCCGACGGCGACAGCTACCGCCCCAGCGATGTGCTCACCAGCCTTTCCGGCCTGACCATCGAGGTGCTCAACACCGACGCCGAAGGCCGCCTGATTCTGTGCGACGCACTGACCTACACGGCGAAGACCTTCGAACCCAAGGTGCTGATCGACGCCGCCACGCTGACCGGCGCCTGCGTGATCGCGCTGGGCAAGCACGCCAGCGGCTTGATGAGCAAGCATGACGACCTCGCCGCCGAACTGCTCACCGCCGGTGAAACCACGCTGGATCGTGCGTGGCGCCTGCCGCTGTGGGACGACTACCAGGTGCAGCTGGAATCGGGCTTCGCTGACGTCGCCAACATCGGTGGCAAGAACGCCGGCGCCATCACGGCCGGTTGCTTCCTGGCGCGCTTCACCGAAGGTCAGCGCTGGGCGCACCTGGACATCGCGGGCACCGCCTGGGACGAGGGCCGCAAGGGCCTCGCCACGGGCCGTCCGGTGTCGCTGCTGGTGCAGTGGCTGATCGACCGCGCCGGTCGGTGAGGGAATAGAGAATCGTCAATAGGGAATAGGAAAAGCCAGAGCGGCGAGCAGGTCGCTTTGAACTATTCTCTATTCCCTAATTCTCCATTCCCTGCAAAGCAAAACCATGCCTCGCGCCGACTTTTACCTGATCGACAAGCCGCGCTTTCGCGAGCAGCCGCTGCTGCTCGTGTGCGAACTGGCCAAGCGTGCTTATGCGGCACAGCAGCCCACGCTGGTTCTGGCTCGCGATTTCGCGCAAGCCGAAGCCATCGACGAATTGCTGTGGGAGTTCGATGAGGACGGCTTCATCACGCACCAGCTCGCTGGTGACGACGACGACCACACCACCGCTGTGCTGATCGTGCCACCCGGCATCGACACGCCTGACCGGCCGATGCTGATCAATCTGCGCGAAGAGTGCGCTTCCGGCCATTTCGACCGCGTGCTGGAAGTGGTGGCTGCCGATCCAGCCGAACGCGATGGCTCGCGCACGCGTTGGACCGAGTACAAGCGCCGCGGCTTTGACGTGAACAAATACGACATGTAACCCGGTCAAAGGCCCAGCTGCAGAAGCAGGAGAACAGCTCCTGCTCAGCCGTCGACCGACTCTCTCGATGCCACCATTTGCGCCTGGATGGCGTCGCTCAATTGCTCGCCGGTAAGCGGCTTGCGCAGAAAGCCATCCATCCCCGCATCGCGCGCGCGCACTTCTTCATCGCCACCGGAACGCGCTGTGAGCGCCACGATCGGTATGCGGCAGCCGGGTTCCTCGCGCTGTCGAATCAATCGCGCGATCTGGAAGCCGTCGATACCCGGCAAATCAAGATCGAGAAGGATCACATCGCAGGTCGCCTGCGCCAGTTCGGCAAGCGCCGCCAAGCCGTTGCCGACGTAGCGCACTTCATGCCCTGCACGTTCCAACAGGCCACGGACGACAGCCGCCACGATGGCATCGTCTTCCACCAGCAGGATGCGCAACGGTTGGGCATCGACGCTGTCCATTCGCTGGGCCGATGCAGCGACAGGCTCCATGGCCAGCGGCAACGGTAGCCTT
Organism: Dyella sp. ASV24; assembly: GCF_016428905.1. GTDB lineage: Bacteria > Pseudomonadota > Gammaproteobacteria > Xanthomonadales > Rhodanobacteraceae > Dyella. Next base: position 2,878 of record NZ_JAELTQ010000008.1, on the reverse strand, counting down.
ACGTGGAAGGTGCTGCCGAAAGCGACCTTGGATTCCAACTCGATACTGCCGCCCATCATCGCCACCAGTTCACGGCAGATGGCCAGACCCAACCCGCTGCCGGTACTGCGCTGCGGCCCGGTGACTTGTTCGAAGCGCTGGAACAACCGCGCCCGGCTTGCTTCAGGAATGCCAGGACCGGTGTCGATCACGCTGAAGCGCAAGCCATGGTCGGTAGCACGCACACGCAAAGTCACGCTGCCACGCTCGGTGAACTTCAGTGCGTTGTTGGCAAGATTGAGCAGCACCTGCTTGATACGTAGCGCGTCGCCGATCATGCGCGCCGGCAAGTCACGCGGCAGGTCCAGCTCAAAGCGCAGGCCTTTGGCACGAGCTTGGCCATGGGCGAGTTGCGCCACGTCGTCGATCAAGGTGCGCGGATCGAACGGCGCATAGTCGAGATCCAGCTTGCCCGCTTCGATGCGCGCCAGATCGAGTGCGTCATTGACCAGTTTGAGCAGCATGCCGCCCGAGCGTTGCATGGCTTCAGCATAGTCGCGCTGTGTGCGGCTGAGCGGCGTACTGAGCAATAGCTCCGCCATGCCCATGACGCCGGTCATCGGCGTGCGGATCTCATGACTCAGCGTAGCGAGGAAGTGTGTCTTCGCCGCGCTGGCCTGTTCGGCCAATCGGCTGCGCTGTTCCGCCAGCAGAATCTGCTGTCGCTCGGCCAAGCGACGACGCCATGCCTGCAGTGCCAGCCAGGTGAGCAGGACCACGAACACCACGTACACGCACCAAGCCCACCAGCGCGTCCACGGCGGCGCCTCCACGTGGATGTGCAAAGGCTTGGGCAATTGGGCCCATACGCCATCCGCGCCGGCCGCCATCACATCCAGCGTGTAATCGCCGTACGGCAACCCGGTAAGGTCGCGCTCGCCCCGGCTGCCCGTGTCGACCCAGGCGTTGTCCAGGCCGGCAAGACGGAAGCGATAACGGTTTGCTACGGGATCGACGTAGGAAAACACGCGCGAATCCACCATCAGCCCGGAGTCGTTCCAGCCGATGGATAGCTGGCCATCGGCAGGTACCGGCAGCTCATGCAAGGCGCCACCGCGACGGACCTGTATCCGCGTGATCGCCACACGCGGCGGCTCCACTCGAGGCGTCGCGCGATTCGGGTTGAAGCCCAACACCCCACCAAAAGTGGGCGAATACACCATGCCATCGGGCATGCGCGCAAAGCCGCGCATAAACTCGCCGTTGCTTACGCCGTCCTGCAGACCCATTTCGCGGAACTGTCCGGTGGCGGTATCGAAGAGCCATAGGCCATCCCGGCCAAAAATCCACACGCGTTGATGCTGGTCGACCGCCAGATCGACCACGTTGATAGACGGCCAGCCGCGCAAGGCGTCGATCTTGCGATCGAGCGCCAGTCCATCGCCGACGTAGTGATAGTGCTCCAACCCATCGGGCCGCGCGGCCCACAAGCCGTCCGCGGTGAAATCGAATGCGTCGACAGGCTGGCTGTTATCGATGCCGGGCACGGGTTCGAAATGATCAAAGGTGCGATCGAGGCGCAGCATGCCGCCGTCGCTCGCGTACCAGAACGTGCCGTTCTTGAGCGTGAGCTGGCTGCCCCAGCGCGCCTTTTCTTGCGCGGGCTGCACGGCCACTGGGGTGACCGTGAGTGTGTCTTGATCGATGCGGAACAGGCCCTCGCCGAAACTGCGCGCATAGAGTTTGCCATCCGGCCCGGCCTCGACCTCGAGCGGATGCTTCATGCCATGCGCGTATCCGTCCACCGCATCCAGCTTGCCGTTGGCATAGCGGAACAACGCGCCGCGCACGGTTACCCACAGGCGCGACGGCACATCCTCGGTGAGCGCGAGCACGTCACCACGCAGGCCTGAGATCACATGATCCACTTTGCCCGTACCCGGCCACAGCCGGTCCACGCGCCCGTCGCGTTCACCGACCCAGATGGAGCCGTTGCTACCACGCGCGACCGCATAGGCGACCGAGTCGCGCAGGCTGTTGTCATCATCGGGGATGTGGGTGAATCGGCTGACGCTATCCCAGCCCGGTGCCAGATAGCCCACACCGCCATCGAACAGGGCGATCCACAGGCCACCCTCGCTGTCGGGTTGAATCTGCCAGACCCAGGTGCCCGGCAGATTGCCGTTGAGCACGGGCTGGTTGGTGATGGGCTGGATGTTCGCGTCGCGGCCATTCTTCAGGAACAGGCCACGCTGCGTGCCGATCCACATGCGCCCTGACGGGTCGCGCACGCTGCTCAGGATATTGGTGTCGGGCAACTGGCCGACGCCGATCTGTTGCGCACGGTCGTCGTTGCCCACCGCGAACAGGCCACGCGGTGACGACACGCGGATCTCGTCGCCCTCCCCCTCGATGCGCCAGGCGTCGAAGGGCTTGCCCGTTGAGCGGTTGAGGATGGGATGGAAGATTCCACCGGTATCACGGCGGAAGATGCCGTTGTCGGCACCCACCCAAAGCTGGCCGCGCGCGTCCACGAACAACGCGCCCACCGTACCCAGCGCGCCGGGTGTTTGGCCCGTCACCACTACATGATCAAAGCCGCGCCCGTCCGGGCGCATGCGGTCCAGGCCCTCGGCCGTACCGACCCAGATCGTGCCATCGCCGGTCTGAGCGATCGACCACGTCTTGTCACTGGACAGACTTGCCGGGTCCGCGGGGTCGTGGCTCCAGTGACGGAACGCACCGGTGGCCGGGTCGTAGCGGTTGAGGCTCGCTTCCAGTCCCGCGGCCCACAGATGGCCATCGTGGTCGAACATCAGCGCCGAGATGCCGTTGTTGAACAGCGATTTGGGATCGCCCGCCACATGGCGGAACACTTTGAAGCCCACACCGTCGTACC
>NZ_JAELTQ010000089.1 GCF_016428905.1 Dyella sp. ASV24 | reverse complement strand
AGATGTGTATAAGAGACAGGCACCATGCCGTAGGGCTTGTGGATGGCGTCAACGTACAGCTGTTTCTGTTCGTCCTCGTAACCGAGGACGTCGATGCCGAGCTTGGCCGCTGAGCCATCGAGGATACGCAGCACGATCTTTTCGCCGAACAGTGTCGGCAGCGTGCTTACACGGAAGTCGACCGAGCGGCTCTTGGACAGGTTGAGCTTGATGCGGCCGTCCTGCGGCACGCGGCGTTCCGCGATATCGAGACCCGACATCACCTTGATACGCGACGAGATGCGTGCGGCCAGCTTCATGGGCGGGCTGGCGACGGCGCGCAGCATGCCATCCATGCGCAGGCGCACACGGTATTGAGTTTCAAACGGTTCGAAGTGGATGTCGGACGCGCCACGCTTGATGGCGTCGACCAGGATCTTGTTGACGAACTTGACGACAGGTGCGTCGTCGTTCGCATTGGCATCGATGCCGGTGGATTCGGCTTCATCGTCGCCGCCTTCCAGCGACAGCTCGTCGAAATCGCTGCCACCCATGTCGGGTACAGCGTTGCTCAAGGCCGTGAGCGCGGTGTCGATCACTTTCAGCAGTTGGCCACGCTCGACGAGGATCGGCTCCACCATGCAATTGGAGTGGAATTTGATCTCGTCCAGTGCATGCGACTGCATAGGATCGGCGATGCCTACGAACAGGCGCTTGCCGCGCTTGAACAGGGGAAGGGCGTGGTGCTTCTTGATCAGCGGCTCGCTGATCAGGTTCACCGGCATGCTCGCGATGGCCAGCGCGCTGACGTCCATCATCGGCATGCCGAACTCGTCGGATGCGATACGGGTGAGCCGCGCGCTCTCCACCAGGTTGTTATCCAGCAACCAGGCCGTGAGCGAGGTCTTGCTCTGGGTAGATTCGGTGACCGCCCGGCGCACATCCGCCTCGGGCAGCACATCTTCCGATACCAGCCTGCGCGCAAGGCCGGTGAGGCCCGCGAGCGAGGGTTGCATTAGCGTTGACATGGCGATACGGGTCCAGCCCCCTGATTGGAAGGGAATTTACCCCAGTTGCGGGGGTAGGTCACCCGCCAGGATCAGGGCATGGGCCCCGGGGGTGATCGGGCGCACAGATCACCGTGCACCCTGACGCCAAGTTTGAGGCATGCAACAGGCGTGCCTTGGGTCCGTTGGCGTGGACGCCACGGTGGGCTTGGGATAGAAAGACCAGCCACCTTGAAGAGCCGGACCGTTCGTGACGCAACCTGACACCTCTTTACCCTTTCTGGTCTTTGGCGCTCCTTGTATCGGAGAGGATGAGATCGCCGAGGTCGAGGCCTGCCTGCGCTCAGGCTGGCTAGGTACGGGACCGCGCGTAGCCCAATTTGAGAAGGACTTTGCCCAATGGCGTGGCGTACAGGCCTCGCAGGTGGCGGCGGTAAATTCCTGCACGGCCGCTCTGCACGTGAGCATGGTGGCGGCAGGCCTGGAGCCGGGCAGTGAGGTGATCACCACCCCTTTGACGTTCTGTGCCACGGTCAACGCCATTCTTCATGCGGGCCTGACACCGGTGCTGGCTGACGTTGACCCGGTGACCCAGAACATCGACCCGGATGCCATCGAGGCCGCCATCACGCCGCGCACGCGCGCCATCCTTCCGGTGCATTTCGCCGGCCGCCCCTGCGCCATGGACCGGATCATGGCGATCGCCCGGAAGCACGGTTTGATGGTCATCGAGGACTGCGCACACGCCATCGAGGCCGAGTTCCAGGGCCAACCCGCCGGAACCTTCGGGGACTTCGGCTGCTTCAGCTTTTACGTCACCAAGAACGTGGTGACCGGTGAGGGTGGCATGATCCTCGGTCGAGACGAGGAGCACATCGCCCGGGCCCGCGTACTTGCCCTGCACGGCATGAGCAAGGATGCCTGGCACCGCTTCGGTGACCAGGGGTATCGCCACTACCAGGTGGTCGAGTGCGGTTTCAAGTACAACATGATGGATCTGCAGGCGGCGATCGGTATTCATCAGCTGGCACGTGTGGAGAAGAACTGGGAGCGTCGTCGCCAGATATGGCAGCGCTACGACGAAGCGTTTGCCTCGCTGCCGATTGGCCTGCCAGCGACACCTGAGAAAGGAACCCGCCATGGCCATCATCTCTATACGGTGATGATCGACGCCGCCCGCTCGGGTATTGAGCGGGATGCCTTCCTCGAAGCCATGAACGCACAGCGCATCGGTACGGGGGTTCACTACCTGTCGGTGCCAGAACACCCTTACTACCAGCAGCGTTTCGGCTGGCGGCCAGAACAATGGCCTGAAGCAAGGCGCCTTGGGCGCCAGACCGTGAGCCTTCCGTTGTCGCCTGCCATGTCCGAGAGCGATGCCGAGCGGGTGATCGAGGCGGTTCGGTCGATCATCGCGGACTAAAGCTTTCCGTTGGTCCAGTCAGGCACGGTGTGATGTGACCTAGTGCCCGCAATTTCACGCGGGAAGCTACGCTCGGCAGATAGGCGTGGCGCTCAGGTTATGATGCCCGCTCACTCTCGGGGATACGCTCTTGAATCGTCTAAGCATCATCCTGCCCGCCAAAAACGAAGGGGCGGCGCTGAAGGATCTGTTGCCGCGCCTGCGCCAGGCTCAGCCGGCAGCGGAGATCATCGTGGTGGACGACGGTTCGACCGACAACACTCGCGACATTTGTGCATCCGCAAATGTGAAATGCTTATCTTCGCCGTATTCGATGGGTAATGGCGCTGCCATCAAGCGGGGCGCGCGTGCTGCGAGCGGCGACGTATTGGTGTTCATGGATGGTGATGGGCAGCACGACCCGGGTGACATTGCGCGCCTGCTGGAACAGCTGGAGCAGGGATACGACATGGTGGTGGGTGCACGTGACTGGGGTAGCCAGGCGGACGTCGGACGAGGTGTTGCCAACACCATCTATAACTGGCTAGCTACGCGGATGACAGGGCAGGTTGTGGAGGACCTTACCTCGGGCTATCGCGCTGTGCGTGCCGAGCGTTTTCGCGAGTTCCTGCATCTTCTGCCAAATGGCTTCTCGTATCCGACCACCAGCACGATGGCGTTCTTTCGCAGCGCCTACCCGGTGGCCTACGTGCCGATTAAGGCCGCCCAGCGTATCGGGAAAAGTCACATCAAACCGATCAAGGATGGTGTGCGTTTTTTTCTCATCATTTTCAAGATCGCTACACTCTATTCGCCGTTGAAGCTTTTTGTGCCTACGAGCATGGTGTTCTTTTTGCTGGGCTGCGCAAATTACGCGAGGACATTCCTTCTTGATGGCCGGCTAACCAACATGAGTACGCTGATGTGGAGTGCGTCCGTGATTGTGCTGCTTATAGGGCTTGTGTCTGAGCAGATTACCTCGTTGATGTATACACGAGTGCCCGACAAGTCTTAGGCGCCGATATCTCCGTCACATTCTTGGCGCCTGCCTTTATTAAGTAAAACGGATCAAGGGTGTTATGAAAGCAATCGAATCGATGAACGATCTTGCGGTTCGAGGTGCTCCGGCCGCTTTCTCAGAGCCGCTTCATGTAGGGCGCCCCAACATTGCAGGGGAGCGCGCTTTCATGGACCTTCTTCAAGGAATGTTTGCGCGTCGATGGCTCACCAATAACGGGCCCCTGGTTAGGCAGTTTGAGGAACGCGTCGCAGCATACCTTGGAGTGAGGCATTGCATTGCGATGTGCAATGGCACGATCGCCTTGGAAATCGCCATTAGGGCTGTGGGCATGAGTGGCGAGGTCATTGTCCCGTCGTATACGTTCGTCGCGACGGCACACTCGCTCTACTGGCAGGGATTGACTCCTGTGTTCGCCGACATTGATCCGCTCACGCACAACCTCGATCCCGATGCGGTCCGTCGCATGATTACACCTAAAACCTCAGGGATCATTGGTGTGCACCTTTGGGGGCGTGCGGCGCCGGTCGCTGCACTGGAGTCGATTGCCGCAGATTATGGTCTTGCATTGTTGTTTGATGCCGCGCACGCCTTTGGCTGTTCACACGAAGGGCGCATGATTGGGGGGTTCGGCCGCGCTGAAGTACTTAGCTTTCACGCTACCAAGTTCTTCAATACCTTCGAGGGGGGCGCGATCGTCACAGATGATGACCAAGTCGCAGAGACTGCGCGTCTAATGCGAAATTTTGGCTTCCGCGACTTCGATGATGTCATTCACCCGGGCACCAATGGAAAGATGGTCGAGGTCTGTGCAGCCATGGGGCTTGCCAATCTCGACGCAATTGACGATATCGTTGATTCCAATCGAGCGAACTACTTCAAGTACAAAAAAGTCGTCGGGGACATTCCAGGCATTTCCTTGCTGGATTTTAATGAGAACCAGAGGAACAACTACCAATACGTCGTGCTGGAAGTTGATTCCAAGTTCCCTGTGTCCAGAGACGAAATCGTCAAAGTCCTTCATGCGGAGAACATCCTTGCCAGAAAGTACTTCTGGCCCGGATGCCACAAGATGAAGCCGTACCGAGATCTGTTCCCGCACGCGGAGCTGGTTCTGCCTTTCACGAGGATGGTGGCAGATCGAGTGATTGTGCTACCCAGCGGAACAGCGCTTCCCGATGACGCAATTGAAGTCATTGGTTCGTTGCTTAGGGTGCTGTCTCAGGGAAATGCATGATCGTTGCCATCATGCAACCGTATTTCTTCCCGTACATTGGCTACTTTCAGCTGATGAAGGCCGTAGACCGCTTCGTCTTCTATGACGATGCGCAGTACATGAAAGGTGGCTGGCTCAACCGAAATCGTATCCTGGCCAAGGGTGCGCCATGCTGGTGGACGCTGCCGGTTGTTCGCGATGATTTCAGGCTACCTATCAATCAGCGCTTCTATGCGAAAGATGCGGACAGCGTGGGGAGCATGATGAACAAGCTACGCGAAGCATATCGCCATGCACCGTACTACGCGAAAGTTAGTGCGGAGGTGGAACTCTTTCTCGAGTACTCGGAATCGAGGGTGTCGACGTACAACCAATGGCACCTCGATAGACTGGCACGCAGCCTTGGGATTGAGTGCGAATTTTATCTTTCGTCACAGCTTGGCATTGACGGTGCCTTGCGAGGGCAGGAGAGGGTGCTCGCTATATGCGATCACCTTGGAGCGACAGGCTACGTAAATTCCTTTGGCGGCCAGAAGTTGTACAACCCCGACGCATTCGCCGCCAGGGGAGTGACGTTGCGTTTCATTCAATCCTTGCCGAAGGCATACGACCAGTTTGATAACTCTTTTGTGCCCTATCTGTCGATCGTGGATGTCTTGATGTTCAATCGACGGACGAAGGTGTCATCTCTGTTCGAAGAGTATCGCTTGTTCAGCCCCATGAGAGTTTGTCAATGATCGCGCCAATTGACGCCATCGGCGGATACTTCGCTATCGAGTCAACCAAGGGAAGTATCTTTCCCTTGCTGACTAGAGCCGCGCGTTACCGCTCGGCGCGTTCGGCGCTTAGCGCATTGTTGCGTCATGGCAAGTCACGACGCGTTTGGATTCCTCATTTTGTTTGTGACGTGGTGGTGGCTGCAGTGGAAAGCGCTGGGGCCAGCGTTTGCCGATATGCCTTGGCCGACCAATGGGGGCCCCCAAGCGATCTGCCGATCGAGTGCGGTGATCGCCTGCTGTGCGTCGATTTTTTTGGACTTTCCCGGGCATCATGTTTGCGCGCGGTCGAGCAGTACGGCACTGAAGTAGTGGTAATTGATGCTTCGCAAGCACTTTTCCATGAAGGGATTGCAGGGGTCGATACCATTTACTCGCCGCGTAAGTTCATTGGTCTTCCGGATGGAGGGTTGGTGCTTACCCAAAGGGACTTGCCGCAGCCAGTACATGGAAATGAGCTGGATTCGATCGACAGAGCGCAGCACTTGTTGATGCGAAGCGCGGGTCTTGTGGGCGAGGGTTACAAGCAATTTATCGAGGCAGAGCGCTCGCTTGAGAGGTGCGATCCCATTTCGATGTCAACCTTGACGTTCGAAATGCTGAGTGGTGTCGACTTCGTATCGGTGGCGCAAGCCAGGCGTGCCAACTATCGGCAACTGATGGATGTTCTGGTATCGCGTGGTTATCAGGTGCCAGCGCTCCCTGATGATGCTGTGCCGCTCTGTTGTCCTGTGATAGATGCCTCTGCGGAGCCCATTCGCGCCGGGCTCATTGCTCAGAAGATCTTTGTGCCACTTTATTGGCCTGGATTGGATATTCCTCTGACTGACAACGTTGGGATGGCTTTACATTCTCGAACCGTCTACTTGCCTTGCGATCAGCGCTATGGGGCGATGGACATGAGTAGAGTTCTCGATACATTTCTCGCACTCAGGAGCTGACATGCGCATTAAAGGCAAGCTGGTCACGCTACGGGCCATCGAGAGATGCGATCTTCCGAGGCTCAATGAATGGGCCAATGATCCGGAAATACAGGGGATGCTTGGCGGATGGCATTTCCCAACAAGCCTGCATGACCAAGAAGTCTGGTATGCCGCTTTGTCATGTCAGTCGCTGAATCAGCGTTTTGCGGTGGAAGATCCGGACGGAAACCTGATTGGTACGGCCAGTCTCGTCTCTATTGATTGGAAGAACCGAAATGCATTCCATGGGTTGCTCATAGGTGACACAACGGCCCGACGCAAAGGTTATGGTGTGGATGTCGTCATGGCGCTGATGCGATATGCATTCGATGAACTTGGTCTATATCGGTTGGATACGGACATTATCGAATACAACGAGAATTCGCTCCGACTGCACATAGACAAGTGTGGTTGGCAGAAAGAAGGAAGCCTTGCGGGCTGGTATTACCGCAACGGAAAGCGATGGAGCAAAATCATCGTAGGGATTACCAGTGAACATTACCGCTTGATGATGTTGACAAAGCCATATTGGTAAGGGCATGGCATGAGCACTGTCACTGCAGCGCTGAAGTTACCGAGTGAGTTCGAGCAGGAAATTGGACTGCTCGGTTGCTCGCTATTTGAAGGCGTGGTTCCCGGATTTTTGCTTGAGGGGCTACGTAGGGATATGTGTGCACGCGAGAAGATCTGCCGTGAATGGCAGGTCAGGAACGGCGTGGAAGGCAGCATGGCCGGCGTCGCGCACCATGTCGTTGGAGGAAGCGATAGTTTCGCCGAGTTCCTCTCGAACTTGTTTTTGGATGGCTACATTCAGCAGTATTTTTCGGGACCTTACATTCTTAACTCGTATGGTGTTGTCAATAATATGCCCGGCTCTGAGTCCGGTTATGCGCACGGCGCGAGGTTTCATCGAGATGTACGAACATACTCGGGAAGCTTTCGGCTCATGTTGAACATGCTGGTAATGATTGACGAGTTCACCGTCCAGAACGGGGCTACGAAGCTTGTGCACGGTAGTCATCAAATTCAGGATCGGCCAAGCGACGAGTTCCTGGAGCGCCACACCGCTCGGGCTGTTGGCAAGGCGGGAAGTATTCTTTTGTTCGATTCAAACGTGTGGCATTCGTCGGCACCAAACTTGAGCGATGGGCCGCGGCGTGCACTGACGTTGACGTTCACGAGGCCGTTTTTCAAACAGCAGATGGATTATCCGAGATTGCTCGGCGAGTCATATACGGATGATGAGCGGCTGCGGCAGGTACTGGGTTACAACTCAAGGGTTCCCGTGGGGTACAACGAGTGGTATCAGCCACCGGAACGTCGAATGTACAAGCCAGGACAAGGGTGATGGACCGATGAGAGACCACAACGTTGAGTACCAGGATAACGTCGAACGACGCTACGCCTACACTTTTGATTCCGTGGTTCGCGGGTACATGATGAGGACATTTTCGCCGTTCTTTGGTGACGGCAAGGCTCTTGAGTTGGGGTGCTTTGATGGTGAGTCCACATCCGTCTTTGCTGAGCGCTTCACTGATCTGACGGTGGTGGAGGCAGCCAGTGAGCTGATTTCCAAGGCGAGGGAGCGCGTTCCGCAGCGGGTGGCATTTATTCAGACGACCATCGAGGACGCGGATTTGCCACCAATCTACGACTCCATCTTTCTAGTGCACACGTTGGAGCACCTGGATGATCCCGTTAGTGCACTATCGCGCATACGCACATGGTTGAGCCCTAAAGGCAGATTGTTTGTGGTTGTCCCCAATGCAAATGCGGCGTCCAGGCAGCTGGCGGTTAAGATGGGTTTGATCTCAGACAATCACGCTGTCACCGGCGGTGAGAAGGCACACGGTCATCGATGTACCTACAGCCTGGATACTCTTGAGCGGGACGTGCGTGCCTCCGGTCTGGTGATCGAAGCGCGTGGAGGGATTTTCTTCAAGCCTTTCGCCAATTTTCAGTTTGACCGACTGATGGAAAGCGGAATCATCGACCAAAGCTACCTTGATGCCTGCTATGCATTGGGTATGCAGTACCCGGAGCTCACGGCCAGTGTCTACAACGTCTGCGGGAATCGTTAAGCGGAGAGGTTGAGCCATGACGCACGCACTGTGGGTGAAAACATGGTTGCCTTGGAGGCGCCTTGTTTAGAAGAAATCTGTTCGAAGGATATCTGGTGCAGGCTTATTCAAGCCTCATCGGCATCTTGCTCATGCCGCTCTATCTTCACCTTATGGGGGGAGATGCATTCGGCCTGGTTGGTATATTTCTCATGGTGCAAGCCTGGGTGCAGCTCTTGGATATGGGGCTGACGCCGACGTTTTCACGTGAAATGTCAAGACTGCGTGCGGGAATCCTCAAGCCATCGTACGCCGCAGCATTGATCCAGGGTTTCGAATGGATCCTTGGATCGTTGGCCGTCGTGTGCGTGCTTGCGATGTTCATGGGGCGAACCTGGTTAGCTTTCCATTGGCTTCATGGCGGTGACGCCATTCGTACGCAGATGCCTTGGTGTCTGGTGGCGATGGTAATGAGTGCGGTCATGCGCTGGCAGGCGGGCCTTTACCGCTCCGGACTGGCGGGACTGGAGCACCAGTCCTGGGTGAATGGCGCAATCGCTGTGTCGGTCACGTTTCGCTATGTGGGCGTGCTCGGCGTGCTTTACCTGACTCATGAGCCGCTAAGCTTTTTCGTATACCAGGTCGTTATCGCGGCGCTGGAGTGGCAGATCTTCAGATGGAAGCTGCACACTCTTGTGGGCGTTGAGCCTCTGATGCAGCTGCCAGACTTTCGCCTTGTCCGTTCGATCCTGCCCATGGCGGGAGCCATGGCGTTTCTTGGCGCCGCATGGTTGGCACAGACACAACTGGATAAGCTGGTGTTGTCCAAAATGCTCCCTTTGAAGGACTTTGGACATTTCACGATGGCTGCAATGGTGGCGGGGGGGATGCTGATGCTGCTGCCGCCACTGTCACAGGTGGTGCAGCCGCGCCTGACCATTCTGTTTGCTCAGGGTGAAGAGGCTCGATTCAACGAGCTTTACTCGACCGTTACCCAGTTGGTCACGGTGATGTTCGGGTCTATTGGAATGACGTTCTCCTTGATGGCCGGACCGCTGCTTTTTGCCTGGACCGGCAATCCATCGCTGATTGATTCGGTTGGCCCCATCCTCAAGTGGTATGGCTTGGTCAACGCAATCTACGGCGTTTTATTCATGCCATACATGCTCCAGGTGGCTCGGGGAAAGATGAGGATGCAGGTTGTTGGCACCATAGTTTTTCTGTTGATCCTTGTTCCTGGGCTGGTCGCGGGAGCTATGCGAAACGGTGCCGCTGGTGTCGGCATGGTTCTTCTTCTATTGAACCTTGCTTACTTGGTCATATGGGTGCCCCTGATACATCATCGATTGCTTGATGGCCGAGCTATGGCATGGCTTTTGGTGGATGTGTTGCCGATAGGCATCATCATCTTTGTTTGCGTATCCGCCTTTTCCTATTGGGCAGAGATGGTGTCCAACCGGTGGCAAGCTGCAGGGGTGGTCGTTATGGCAATAGCGGTGTCAGCATTGGCTGGTGCGACGGTGGGAGGCAAGTCCCGTCAAGTCGTTGCCGCGTATCTTTGGGGGCGTCGTGGAAAGGCCTAAGGTCACCGTATGTCTCTTGGCATACAACTTCGAGAACTATATTCGTGATTGCTTGGATGGCGTTCTGCATCAATTGGATGCAGAGGACGTTGAAGTTCTTATCGGTGATGACTGCTCCACCGATGGAACATCCATGATTATTGCGGAGTATGTGCGGCGCTTTCCAAACATGCTTATTCATCATCGCCACGTGCAACGAAGGGGGGCGACGGAGAATTATCGGTTTCTCATCGGCGCGGCACGTGGCGAGTACATTGCACACTTAGATGGCGACGATTTCTGGATGCCCGGCAAGCTGCGCAGACAGATCGCCTTTCTTGATGCCAACCCCGATTGCACTGCGGTCTACTCGAATGCCCTGGTGGTCGACGATCGTCGCGAGTTTGTCGGTGTATTCAGTGGGAGGCACCCCGCCAAGCTTGGATTTTCCGAACTACTAAGGCGGGGGAATTTCCTCAACACCAGCTCAATGGTATTCCGAGCATCGGAGCGTGACTCGCTGTTGGCCATTGATGGTGACTTTATCGATTATCAGATCCACCTTCGGCTTTTGCGCAATGGGAAGCTCGGTTATTTGAACGCAGTGTTGGCCAACTATCGCAAGGGCTCGTCTGGCTCTGCGCTTGTCCATGCGAATGATCTGGTTCGGGAGTGCTATTGGAAGGCGTTGCTTGATGTTCCCGAAAGTGTCGGCGATGGTCTTCGGGCCAAGGCGATGGCAGATTTTCTGAGCAAAGTATTTTTCCGTGCACTTCGAACGAGGGACGCTACGTTAATGCGCTCTTGGTGGGGCCGAGTGATCAGCAAGGCTCCCGTAGATGGGCTTCACCTCGGGTTCGCAACATGGGGCCGTATTTTCCATGTGGCAACCACTCAGCTCGCTAGATTTGTCGGCTCTTTGCTCTCCGGCAATCGGGGGCGATGGTTCTGAGACTGGTGCGGTGCAACGCGAATCAGGCAAGCAGGGCGAGACGTACGGAAGTCATTCGCGCCGCCTGTCAATGACACCTTTGCCGGTGAATGTAAGTTTCAACTCCACGCGCCGTGCGTGAAAGCGCGTTCCCGTAAAGAGCCTCGCAGACATCATCAGGCGCAGTCAGGATGATTGAACGGGTTCATTTTTTTATGGCGACGTTGGCTTGCCTCAGCGAATTTTTGGAATTCCATATCGAAACAGGAGTGTGGCCTTGCGAGGAATCGGATGGAACCCACGTAGATACTGAGCGAGTGAAATTCTTCGCTGCCTCTGGATATCCTTTCTAAGACCGAGCAACAGGCTACGCCTACGGAACAGGTCCGCAATCGCTGCACCGTAAACTTTCTTCCAGACCGTTTTGTCCGCCTTGAGCATGCTCAAGGCCGCGCCCTCGGCGCAAAGCAGCAGTAAATGGATACAGAGCAGGGGCCAGATGGCACCTGTCGGTGTACAGATCAGCATGACTGACGTCTTGTTGCGCTCACTCAAATGGCGTCTGCGGAACGTGGTCTGCAGGCCCTGAGTTACGCTAGCCCTGTTTCCGCCGAAACTTGCACCCTGTCGATGGCGATAGCCGCTGGTGCTCGTGACCGCTACCGGGTATCCATGTAGTCGCGCGACGCAGCATAGATAGAGATCTTCAGCAATGGAACCCATCCATTCTGGAAAGCCACCCAATTCCTTCCATAGTGCACGCGGAGTCCACAAGCACGCGCCAATGGTCATGGCTACTTCGGTTTGCGACTGATCTGTATTGGGAATGGGGTTGTAGAAGGGGTCGAGAAAGCAGCCTCGATCGACCAGGGAGCCGCTTTCCCAGTCACGTTGTGGCAGGGTCAGGATCCCAGGCTTTTCCCACACTTCTGTTGTTGTCAGCAGTGTCGAAAGAGCATCGCGTTCTAGCGCCGCGTCGTTGTTCAACAGGAGGACATACGTTCCCCGTGCATGCTCGACCATGCGGTTGTTCGCTACACAGAACCCCACGTTCTCATGGCTGGCAATGATCGCCACCTGCGGATAACGTTGTCGCAGTAAGTCTATTGACCTATCGGTGGATGCGTCGTCGTGGACGATGATTTCTACGTCAAGGTCACCCTCCTGTGCCAGGAGAGAGTCGATGCAGTCCGCAAGCAACGATTCGCCGTTGTAATTGGCGATGCAGACGGAACAGACGGGGGCGAGTGGACGATTCAGTGCCGGTAGGTATTGAACCATTCCCATGTTTGCCTCAGTCCTTCGCGAAGGTCAACTTTGTGACTCCAGTCGTACAGATGCTTTGCCCGTTCGGCACTCATAACAATGCGTGAGGCGTCAACCGTGCGCTGGGTCTCATAGTGCTTGTCGAGCATAAGCCCAGTGACCTCTTCCATGGTTGCAAGCAGTTCATTGATACTCGTTGGCACGCCACTGGCTGCGTTGACTACCATTGAACCTGGGCTTTGGGGGCTGTCGATTGCACGGACGCACAGATCGATGAAGTCGTCGATGTACAGGTAGTCCCTGACTGTCTGGCCATCGCCCCAGATAGGCAGTGTTCTGCGCTGCTGGATGCACGCCATGGCGGTGGGAATGATGCCAAAGCCCGGCTTTCCGGCTTGGCCGGGCCCATAGATATTGGAGGGACGAAGTATCGTGGCTGCACCGTTGAACTGCTGGGCCCAGGCTTGCAAGAAGTATTCTGCTGCTACCTTGCCTGCGCCGTGGTACGACCGAGGGGACAATCCCGTATCCTCTGTCGAGACACGAGCCTCATGGCTCGCATAAAGACTTCCGCCTGAGGATACGTATAACAGGCGCACCTGAGGCTGCTTTTGGAGTGCTTGCAGCAGCGTCAGTGTCGGCTGCAGGTTATGGAGTTCGGCCAGCGCTTCTCCCGCCGAGCTGCCGGGTGTGGATCTTGATGCCAGATGCACGACGGCGCGGCTCTGTTCAAGGAGTGGAGTGAAATGCTCTGGCTCGTTGAGCTCATTGACTACGGTTTCAGCTTCGCCGAAGCGGCTATCGGGCTCTTGCCGATATACGGCAATGACCTTGTCACCGCGATCGACCAATGTCTTTACCAGGTGCTGGCCTACAAAGCCGCCGGCTCCCAGCACGAGAACGCGATCACCCATGCGCACTCTCCTCAAGCAGGGCGTCATAGATGGCCTTGTATCGATTGGCGCAATCGTCCCAGGTCCCCATTTCTCGACGGACCCAGTGTCGCGCAGCATCACCATATAGTTGGTTGATGTCGTGCTCTTCGAGCACAGCTAGTGCGTTGCCGTACGCTTCGGGAGTACTGCACAGGATCCCGGTTTGCTTCTGTTGGACGATGGACGAATGGGCTGGCATATCGGAAGCAATAATGGGCAAGCCGGCAGCCATGGCCTCAAGCATGACTTGAGGTCGACCTTCAGCATGGCGGCTCAGCGTAATCAGTCCAGTGGCGCCAGGAAACCACTCGTTGCATAGCTCCTCCGGTGTTGCCGCTCCATGATAGTGAACCCAGTCAGGCACGCTGATGCCCTCCTGCATGGGGCCAAACAAGTGCAATTCCCGTCCGGCGTCCTCGAAGAATTGCTTTGACCATTGGAAAAGTGGTCCGAGTTTGTCCGCAGTGAGGCGAGTGACTGCGATCCAGTGATGAGGGGTTCCACGCTCGCGCGTCCGTTCAATGGCGAACCACCTGGGTTCGATGCCAAAAGAAGTCGGAACGATAAGCGCCAAGTCACCAAAGGCTTTGGCTAGCGGCTTTTGCATCCAATCGGCATTGGGGCAAAGAGCCACCTTGCGTTTCGTCATGGTCCGGCGGACGAGTGACCGTATAAACGGCAGGCGAAGAAGCTTGAGGTCGTTGCCAAGTACCGTGATAAGAGCAGGTATGCGATTGTTCGGCAGAGGAATAGCGCATTGCAGCCAGTTGATGTGATAGACATCGACATCGGGATTGCGGAGATAACATGCGCGAATCATGCGGATAAGCCGGATCGGAGCCAGTAAGCCCTTGATGCCGCCAGAACGCATGATATGAGAGATGCCGTTGGCCTTCATGAGGTGATCCAGCCACCGGGATTCTGCCGGTAAGGCTGCAGGCTCGACGTTGTTCGGCAGCTCTCCCGGCGGCGCCCACACAAGCAGTTTGACGTCGCTTGCTCTGGCGAGACCCGCGACCATATGCCTTATGAATACACCTCTCCAGTCACGCGAGTCGCTTGGGTATGAAGTGCTCAAAAAAAGAATGCGCATGCTCTTCGTTACCTATCCTGGTGCAGCTCGGTGCTCGAGTAGCTGTGTGGGGTTATGAATCAATTGTGGAGCTACTCTCGTGACTCCTTTTCCTTGGCCGCGATACGCGCATTCAGTGCCGCGATACCCTCATCCATGTTTCCTGCCAGGTTGAGCGGTTCAAGGTCTTTTAGTGCCTGTCGCGCTTCTTCAAGGCGGCCCATGTCAGTGAGCATACGGACCAGGGTGACTCGATAGGCAGGTTCCTTTGGGTTGGCTGCTACCGCTTCTTCCAGCATGCGCACACCTAGTGTGCGATCACCAAGTGCTTCCCACGCATATGTTCCGTACATGTTGAGCAATCTTGCCGTAGGCGTCGGATGGGACAGGGCAGCAAGATAGGCATCCAGCATGCGCTGCTTGGGTAGATCGCACTCTCCGCTTATCTGGCATGTGCTCAGTTCCTGAAGCGAACTTTCGTCCTGTATCGTCGGCTTCCGTGCCTTGAGCTTGGCGATCATGCTATCCCACCAGCTATCCTTCACGGGGACGTGCATGCGTGCGTTCATGAAAATAAGCGCCTGCTGGGGAAGAATCGATGATTCGGGCAGGGACGCGGCTCTTTCCAATACGTCGTAGGCGAGCTTTCTATAACCCGAGTTGGGATCGTAATTTGAATAGATGATGTAAGTGCGACCTAGTTCGTACAGGGCGCGCGGTGAATCGGGCGCACGCGCCGCGAAGTCACTTGCTTGGCGTAAGGGGTCACCCCATGCATAGGACGTGGCGAGGGTGAGAGCCGTCCAGCAGACTACCAGTCCGCCAAAGAGCACGTAGCGTGGCATGGCGAGAGGCAGGGTGCTTACAGGCTGGGTTGCATCAGCCCTGGCCGAGGGCTTTCGGCCCCCGGGCGCGACGAGCAATGGGATGATGATGAGCATGATGCCGAAACTGGCGAAATAGTTGCGGTGCTCATAGACCAACTCCAGCGGAATAACCGTCGCCGTCAATAAGTGGCAACCAAGAAACCATGCTATCCCCAGAGCGACCAATGGAAAGCGTTGTCGCATCCGTATACCGAGTCCGACCAATGCCAATAACGTCAAGGCGCTGATAAGAGTGGTCCATGGATGTAGCCATCCGCTCGAGACATGGTACTGGTCGTGATAGAACGACAGTGCTTGCGGGGTCGGAAAGACTGTCCAGGCAAGATAGGACAGAACCACGCGCGCCTCGGTCATAAGGCGAGTTTCAAGTGTGAAGTCGCGCGTCGCCCAGATCGTCAGCTTGAGGATGCCTGGTAGCAAGTAGATAAGCCCGATGACTGCAGGTAGCACCAGCGTCAAGAAGAACAGGGCTGCAATGCGCCAATCAAACAGGGGAAGTGCATGCTGGTTTTCGACGCATTGGTTTTTCAGCGCGGGACGGGTAAACAGCGCCCATTCGGCACATAACGCATACAGAGGGAGTAATACAGCCGTTTCCTTCGCCAGTGCGCCTACGAGGGTCGGCACGACGATGCTTAGGCAGCAAAGGCCGAACCCACGCCACGATAGCGCTTGGTACGGGCTTGGCACGCCTTTGGCGAGCATGGAGGTCCGACCAGCGATATAGCCAATCAGGCCCAGCAGTACGAACAGGTTTGCCAGGCTCTCCTCGCGCTGAACGATGTAGAGAACTGCCGAAAGGTTGATGGGCAGGATCATCCATGCGCCAGCAATGCACGCGGCAGCGGTACTCGCACGTTGGTGCAACGCCCCGTTGGAGTGTGTTCCCACGCGAAGCATCAGCATCCGGGAAAGTACAAACACCAATACGCCATTCAACAGGTGAATGAGGAGGTTAGTGACTTTCCAGCCCCAGGGATTCAAGCCGTTGATCGCGAAGTTGGCTACAAAGCTAAGTGAGGAGAGCGGCCGTCTGAGGTCGCTGGCTGGGGACGACAGCGCCGCACTAACGAGCGATGCAAGATTAATTTTTGCTGGCTGTATGCCACGATTATTGATGATGTTCGGATAATCATCGAACAACCAGCCGCCGGAAAGCCCTGGCCAGTAGACTAGGATGGTTAGAAGAAGGGCTGTGGCAAACAGCAAATAACCATTCTGGCGGTAGCGATTGAGAAATGACATTGCTTGGTTGGCCACGTGATCGTCCGTTGGTGGGCAATGGACGCCCAAATAGTGCTTTGATTATGGATGACGGACAGTGGCTATGCATCCACCCCTTGAAAGAGGGTGATTGTTCATTTCATATGCTCAATATCGTCGATGGCCTGGGCGTTGATGGCTCTGTCATCCACCAGTAGGCGCCTGAGTAGCGCTAAGCGATGGGTATCGGAGTCTCGCAGAATGTCGATGGCTTGGGCTCGTAGTCCAGCGCTCACAAGATATTTCGCCTGAAGTCGCGGGATATTTGCGTCTGGATCCGCTTGATAGGCGGCATCCAGTTCAGCCATGGCCATGTTCAGGTCACCATGCTGCACGGCCCAGAGGTGTTTCTGGTAGTGAATAAACCCATTGGAAACGGCGTCGTCGCGATATCTAGCGTTGCTTAGCATGATATCGGCGCTGTCCTTCCATCGCATGTCGTCCAGGGCTGGGCACTGCTTGTTCGCAGCCAGTTCGCGTAGTGCCTCCATGTTCTGGAATGCGTTTCGGTCGAATGACGCAGTGCGCAGCAAATGGTCCAATTCATCCAGGTCATTGGCCCTCAGCGTTTCCATCTTGCATTGCAGATAGATGCGATTGACTGCAAGGCCGGCGTTTTGTGGGTAGCGCTCTTGCGCAGCGGCTATGGTGCGCAAGGCCTGGTCGAGATGGCCGCTCTTGGTAAGTTGGCTGGCCAAATATATCTGTGCACGGATTGAGTCCGGTTGTGCCTGAGCCCAGGCCGTGGCAAGAAGATTTTCCGACGCGTAAACGCGCGCGCTTAATGCGGTGGTGAGGCAACTGGCGAGCAGCCAGGTTCCGTAGGCCAGATGGACGAACCTGCGATGTCCGCGCATACGCGTCATGCCGATGCCGACGGCCATCATTACGCCAATCAGTGGCACGTAGTTGCGGTGTTCGAAGTACAGCTCCAGCATGACGGTCGAGCTTTCGATCAGTTGCCCGCCGAGGTACCACAAGATGGCCATGGCCAGCAGCGGTCGGCGTTTCATCGAAGCAAGAGCCAATACAAGGGCGGTGACCAGCAAAACGATGCAAAGCGCAGTGCTGATTGGTGAGCCAAAGCCATGGGAGATAACGAAGTTGTCGTGGTAAAGCCCGTAAATCCCAAATCGAGGAAAGAGGGTGCTACCGACGTAGCTGGCGAGTACCCGCGGCTCGGTCAGCAGGCGCTCGCCAACCGTAAAGTCACGACTGTATGCCTGCCCCCACGCCGCGTATCCCGCGTGAATCAGGCAGTACAGTACAAACAGAATGGCGGGCCATATCAAGAGACGGCGGAGCCACTTCAAAGGGCGAGGCAATCTGTTTATCTGGGGGCGCAGTACGGTGGCGTCGAGTACCAGGGCGTATGTGGGCAACAGGATGCCGTTCTCCTTGCACAAGGTGCTCAACACTGTGCAGAGGCCTAGGCCTGTCAGTATCCACGCGGCGCGGCGGACTATCGGCAAATCCTCGCGCAGGATGCCTCGCAGATAGGCGAGCATGCCCAGGAGGATGAACAGCGCCATGAGTAGCGTCATGCGCTGGACGACCTGCACCACACCGGATATCGCTATGGGTGTCAGCAGCCATGCTGCTGTGGCTAGAAGTGCCGCCAACTCGTGCTGGCCGGGAGGCTGAGATTCGGTTTCACGGCCGAGTGAAAAGGCCTGAGACAGGCGTTTGGTCAGCAGAAACACCAAGCAGCCACAACCCAGGTGCAGGCAAAGGTTCGCCAGCTTGAATGGAAAGGGGGAGTTCGGCCAATCGCTTCGTTGCAACAGAAAGCTGAGCATTGCGAGAGGGCGCCCAGGAAACTCTCGCGGCTGAGACAGGTAGATGCCGAGGTCGCGCCAGCTGGCCAGGTGGTCGATGCTGGCCAGGGCAGAGAGATTGGGGAAGTCGTCAAACAGGAAGGGGCCGCGAAGCGCAGGCCAGTACAGTGCGGTGCAGGTGATTAGTAGGGCAACCAGCCAAAGCCAGGCGCGTGCGAATCCGAATGAAGCGGCGTTGAGATGCATGTGGCCGGCTATGAAAAGAGATGAGCCTTATAGAGAGGTGCAAGACGCCCCGAAGCTCATGTAGGCCTTTTGGCCGCGCAAGTTTGCGTGGGCGGATGCAAAAGACCCCTCCCAAGGGAGGGGTCTTTTGATCGATGCACCAGTGTGACCTGGTGGCTGTCGGATCTTACTTGGTCGTTGCGGAACAAACCTGCGGCATGTACTTGCCTTCGATGGTCGCGCTGGCGCAAGACCAGGTAACCGCACCACCGTTGCCGACGTTGCCGGTGATCACGACGTTGTATCCGCCCAGCGGCTTGGACACCGAGCCCTGCGGCTTGAAGGTGACGGTAACAGTGCAGCTGGGGGCGGTGCCGGCGATGTCGGCCTTGGCCACATACTTGCCGCTGTAGCTGACGTTGGTGACGAAGCCGGTGGTGGTGTTGGTCGGGCAATTCCCCGTCTGGTTGTAGTACTCCACGATCGGCGTCTTCAGGCCATCGGCAATGGTCTGCGACTCGGAGAACTGCGACTTGGTGATGTAGTTCTGGTACTGCGGGATGGCAATCGCCGCCAGGATCGCGATGATCGCAACCACGATCATCAGTTCGATGAGGGTAAAGCCCTTCTGCACGTTCTTCATGGTGGTTCCTCTGTTTTGGTTAGCTAACCGGTAGTGCCCCCTGAGCCCCGGTCCCGATTCCCCCTAGGCGGGAACGGACCCCTTTACTGCGGTCTGGAACGACCAGGAAGCTCGTGACAGCAGCAGCATGATCTATGCCACGTTTGCCATTTGGCGGTTACCCGCATTGGCGCGGGTGCGTGGATTGTGCATAGGGTCACGGGCCCCGACAACCGGATATTGCTGACGTTCGTGCCGGATTGTCGAGCGTGTCTCGGTGTGCGGGAGTCGCCTGCTCATGCGGGGCAAAAAGTGACGCGTTGCGTCAGTGGGTTTGTGAGACGCCTGTCTCAGAAGTGCTCTGTATGGTCACTTGGTGCGACCGGCGTTGGGTTTCTACTCCTTCAACCAGTGTGTGGAGAAGGCATGCTTGAGGTACTTCTGGTCTTCTGGCATGCGCTAATGGCGTCCCGTTGTGGCTAGTGGGCAGAGGGCTCAGCTCCAGGTTTGGCATCTGCGCTCTGCGCTCGAGAAAGGGCGTGACCCGCCAAGGCTTGATCCGACGTGTACGTGGCTTTAAATGCGCAGGAAAGTCTTGGTCTAAGGTCGCGCTCGTTATGGCGAAGAGGCTTAGCCTTTGTCGACGGCGTAGATAACGGACTCCCACTGTATGGGTGTGTGGTGTCCGAAATGAAGCTGGTAATTCGGGTTCAGCGCGAGAAGCTTCTCTCGAATCGTCCAGAGATCGTCGTCCCTGTGATACGCCGAAATGGCAAGCCGTGGCTTTTGGGTAGCGATGGTCTTGGCCGCACCGTCGAGAGCAGAGAGCTCGCCACCTTCGATGTCCATCTTGATGTAATCGACCTTGATCCCGAGTCGTTCTACATAGTCGTCAATAGCGACGAACGGCATCTCCGGTGTTGCGCGAGCGGACGGATTGATATGGCCGGTATCGGCGGTCGTCTTTCCCTCAAAGTCTGATCTGGCACCGACTGCCATGGGCACGATATGTACGCAATTTTCCAGATGGGGATTCTGCGAAACTTGGTATTGGCAAAATTGGGCATGAGTCGGCATGGGGTCAAACATATGCACCTGACCGCTGGGCCCGACCATTCCGGCGAATAGAATGCCGACATCGCCGATACATGCGCCGCAATCAAAAACGACTTCGCTCGGGGCAGGGGAGAAATTCACGCCACTGCGATGCACGAAATACTGGCGATAGGCGTTCAACCCGTCGATCAGACCGCTAGGCACGATGACTCGGACAGAGCCACCCGGAACCGCGATGCTTAGATCTCTTAATGGCGCTCCGATGTATGTACGCAGAGGGCTACTCTCATCGGGTGGGCGGTCTTCCTGCACAGTGAAAATGGTGCTGAATTCCTCAGGCTGAAAGTAGAAGCGACGATAGCCCACGATCTTAAGGATCAGTGCGTCATCGAACAGTCGACGGCTCAGGTCGTCAGCTAACACCTGCCGCGTTTCCCATAGGGCGCGGGCGTTTTCGCGCAGCCATGCCATGGAGATGCCTCGGGCCCATTTTCCGCCCAATGGACGCAACCATGACTTGAGTAGCCGGCGCGCATCCAGCAGATGCGCCGCCGGAAGCTTCAGGAACCAATGCCAGTCGAAGTTCTTGTCGCGTCGGGAGCGCGAAGTGCCACGAATATAAAAATCAACGCGCTCAGTGAGCCCATCCAACCAAGCTTCCATGGTCCCCCCAGTCTGTTCTGATTCAAGCTAATGTTTTGAATAAGGTGGGCATCGTACTTGTTTTGCGCTACGTCATCCGCTCCATTCGGACCGAAAATCGACCGATCCAACCGGTTCACCTGAGGGCATCTGGTACGGGTAGCTGCCTGATCGTACGCTCGACGGGTATGCGTGCTGAGATGACGTTGTTGGGGCGCAGGGGTCAAAGGCAGCAAGGGTGATGCTGAAGGGCTGTGCCTGGGACGTGCCGAGCGTCTCGTTGAGCGGCTCGTGGGCGGGATGTCATTGATTTCATTGTGCTTGGCGCGGTGGTTGGTCGCGGTGACGTGAAATGGGTATCGCCCTGGTCGGACAGGAGCCGTGAAACAGGTGTCTTGCGAATGTAGTGGGGGGGCAGGAAGTCGGCTGGCTAGCCAACTGACGCCGCACCGCGCCTTGCTTCCTGCTGGCTGGCCTCTTACCGTCAACGTTTTCGCAACACCCAGGAACTCCACTCATGAAACCCCTGTTTGTCGGGCTGGCGCTTGCGCTTGCCGGTACATCCGCCGTGGCGGCTGAGGTCGAAAACCACGGTGCTCATCCTTTCGGTATCCGCGATCTCGTTATGATGGATCGCGTCGGCGACCCGCAGCTCTCGCCTGATGGCCGTCAGGCGCTCTATACCGTGCGCGTCACCGACTACGCCGCGAACAAGGGTGTCACTTCAATCTATGTGCTTGACCTCGCCAAGGGCGGCACGCCAGTCAAGCTGGTGGAGAAAGCCTCTTCGCCGCGCTGGGCTCCGGATGGTTCGGCGATCTACTACGTGGCTGAGAAGGATGGTGTGTCGCAGCTCTGGCGTCGCCCGCTAGGTGCATCAGCCACCGCAACACAGGTGACGCGTGCACCGATCGATGTCGATGGCTACAAGCTCTCGCCGGATGGCAAGAAGGCACTCCTGACCTTTGGTGTGTTCACCGATTGTGCCGACCTTGCCTGTACTAAGGAGCGCTTGGACGGCCGCGAGAAGGACAAGGCCTCGGGCACCGTGTACGACAAGCTTTTCGTGCGCCACTGGGATACGTGGGCCGATGGCCGACGCGCTCAGCTGTTTATCACCGACCTGGATAACCCGTCCGAACAGCCGGTGCTTCTCACGCGAGGCATCGATGGCGACGTGCCGAGCAAGCCGTTTGGCGACGACGGTGAATTCAGTTTTTCGCCCGACGGCAAGACGGTTTACTTCGATGTGCGTATTGCGGGTAACAGTGAACCGTGGTCGACCAATTTTGACGTTTACGGTGTGCCGGCGGACGGGTCAGCTGCGCCGCGCAACTTGACGGCGGACAACCCGGCCTGGGATGCGTTCCCAGTGCCGTCGCCGGATGGCAAGACGCTGTATTACCTGGCCATGAAGGTGCCGGTGTCCGAAGCTGATCGCTTCCGCATCATGGCGCTGGATCTTGCCAGCGCACAGAAGCGCGAAGTGGCGCCCAGCTGGGATCGCTCTGCGGGGGGCATACAGGTTTCTGCAGATGGCAAGACGCTCTATGTGACTGCCGACGACAATGGCCAGCATCCTCTGTTTGCCGTGGATGCTGCCAGCGGCAAAGTCACCACGCTTGTCACCAATGGTGAAGTGAGTGTCTACTCCTTGGGTAAGTCGTCGTTGCTGGTGCAGCGCGACGACCTCAAGCGTTCGGCCGATCTCTACACGGCTGACCTGCAAGGCAAGGGCCTCAAGCAGGTGACACATTACAACGCCGAGCGCCTGAAGAAGGTGCAGATGGGCGAGCCTGAGTTCTTCACGTTCAAGGGCTGGAACAACGAGACCGTGCAGGGCTACGTGGTTAAGCCGGTCGGTTATAAGTCCGGCAAGAAATATCCGGTTGCCTTCATCATTCATGGCGGCCCGCAGGGCGCCATGAACAACGCGTGGAGCTACCGCTGGAACCCTCAAACTTACGCGGGCCAGGGCTTTGCCGTGGTCACCATCAACTTCCACGGTTCCACCGGCTACGGCCAGGCTTTCACTGACTCGATCTCGGGTGACTGGGGCGGCAAGCCGCTGGAGGATCTCAAGGCTGGCTGGAGT
>NZ_JAELTQ010000640.1 GCF_016428905.1 Dyella sp. ASV24 | reverse complement strand
CTTTGCTTGCCCAAAGAAAAGTAACCCAAAGAAAGGGCCCCCCGGATGAGGCGCCTTGCGGGCTTCGCCCTCCAGGTGCGCGGTCGGGTTCCGGGCTTTTCGACGGGGCTCCTGCCCCGACGAAAAGGAATCGGCATCCCTGCCGATTCCCCTGCGGGCCTTCTCTCCACCCGCCCGCCGCCTCATACGGGGCCCGGAAGATCAA
>NZ_JAELTQ010000639.1 GCF_016428905.1 Dyella sp. ASV24 | reverse complement strand
CCCCCCCCCCCCCCCCCCCCCCCCCCCCCCCCCCCCCCCCCCCCCCCCCCCCCTTTTCAAGCAGAAGACGGCATACGCGATGGCCTGTCCTGTCTCGTGGGCTCGGAGATGTGTATAAGAGACAGGAGCATGCCCACGCTGACCACGCTGTCCACGGCGCCACGCGCACGGGGCCGGCAGGCGGCCGACATGCTCCTCGCCCGTC
>NZ_JAELTQ010000088.1 GCF_016428905.1 Dyella sp. ASV24 | reverse complement strand
TTCGTTGATGTCACCCAATCCAGCGGTGAGCTGCTGGCGCTGCGCAAGCAGATTGCTGCAGGGGCGCTGAAAGAGTCGGACGGCACGCCCGTGAAGATCCTGCTGGAAGACGGCACGCCGTATACCCACGAGGGCAAGCTGCAGTTCTCTGATGTCAGCGTGGACCCCACCACGGGCAGCTTCGCGCTGCGTGTGATCGTGCCCAATCCCGAGCATGTGCTGTTGCCCGGCATGTACGTGCGTGCCGTGCTGGACAAGGGCACCAACCCCAAGGCGTTGCTGGTACCGCAGGCCGGTATCGCGCGCGACCCCAAGGGCGGCGCCACGGCGATGGTGGTCGACAAGGACGGCAAAGCCGCGCTGCGCGAGGTGCAGGTCAGCCGCACCATCGGTGACCAGTGGCTGGTCGAAAGCGGTTTGGCGACGGGTGACCGGGTGATCGTGGAAGGGCTGCAGATGATCCAGCCCGGCATGCCGGTGCACGCTGTTGAAGCGGGTGCGCCTGCTGCGACGGGCGCGCCTGCCGCATCGGCGCAGGCATCGACGGCCCACTAAGGACTTCTACCCATGGCCAGGTTTTTTATCGATCGCCCCATCCTTGCGTGGGTCGTCGCCATCATCGTCATGCTTGCGGGTGCGCTGTCGCTGACACGCTTGCCTATCTCGCAGTACCCGGTGATTGCGCCGCCGCAGGTGACCATCAACGCCAGTTATCCGGGTGCCTCCGCACAGGCGGCGGAAGACTCGGTGGCGCAGATCATCGAGCAGAACATGAAAGGCCTGGACGGCCTGATCTACATGTCCGCCACGAGCGACTCCGATGGCGCGGTGCAGGTGACGCTCACCTTCGAGAACGGCACCAACCCCGACATTGCCCAGGTGCAGGTACAGAACAAGCTGCAGCTCGCCACGCCGCTGTTGCCGCAGATCGTGCAGCAGCAGGGCATCAACGTGGTCAAGTCCAGCTCGGGCTTCCTGATGGTGGTGGGCTTTGTGTCCGAGGATGGACGTCTGGATGGCGAAGACATCTCCGACTTCGTCTCCGCCAACGTGGTGGACCCGCTCAGCCGCGTAGAGGGCGTAGGCAATATCGAAGTGTTTGGCTCCAAGTACGCCATGCGTATCTGGCTGGATCCGAACAAGCTCGATACCTACAAGCTGACACCCGCGGAAGTGGTGACGGCGTTGCGTGCGCAGAATCAACAGGTAGCCGTAGGCCAGATTGGCGGCAACCCCGCGGTGAAGGGCCAGCAGATCAACGCCACGGTGATTGCGCAGCAGCGCATGCAGACGCCAGAGCAGTTCCGCAACATCGTGGTTCGCAGCAACACCGATGGCTCGGTGTTGACCCTGGGCGACGTGGCGCGCGTAGAGCTGGGCCTGCAGGACTACGGCTTTACCAGCAAGTTCAATGGCAAGCCGGCCACCGGCATCGCGATCTCGCTCACCTCCGGCGCCAATGCGCTGGCGACGGCGGAGCGCGTGCAGGCGTCGCTGCAGCAGATGCAGCCGTCGTTCCCGCGTGGCGTGAAGTCGGTGATCGCGTTCGACAGCACCCCGTTCGTGAAGGTGTCGATCAAGGGCGTGATCAAGACGCTGCTGGAAGCGATCGTGCTGGTATTCCTGGTGATGTATCTGTTCCTGCAGAACTTCCGGGCCACACTGATCCCCACCATCGCGGTGCCGGTGGTGCTGCTGGGCACGTTTGGCGTGCTCGCG
Source organism: Dyella sp. ASV24 (assembly GCF_016428905.1). Classification (GTDB taxonomy): domain Bacteria; phylum Pseudomonadota; class Gammaproteobacteria; order Xanthomonadales; family Rhodanobacteraceae; genus Dyella. The sequence continues at coordinate 21,722 of NZ_JAELTQ010000088.1, read as the reverse complement.
GCCATGGGCTACTCCATCAACATGCTGACCATGTTCGCCATGGTGCTGGCCATCGGCTTGCTGGTGGACGACGCCATTGTGGTGGTGGAGAACGTCGAGCGCGTGATGAGCGAGGAGGGCTTGTCGCCGCTCGAAGCCACACGCAAATCCATGACGCAGATCACCGGTGCGCTGGTGGGCATCGCGCTGGTGTTGTCGGCGGTGTTCGTGCCGATGGCATTCCTGAGCGGCTCCACGGGTGTGATCTATCGCCAGTTCTCGGTGACCATTGTGTCGTCGATGGCCTTGTCGGTGCTGGTGGCTATCGTGCTGACCCCGGCGCTGTGCGCTACGTTGCTCAAGCCGATCGCCAAAGGTCACCACGTCTCCGAACGTGGCTTCTTTGGCTGGTTTAACCGCAAGTTCGACCAGGGCACGCTGAAGTACGAGCGCAGCGTGGGCGGCATCATTGCGCGCAGCCGGCGCTTTCTGCTGGTGTTCGTGGCGATGAGTGCGGCGATGATGGTGGTGTTTCTACGCCTGCCCACCTCGTTCCTGCCGATGGAAGACCAGGGCTTTGCTTTCACCATTGTGCAGGCGCCGGTGGGCGCCACCACCGAGCGCACGGCTCACGTGATGGCACGCGTGGAAAAGCAGTTCATGGACGATCCGGCGGTCGACTCGGTGTTTTCGGTGCAGGGCTTCAGTTTTGCGGGTGCCGGCCAGAACACGGGCATGGCCTTCGTGCAGTTGAAGGACTGGAGCGTGCGCCACAAGGCCGATCTGAGCCTGAATGCGGTGATCGGGCGCGCCATGGGCGCCTTCAGCCAGATCAAGGAAGCGATGGTATTCGCTTTCGCGCCGCCGGCCGTGCCGGAACTGGGTAACTCAGCAGGCTTCGACTTCTACCTGAAGGACAACGCCGGCCTCGGCCATGCGGCCCTGGTGGATGCGCGTAATCAGTTCCTGCAGGCAGCGTCGCAGAGCAAGTTGCTGGCCAACGTGCGCGCGAATGGCCAGGACGACACCCCGCAGTTCCGCATCGATGTGGATTACCGCAAGGCCGCGGCACAGGGGCTTGCCATTGGCGACATCAACGACACCCTCACGATGGCGTGGGGCGGTCAGTACGTGGACGACTTTATGGATCGCGGCCGCGTAAAGCGCGTGTTCGTGCAGTCCGACGCGCCATTCCGCATGGCGCCGGAAGACTTCGAGAAGTGGTCGGTGCGGAATACCAGTGGCGCGATGGTGCCGTTCCGCGCCTTTGCCAGTACGCGTTGGGACTTCGGTTCGCCGCGTCTCGAACGCTACAACGGCGTTTCCGCCATGGAGATCAATGGTGAGGCCGCACCGGGCGTGAGTTCGGGTGACGCCATGACGGAGGTGGAGAAACTGGTGGCGAAGCTGCCGCGTGGCGTTGGCATGGAGTGGACCGGCCAGTCCTACCAGGAGCGTGAAGCCGGGGCACAGGCGCCGCTGTTGTACACGCTGTCCGTGCTGGTGGTGTTCCTGTGTCTCGCCGGCCTGTACGAGAGCTGGACGATTCCAACCGCCGTGCTGCTCGTAGCTCCGCTGGGCATCCTCGGCACGGTGGTAGCGGCGTATCTCGCTGGCTTGGATCGCGACGTGTATTTCCAGGTCGCGATGCTCACGACGGTGGGCCTATCCAGCAAGAACGCGATCCTGATCGTGGAGTTCGCCAAGGAGAACCTGGAGAAGGGCATGGACTTGATCGCCGCGACGTTGCTCGCGGTGCGTACGCGCCTGCGCCCGATCCTGATGACCTCGCTGGCTTTTGGCCTGGGTGTGTTGCCGCTGGCGCTTGCCACGGGTGCCGGTTCGGGTGCGCAGCGTGCCATTGGCACCGGCGTGCTGGGCGGCATGATTGCCGGTACGGCGCTGGGCATCTTCTTCGTGCCGCTGTTCTTCGTGATGGTGCGGCGTGTGTTCGGCAAGAAAAAGGCTGCGGTCAGCGACATGCCGGCGGCGGGAGAAACCATCCATGAATAAGCCCATCCTGGCCGCGTGCTGCGCGGCCATTGCCCTGGCCCTTGGTGGCTGCGTGAGCATGGCTCCCAAACTGCCCGCTGCGCAGGCGGGTATCCCGGCGGCGTGGCCCTTGCCGGAAGCTACCGCCGCCGAGCCGGGTCGGGCGGAGGACATCGGCTGGCGCCAGTTCTTCACCGATCCCAAGCTGTCGCGCTTGATCGAGCTGTCGCTCGACAACAACCGCGATCTGCGCGTGGCCGTGCTCAACGTGGAGAAGGCGCGCGCGCAGTACCGCATCCAGCGCGCCGACCGCGTGCCGTCGGTCAACGTCACGGGCCAGTCGACGCGCACCGGTGTGAGCGGCCAACCGTTGAGCGAGCAGTACCGTACTGATCTGGGCACGACCAACTTCGAGCTGGATCTGTTTGGTCGCGTGAACTCCCTGAGCAGTGCCGCGCTGGAGCGTTACCTGGCGCAGGACGAATCGCGGCGCAGCACGCAACTGAGCCTGATCGCGGAAGTCGCCAACGCCTACCTCACGCTGGCGGCGGATCAGGAGTCGCTGAAGGTCGCCCAGGCCACGCGCGACAATCAGGAGGCGTCGTTCGAGCTCACGAGCAAGCGACATGCCCTCGGCGCGGCCTCCCAGCTGGATCTGAGCCAGGCGCAGACCACGGTGGAAAGTGCGCGAGCCGACATGGCTCGCTACACGGGGCTGGTGGCGCAGGACACCAACGCGCTGCGTTTGTTGGTGGGCGCACAGTTGGACGATGCGCTGCTGCCTGACGGTTTGAATGGTGACGTCACCATGCTGGGTGCATTGCCGGCTGGTCTGCCTTCCGACGTGCTGCTGCGCCGGCCGGACATTTTGCAGACGGAGCATTTGCTGCGTGCGGCGAATGCGGATATCGGCGCGGCGCGTGCGGCGTTTTTCCCTTCCATCCAGCTCACGGGCAGCGTGGGGACAGTCAGCAACGATCTCTCCGGCCTGTTCAAGAGCGGCAGCGGCACATGGACCTTCATGCCGCAGATCACCGTGCCGATCTTTCAGGGTGGCCGACTCTCCGCGCAGCTGGCTGGTGCCAAGGCCGACCAGCAGATTGCGCTGGCGCAATACGAAAAGGCGATCCAGACAGGCTTTCGCGAAGTGGCCGATGCGCTCGTGCTGACCCGCACGCTGGCAGATCAACGGCAGGCGCAGGAAGCATTGGAGAGCGCCGCGGCGCGGGCGGACGAACTGTCGAAGGCCCGTTACCGCGCAGGGCGCGACAGTTACCTGGAGTCGCTGGTGACGCAGCGTTCGTTGTACAGCGCACAGCAGCAACTTATTGCGACGCGACTGGCCGAGCAGACCAATCGGGTCACTTTGTATAAAGTGCTGGGAGGCGGTTGGAACGAACGAGCACCATGAGTCAACGCAAGACATCCGACGACAAACCCCTGAGCGAGCGTGCCAGGGAGCAACGCGAGCGCATCCTCACGGCTGCGCAGCATTGTTTCGTCAAATACGGCTTCCACGCGGCGAGCATGGCCAATATCGCCGAAGCGGCCGGGATGAGCGCGGGACTTATCTATCGCTACTTTCCCAACAAGAGCACCATCGTGCTGGCCATCATCGAGCGCCAGACCGAGATCGAGCTGGAGGACATGCGCGCCTTCGACGCATCGATGGACATGACCGAGCTGCTGGTGGAGACCTTTCACACCTGGACGCACCCCAAGCCGGACATGCGCATCACCAATGCCGCGTTGTTTCTGGAAGCCAGTGCGGAGGCCACCCGTGACAAGGCGGTGGCGAAGGCGATGTACCAGAGCGATCAATTGTTCTGTAGCGAGATGCAGACGATTTTGATGCGGCCCAAGGCCGAAGGCGGTTTCGGCATGTCGGCGGAGCTGGCACGCCAGCGCTCGCTGGTGCTGACCTTCGTGTTCGAAGGCCTGGCCGTGCGAGCGGCGCGTGATCCTGGGCTGGACATCGACTGGCTGCGTTCGGCATTGAACGAAGTGATGCCGCACTTGCTCGGGAAGTAAAAGATGAACCCGCCGCGCTGATCGCGGCGGGACATCAAGGCGGGTTACCAGCGATAACGGGCGGAAACGGTGATTTCGCGCGGATAGCCGTAATAGCACCAGATGGCGCTGTTGCAGGCCGACACGTACTCACGATCGAACAGATTCGCCGCCGTGACCTGGAAGCGCCAGTTCTGAATGTCGTAATGCGCGTTGGCGTCGAACAGCGTGTAGCCGCCAGTGTGGAACTGGTTGAACGCATCGCCATAGTGATCGCCGATAAAGCGGACGCCTCCGCCGAAACCCAAGCCGGCAAGAACACCCTCGTGGACACCGTAGTCTGCCGATAGCGACGCCTGCTGCTTCGGCACCAGCGCTACTTGTTTGCCCAGGGTGGCGTCGTTGGCGTGGGTGACCTTGGCGTCCGTGTAGGCGTACGCAGCAGTCATGCTCAGGTGGTCCGTTACGGCCACATTCGCTTCCAGCTCTGCGCCGCGCGTACGCGTTTGGCCCTGCTGCAACGAGAAGAACAAGTGGTCGGGGTCGACCGTGAGTGAGTTCTTCTGCGTGAGCTGGTAAACGGCGCCGGTGATCAGCGTACGGCCATCGGGCGTCTGGTACTTGAGGCCTGCTTCGTACTGGTCGCCAGTGATCGGCTTGTATGCGTTGCCGTCAAACGTGGTGCCTACCGTGGTCTTGAAGGAGTGGGAGTAGGCGACGTACGGCACCAGCCCGATATCGGTGGTGTAGTTTATGCCCAGGCGACCGGAGAACGCGTTGTCGTTTTGCTTGTCGCGTGTGTTGGCGATCAGGTCTTTCACATCGTTGCTGACCCAGTCCTCGCGGCCGCTGGCAACGATGCCCCATTTGCCGATGGTGATCTGGTCCTGCACGTAAGCGCCCAGCTGCTCCAGCAGGCTGTTGGTGTGGAACGTGTACGGCGCCGGTGCAATGGGTTGCCCGTAAACCGGGTCGAAGATATCGATCGGCGGGGCCGAGGCATAACCTGATTTGTAGTCGTTGTGGCTATGCAGATAGTCCACGCCCATCAGCACGTTGTGCTGCACGCTGCCTTGATCGAATTTCGCCTCGACCTGGTTGTCCACGGCGAACACGTTGGCGTGGTCCACCAACGGATAGTTGTAGCGGCTGAGCGTGCGCAGGTCGTCCTGCAGACCCAGACTGCCGATGGAGCGATGGTCGACCTTTTCGTTCTGCAGGCGCAGATCCTGTCGGAACGACCACGTGTCGTTGAAGCGGTGCGTAAAGGCGTAACCGATCGATTCGTCGGTTTTCCAGTAGTGGTCGTATCCGGGCTCGCCGGGATTTACGTCGCGCGGAATCTGCCCATAGGGGTTGGGGTAGAGCGTGCCCTGCGACGGCAGGAAGCCACCCACGCCATCGGACAGGGCGCGCTGGTAGCGCGGCAGCAGCGTGAACGACGTGTTGTCGTCCGGTTGCCAGGTCAGGCTGGGAGCGAAATAGTAGCGGTCGTCCTTCGAATGCTTGATGTTCGAGTCGCCTTGTCGAGCCAGCGCTACCAGGCGCCACAGCCAATGGCCGTCGCTGTCGAGCTGTCCGCCCGTATCGCCAGCCAGTTGCTTCTGACCGAAGCTGCCCACGGTCGCGATGATTTCGTGCGGAGCATCCAGGCTGGGGCGCTTGCTCGTCATGTCCATCATGCCGCCCGGCGGCAACTGGCCATACATGGCTGACGACGGGCCCTTGTTCACTTCAACGCGCTCGAGGCCATACGGCTCGATGCGCGAATCCGCGGTCCAGTCGCCATTGGGCAGCGCCAGGCCGTCGAGGAATTTGGCGGGGTCGTAGCCGCGCACGAGGATCCAGTCGCTGCGCGGATCCGCGCCATAGCTGCCGCCCACTGCACCGGCGAGATAACGGACGGCTTCGTCCAGGCCCTGCATGCCATACAACTGCATGCGATCAGGCGTGACGGTGCTTACCGACTGCGGAATCTCAACCGCGGGTGTTTCCGTCTTGGTCGTGGAATACACGACATTGACGGCCTCGAGAGAGACGCTTTTCTTGTCGTCTTTCTGGGGCGTGGTGGATGAAGGCGTCGCCGCGTTATCGGTCTGATCGTCGGCATAAGCCGGGGAGGCGAGGGCCAGAATCATGGCTGCCAGAAGCGCGCTTCTGGAGAAGAGGGCGGACATCAGTCGTTGTTCCCGGGGCAACTTGGCCGTGTCTCGGATGGGCACGGCTCGTGGGTTATGAGGCGAAAGATGATAATGATTCCTATTTTGGAATCAACTTCTTGCCCCTCTACTGCGGCAATGGCTCCCTCGACGGCATCACGAAGCCAGCAAGTTCTTGCGAAAATGCGACCTTTTGCCGTCCGTTTCGCGAAGTTAATCGCTAATGCGAATGATTCGCGAAAGCGTTCTGATCTATGCTGCGCCGCTGAAGCAGGGGACAAGCTTTCTGCAAAGGGGCAGGCATGTTTCGAAAGCGCAGTCGTAAAGGGACGTTGGATAGGCGCAGCGCGTCTGCCGTGTTCCTGGCAGCACTTGGCGTGGGCTCGACGGGCCTGATCGCGACAGGTGACGCGTGGGCAGGTGTTCCGCCGTTGTCGGTGCCGATCACGTCCGATCGGGTCAATGGTCAGCCCAAGAACCTCGCGAGCTTTCTGGGTGATCTCAAGCGAAGCAACTTTTTGCTTGGCGACATGTTTGGTCTGCGCAGCGGGCTGAGCAAGTACGGCATCTCACTGGCGATCCAGGAGACCAGTGAAGTGTTGGGCAACGCAACGGGCGGCACGCAGCGCGGTGCTCAATACGACGGCCTCACGCAGATGATCATGCAGTGGGATACACGTCGCGGCATCGGCTGGTACGGCGGCCTGTTCAATATCAGTGCGCTCCAGATCCACGGCCAGAACCTCAGCGCCAACAACCTCTCGACCATTCAAACCTCGAGCGGCATCGAGGCGGATCGCGCGACCCGCTTGTGGGAGATGTGGTACGACCAGAAGTTCCTGGAAGAAGATCGGCTGGACATCAAGATCGGCCAGCAAAGCGTTGACCAGGAATTCATCGTCAGCAGCAACGCGTCATACTTCATGAATACGATGTTCGGCTGGCCGGCGCTGCCCTCGTACAACATGCCAGGAGGCGGGCCTGCGTATCCGCTGTCGGCATTGGGTGTCAGGTTCCGCTATCGCCCCGTGGATTCCATCAACCTTCTGGTGGGCGTATTCAACGGCAGCCCTACAAAGAACAACCAGGGCGATGCGCAGCAGACCAATCCTTCCGGCACCAGTTTCCCGCTGGGTGGCGGCCGATTGATCATGGCGGAATTGCAGTACGCCTATCCGTCGCTGGGCAGCATGGTGTATCCAGGCGAATCGGCTCCGCTGGCGCGCACGTATCGACTCGGTGCCTGGTACGACACCGAAAGCTTTGCGGATCAGCGATACGACACCCAGGGCGTGGCGTTGGCGAATCCGCAGAGCAATGGCGTTCCGGCGAACCACAAGGGCAACTTCTCTTTGTATGCCGTGGCTGACCAGATGCTCTGGCGCAGCAGCACCGATCCCAATCACACCTTCAACGCGTTTGGTCGCGTGATGGGTACGCCGCAGAACGACAGGAACTTCATCCGCTTCAGCATGAACGCGGGCGTTGTGTTGCACGAACCATTTCGAAATCGCGCGGACGATACGTTCGGTGTCGGCATGGGCTACGTACGTGTCTCTACTGGTATCGCCGGGGCTGATCGCGACACGGCGTACTTTGCCCAGCTGATCGATCCCAACAGCTTCAACCCGATCCGCAGCTCCGAAACCTATGTCGAGATAACTTACCAGTATCAGCTTCGACCGTGGTGGCAGTTGCAGCCGGATCTTCAATACGTCTTCAACCCCGGTGGCGGGATAGCCAACCCCAACGAACCCACGCGCCGCATCGGCAACGAGCTGGTGCTTGGGCTGCGTACCAATATCCTGTTCTGAGGTGTCGCGGATGAATGATTCGATCTGTAGTGGAAAGGGTGGGGCGCTGATCCTCGCAATGGCGCTCATGACGTGCGCGGCGCAGGCGGCCGCGGATGAACCCAAGGGCATGCTGGAGTCCATCCATCGTCATGTGACGCTGACTTCGTCGGTCACTGAAAACGGGGACTTGAATCCCTATGCGGTGGTCGTTGCGCCGGCCTCTGCGGGCGTTATCCAGAAGGACGACGTGCTGGTCGACAACTTCAACAATCTGTCCAACCTGCAGGGTACGGGCACCACCATCATCGACTATCGGCCGTCGACCAAGCAGACCACGCTGTTCGCCAAGCTGCCGCAGAAGTTGCCGGAATGCCCGGGCGGGGTGGGCTTGACCACCGCGATGACCATGCTCAAGAGTGGCTGGGTGATCGTTGGCAGCACCCCGAGCACCGATGGCACCACCGCGACCAAAGGCGATGGCTGCCTGATCGTGCTGGACCCTAATGGCAAGATGGTGGCGGCGTGGTCGGGCCCGACCATCAACGACCCTTGGGGTGATATAGCTGTGGTGGATCGTGGCGACACCGCTACGCTATTCATCAGCATGGCCGGCTTTGGATTGCAAAGCCCGGATGTGATCGACAAGGCTACCGGCTTTCCGGAAGTGATCCACAAGGCGACGGTGCTGCGCCTCAATATCAAGATTCCCGAGGGCAAGCCGCCCGTACTGGTTGATCAGACCGTCGTCGGCGATGGCTTTGCGCAGCGCGCGGATCGTGACAACTTCCTGCTTGGGCCAACCGGGCTGTCATTGGGGCCGGACAACACGCTTTACGTGACGGATGGCCTCGACAACGTCATCACCGCCATTCCGGACGCCGTCGATCGCACGAGCAGCGCGGGCACCGGCAAGCTCGTAACGAAGGACGGCTTGTTGAGCTGGCCGCTGGCGATGGTTTACACCCCTGCCGGGCATCTCCTCGTTTGCAACGGCAAGGACGGTCAGCTCGTGGAAATCGACCCCGCCGGCGGCAAGCAGATCTACAGCCAGTGGATCGATTCCGATCAGGCGCAATCGCCGCCTGGCAATGGTGATCTCTTTGGTATCGCCCTGACCCCGGATGGCCAAGGCTTCTATTACGTCGAAGACGACATGAATACCTTGGTGAGAGGTGGAAAATGAGCACCACCGACGATTCCAGGTTGCATGGCCGGCGTCGTTTCCTCGCATCGGCAACGACATTGGCGGCGGCCGCCTCCGTGGCGCCTGCGTTGTCTTACGCCCGAAACCGAAATGCACCTGACGCGACTGCCAGTGATGGCGACGTCGTGCCCTTCTTTGGCGAGCATCAGGCGGGCATTGCCACGCCGCAGCAGTCCCACGTGTATTTCGCCGCTTTCGATGTCGCGACGGAGAAGCGCGACGAGTTGATTGCCTTGCTGAGGACATGGACGAGTGCCGCGGCGCGCCTGACTCAAGGTCAGACCGCTGCGCCGCTCTCCAGCGATCCGGGCAAGGAGCCGCTCGATTCGGGAGAGTCGCAAGGCCTGCCGGCCAGCCGGCTGACGCTGACCTTTGGATTTGGCGCAACGCTCTTCGTGAAAGATGGCAAGGACCGCTTTGGCCTGGGTGATCACCGACCCGCAGCACTGGTGGATCTTCCCCGTTTCAACGGCGACCAGTTGGTCGCAGAGCGTACCGGTGGTGATCTTTGCATCCAGGCGTGCGCTGACGATCCGCAAGTGGTTTTCCATGCCGTACGGCAGTTGGCGCGCTTGTCCTACGGCACCGCCAAGCTGCGTTGGGCGCAAACGGGTTTTCTTTCCGCAGGCAAGTCGGCGCATGAAACGCCGCGCAACTTGATGGGATTCAAGGATGGCACCATGAATCCGAGTGCATCCAGCCCCAAGGCCATGAGCGACTTTGTGTGGGCGGGCGGCGAAACGGCGTGGATGCAGGGCGGCTCGTATCTGGTGGCGCGCCCCATCCGCATTGCCCTCGAACACTGGGACCGCATGAAGCTTGCATTCCAGGAGCAGATCATGGGGCGCCACAAGGACACCGGCGCCCCGTTAGGCAAGACGGGCGAATTCGATGCGCTGGATCTCGATGCCAACGACGCCGACGGCAACCCGGTGCTGCCGGAGAACTCCCATGTGCGGCTGGGCGCGCCAGCGGTGAATGACGGTGCGCAGATCCTTCGCCGTTCCTACTCCTACGACAACGGCCTGAGCTTCACGGCGGAGCGTTGGCCACCGTGGCATCAGGGCATGGAGTTCGACGCTGGCCTGATGTTTCTGTGCTTCCAACATGATCCGCGCCAGGGGTTCATCAAGATCTTCGACAAGATGTCCAAGTTCGACATGATGAACCAGTTCGTGACACACATCGGTGGCGGCATGTTCGCTTGCCCGCCCGGTGTGCGAGAAGGCGGATACATAGGCCAAAGTTTGTTTGGCGTCGCTTAAGAAGTTTGATTCGCGCGGAAGCGACGAGCGCCGGGTTTTGGCACTCGCCGCTTCCAGACAGGTTGGCCTTAGTGTTTGCTAGACACTAAAAACGAAGAGCCACCGAGCAATACCTTGTCGTTCTCGTCATGCAGGGCGGCCTCCAGCATATCGACGACCTGTTCGCCCTGGTCAGCAAAGACCATTTCCAGTGCTGTATGTCCGCCAAGCCCGTCGATATGCGTATGAAGCAACCAGTCCCAGACCGCGCTGCGGTTGGGCTCGATCTGCTCAGCCAGATGGAAGATGCGTCGGAAGATGCCTTGGCTCATAGTCAAAAGATGTAGCTCAGGGAGATGAAGTAACTCTCGGTGTGATCGGCGTCGACCATGGGGCTGTCCTTCACGGCATCCGACAAGCGCGCATAACGCAGGCCAGCCGCGGTTAGCCAGGATCGAGACAGCTTGTACGTCGCTGTCATGCCGAGGTAGGGCATCGAGCCGCTGCCCGCGCGATAAAACGCCAGCCCGCTCCGGGCGGCGTCAGAGGCGCTTACGCCGTAGTAATAGTTGTTGATGGCACCCGTGTCGTACGTAACGCCCGCCGTTGGCGTCAGGAGCAGACGGCCTTCCGTGATGGGGAAGCTGTAGTTCGCATCCAGCACTTCGCCGCCGCCATGGCCGGTGAATTCCTTTTGCGCACTCGCTTGAAGTACACCCCAGTTCGCGCGGTGCAACCAAGCCACGCCCGCGATACCGGAGATGTCGCGGTCAGAGAGACGGCGTAGGCGTGGATCGCTGCTGTCGTCATGGATGAATCGGTTGCCCAAGGGCGATGCGATTACGGAGAACTCATCCGATCCCGTGGTAAACAACCGATAGCCCAGGCTGGCGCCTCGTACGTAGAACGACTTGCCTTCATAGCTGACCAAGGGCATCGGCCACGCCTTATTGCTGTAGTCGCGATAAGGGCTAGGGCTCCATATGGCACCCATGCCCACTGTCCAGGTGCGGGTTTGAGCTTGTGAGGATTGGGCAGCAGCACCTGCGCAGTGCATCGTACCTATGGAAATAACGGCCAAGCCGGCAAGACGTCGAGAGATAGTGGGCATGGGATGCAAGTTGATGATTCAGGCGCCGCATGCTGGGGAACGGACATTGCCTGAACATTGCGCCGGATAAACGACGCTACTGATAGAGTCATCGCCCCTGCCGTGGCGGGCTGAGAAGGAGTGGCCGCCTCACTATGCGTATCCTGCTGGTCGAAGACGAACCGGAAATGGCCATCGCCTTGTGCGCGGCTTTGCAGCGTCACGGCATGCTGGTCGATACCGCACCCGACCTATCGCAGGCCGCTGAAGCCTTGCGTCAGAACGTCCACGATCTGCTTCTGCTCGATCGTCAATTGCCGGACGGTGACGGCATCTCGCTCATCCGGCTGGCGCGCAAATACCGGGCCGACCTGCCTGTCATCATGCTGACGGCGCGCGGCGCGCTGCCCGATCGTGTTGCCGGCCTTGATCTTGGTGCGGATGATTATCTGGTCAAACCGTTCGCTATCGAGGAGCTGCTGGCGCGTATACGCGCGATATCCCGACGTCCCTCACAGCTGGTCTTGCCCACGGCAACCGTCGGCAACCTCCTGTTCGATTTCTCCACCCATGAAGCCTTTGTCGACGGCGTCCTGTTGCCGCTTCCGCGCCGTCAGATGTTGGTGCTGGAAGCACTGTTTCTGCGGCACGGCCGTACTGTTCGACGCGAAGTGCTTCAGGAGTCGGTGTACGACTTCAATGATGAGATTCAATCGAATGCGCTGGATGCACATGTATCCAAGTTACGCCGTTCATTGGCGGATTCCGGTGCGCGCGCGGATATTCACGTCATTCGTGGCATCGGCTATCTGCTGAAGGAGCGTCCCGATGTTCGCGAGGAATAAGTCGCTGGTCTTCCAGTTGTCGTGGCGAGTCATTGGCCTGCAACTGCTGGCTGTCCTTGGCCTGATCGTTGTCATCACATTTTCGTACCATCACGACAACGTGTCTTACATCGATGACAGTGTGCCCCGTGTCATCCAGGACGCCTTGTATGTCGATCCATCAGGGCATTTGGCACTTGCTGATAGCAAAGACGTGCAGACACTGCTGCATGCACAGCCCGGCCTCTGGTTTATCGTGGAAGATGACCAGGGGCGGCGACTCGAGCACGGCGACGTGCCGGCCACGTATCGTCCGCTGGCAGCAGAGCTATCGCATCTGCAGACGATGGAAATCCACGATAGTCGTCCGCCGTACGCACTTACCATGCGCACACGGCTAGGTGAGACATCGTTTGGGCAAGTGCGCATCATGTGCGGTGGGGTCGCCTCAGTAAAACTCGGACCTGTGCTCGTTGGTGTGGCCAGTTATCTGGTATGGCGCATGAGCTTGCCGCTTGTAGTGGCGACGCTGGTCGTCATGCCGTGGCTCATTCGCCGCGCCATATCCGGCGTCCGGGAGGTGGCAGAGCAGGCGCGGGCGATCAATATTGATGAGCGTAGCGCGCGATTGGCTGACCAGGCCGTGCCTCGCGAGCTGCAACCCATGGTGCAGGCCTTCAACGCAGCGCTTGGGCGGCTCAATGAAGGCTACGAAGCGCGCGATCGCTTCCTTGTCGATGCCGCTCACGAGCTGCGCGCGCCGATTGCCATCCTTGAAGCTCGCATCGAAACACTGGTGGCCGGTGCATCCCGGAGCCGGTTGCTGGCTGACGTGGCACGGCTGTCTAATCTCGCGGAACAGTTGCTCGATCTGCAACGACTGAGTCGCCCACAGGAAGCCTTCGAGCCGATTGATCTGGTTACCCTGTCGGGCGAAGTGGCGGCCGATGTGGCGCCGATGGTTGTGGACGCGGGCTACGAGCTGGCGTTGGATGCGCCGGACAAGGACGTGATGGTCATGGGCGATCGCATGGCCTTGTCACGCGCTTTGACCAATCTGCTGCAGAATGCCATTGCCCACGGTGGTGGTCGGGGCGTGATCACCATCGGCGTCAAGGAAGACGGCACGCTTGGCGTGAGTGACCAGGGACCGGGTGTTCCCGTGGAGGAGCGACACCGCATCTTTGACCCGTTCTATCGCCTGCGCCCCAGCAGTAGTGGTGCGGGGCTCGGTCTGCATCTGGTGCAGGAGATCATCGCCTTGCATCGCGGGCGAGTGGAGGTTACCGAGGCCGAGGGCGGCGGTGCATGCTTTCGCATGTCGCTTCCCCGTTGCGGAGATATCGCTTAGGCAGCGGGCGTGATGTCACGCCCGCTATCGGGTCGATGCCGATGGTTTCAGTGACTCACCAGTCGTAGGTGGCCGTGAGCATGGCGGTGCGGCCAGTGCCGTAGATGCAGCGGGTGGCGTCGTAGCACCCGGCGACATACACCTTGTTCGCAAGGTTGCTCAGATTCAGCGCCAGGCGCCACTGTGGCAACTGGTAGAACGCCGTGGCGTCGATCAGCGTATAGCTCGGCACCCGCAATGAGTTATCCGGCGCACCGCGCGACGAGCTCGTGTAGCGCACACCGGTACCTACGCCAAAACCTGCCCAGTCACCCCGTGGGATGGTGTAGTCAGCCCATACGGAAGCGAGTTCGTGCGGGATGGGAATGGAGGTCGGCCACTTGTTCAGCGTGTTGTCGTTGGCCTTGGTGTTGCGCACGTCCTGATAGGTATAGGCGCCCAGCAGGTTGAAGCCATCGCCGAAGGACGTGCGCGCTTCCAGCTCCACGCCACGTGAGCGTACTTCACCGGTCTGCAGCGAGCCGTTGGGGAAGTTCAGCTGGTCGGGGTTCGGTGTGAGTACGTTCTGTTGGTGGATCTGGAATACCGCGGCCGTAAGCGATGTGCGTCCGCCGGGTGGCTGGAAGCGCAGACCGGCTTCGTATTGTTTGCCAGTGGTCGGCCGGAACGGTGCACCGTACGCGTTGGGTGTGGTGGTCGGGTTGAACGATTCCGAATAACTGAGGTAGGGCGCCAAGCCATTGTCAGCCAGGTACACCACGCCTGCGCGGCCAGTGAATGCGTGATCGTTCTGGCGTGCCGTGGTGGCATTGGGCACGGCATGGTCAATCGAACTCAGGCGACTCCAGTCCTGACGACCTGACAGCACGAACACCCAATGGTCGGCGTACTTGATCTGATCCTGCGCATAAAGGCCCAGCTGCTTCTGGGTCTGGCGGATGTCCTGCGGATAGTTGGCTCCGCCTGGAGCGAAGATGGCCGGATCGATCGGCACGTACACCGGGTTGTACAGATCGATAGGCGGTGCCAGCGCGTAGTTCTCTGGATCAAAGGTGCGCTGATGCTGGTAATCGGCGCCGAGCAATACTGTGTGCTCGAAAGCGCCCGTCTGGAAATGGCCTTCCATCTGGTTGTCGATAGCCAAGCGGCGGTAGTCGGGCTTGGCGATGCCTGCATAGCGATCGATGCTGTGACCATCCTCGGCCATTCCAATGCCGTACACCATGTTGTTGTCCAGCCAGGTACGCGAATACCGCGTGTTCTGACGGAAGGTCCAGGTGTCGTTGAATCGATGCTCGAACTGATAGCCGAAGGCGTACTCCACTTTGTGATACTTGGTGAAGTCAGCATCGCCGGTATAGGTGTGCGGTGAGATACGGCCATACCGGCTGGGCAGAATGGTGCCTTCCGCCGGCAGAAAGTTACCGGCGTAGTTGGCATGGTCGCGCAGGTAGTTGGCGGTGATAACCAGCGAGGTATCGGCCGAAGGCTTCCAGGCCACCGAGGGCGCCAGCATCACGCGCGAGGAACGGAACGGCGAGTTGGCGACGTCCTGATTTCGGCCTAGCGCGACCACGCGATACGACCAGTGGCCTGCGGCGTCGAGTTGGCCACCGTAGTCGGCAGCCAGTTGTTTGCGCGCGTGATCGCCCAACTGAAATTGCACCTCGTGCACCGGTGCGCCGCCAGCCACCTTGCTCACCATGTCCACGGTGCCGCCGGGCTCGCCTTGCCCATAGAGCACGGAGGAGGGGCCATGCAGCACGTCGACGCGTTCGAGCTGATACGGGTCGGTGATCCAGCTGGCCAGGGTCATGGTCACCGGTAGTTGGAGGCCGTCCAGATAAATGGACGGCCAAAAGCCACGAATGACGGTATACCAATCCGAACGCGAGTCCGGGCCGTAGCCGGCGATACCGGCGGAATAGCCCAGCGCCTGAATCACGCTCTGCGCGCCGCGCATGCGCATCTGTTCCTGCGTGACGACCGACACCACTTGGGGTGTTTCGATGAGCGGGGTGCGGGTTTTAGTTGCTGAGTCTGCGGTTTGTGCATCCAGCGTAGTCACGCTGGCTTGCACGTCCACCGAAGAAAGCCGCTTCGCCTGACTTTCCGAGGTGGGCACATCGGCCGCCTCGGTAGATAGCGGATTACCTGTAGCAGCGAAGGCTGTGTGGGGAAACACAAGCGCAGCCAGCACGGCGCCGGCCAGAAGTTTGATGGTCATGAGAGCGGATTGCCTTGAGGTCCATGCGCATCGCTTCATCCATCGGTAGAGGCCGAAACCTGTTGCCAGGGAAGCGAGGGGCGGGCGGGTCGATGATGTATGGTAATGATAATCGTTATTATTTGATGCGCAAGATCTAGCGTCATGCGCGTGACTGAACTCAGCTGCCGAGGGCCGTGCATAACGTGGGGCTCCGGCCTGGGGCCGAGCCGCTTACAGGACGGAGGATCAGCCATAAACCTGCAGCCGCACTTTCTCGAGGAAGAGCTTATTTAGGCGGCTTTTCGATGCAGCCATCGTTGTCGATCCAGCGTATTGCTGGCGTCCTTGCCTCGCACGGCGCGCGATGTCGGGTATCGGTTCCGGGCGACGAAGATCCCCCCTTGTGATGTTTCTCAAGTCTGTGCAAGACTTCGCAAGAACTAACGAATCGCACCATATTGCGATCGGCTAGTTCGGCGAACAGGGGGCGACACCATGCTGTGCATCTGACGATCCGTCCGACGACAAGTCGTGGCGGGCGCCGGACGGCTGTGGGGTGAGCGTGCTTTGGTCGCTGGATGAGCGACCCGACAGGCACGTCTCAGAGAACAAGCATGGATGCGAGCTTTTGGCGGCTATGCCGCTTGGCTGTTGCTGCGATCTTGACGTTTTGCGCCATGAATGTGGCGGCACAGACGTCGGTATCCGGCCCAATAAAATCAGATACGCACTGGACGCTTGCCGACAGCCCTTATGTGCTGTCCGGTGATGTGGTCGTGCAAGGCGGCGCGTCGCTGACGATCGACGCAGGCACGCAGATTTTTATGACGACGGCAGCCAGCCTTACCGTGCAGGCCGGTACCGTGCGTGCGTTAGGGTCCTTCGCCCAACCCATCAAAGTCAGCTCCGACAAGGTACGCCAAGGCGTATCCGCTGCGCCGGGCGATTTTCGCGCCTGGACTTTCGGGCCGGGCACAACGGCGACGACGCTGCTCGAGCATGTGCAGTTCGAGTACGGCAGCGGTCTGGCGGTGCAAGGCTCAGCACCGGTGTTCAACTATATGGACGTCCGAAACAATGCGGGCGCGGCCATCTCCGTGGACCTTGCGGCATCGCCTAGCGGTGTAGGCAATAAGGCGAGCGGCAACGCAGTCAACGGTGTACTGGTGCCGGCCGGCGATATCACCGGTAGCGTGACCTGGGGCTTGCGTGGCATTCCGTATGTCGTGCAGAGCGGTGCGGTGTCGGTGGGGCGCTCGCCCAGCGTGAGCAAGATCGCGCCCATCAGCATTGAACGCGGGCAATCGATCAATATGACGGTGGATGGCGTGCGCCTCGACGGCCTCGCATCTGCGTCTTTCGACAACACGGGACTGGCGGTGACGCCGTTTACCGGTGGCACATCCGAACGGCTCAGCTTGCAGGTCAAGGCGGACGCAGCAGCCAAGCTTGGCAAGGCTACGCTTCGCCTGCAGCTCGATGCGGGTGAGTTGGAAGTACCTGCCGCGCTGAATGTCACGCAGCCATTGCCTGCCATCACGGCCATTGCACCGACTACCGTTCTCGCGGGAACAGGCCCCACTGAACTGGTGGTCAGCGGCAACAACTTCACGACCGGCGCCGAAGTGCTGGTCAATTCCGCGGCCTTGCCGACGCAGCTCGTCAATAGTGGCGAGCTGCGTTCGCATTTGCCGGTGCAAACCGGCGCAGCTTCGTTGCCTGTGCAAGTGCGTATTCCCGAACCAGGTTCGACCGGCCAATACCTGCTTTCCAACACCAGCAACCTGAGCATCGAGATGCCGGTGCCGCCGAAGCTGAGCTTCGAGCCGACACCCATTGCCATGCCGCCGGACCAGAAGCCGCATGACATCACGCTGCGCCTTTCCAAGGCGGACTTCCGTGATCACCTGCTCGAGCTGTCGGTATCCGATGCCACCAAGGCCACGGTGAAGCCGAATTCGCTGGTGATCGCCGCGGGCCAAACCAGCGCTACCGTATCCATCGTGCCGCTTGCACAGGGCTCCGCCACGTTGCTCGCGCAATCGGCAACGTTGGGAAGCAATTCCGTCCCCATGTTCATCACGCCGGATTTCCGCGGGCTCAATACGAGTTACGCACTTCCCGTTGGTGTCGTAGTGCAGGGCGCTGCGCCAACGACCGAAGCCAAGATGTTCGTGCAGCGCGACGTGAAGGTGGGCGTGGGCGGCGTGCTCGACAGCCTGGTGCCGGGCGCATGGACTCTGGGCGCGACGCAGGTGTTTGAGGTGCGCGGCACGGCGATTCCCAAGGGTTCCAAGTTCACTATCGTGCCCGCCGATGGTCTGAGTTTCGGCGCGCAAGAGGTCTCCGACGATGGCACCGTCTTGCGTGCAAGCGTCACCGCGGCGAGCGACGCGGCTACCGGCGTGCGCCGAGTGGTGGTGCGCGACGACATGGATGCATTGCTGACCTTTGCTGATGCTTCTCGCGCCACCGTTCTACTGGCCGCCGG
The DNA here is from genome assembly GCF_016428905.1 of Dyella sp. ASV24. Lineage (GTDB taxonomy): Bacteria > Pseudomonadota > Gammaproteobacteria > Xanthomonadales > Rhodanobacteraceae > Dyella. The sequence goes on along the minus strand of NZ_JAELTQ010000088.1, from coordinate 3,373 downwards.
TCTGCCGCGCGTGGACTCGGTATCGCCGATCCAGGTCACCCGCGGAACCTCCACGTCGTTGATCGTGCGCGGTCGTAACCTGCAGGCCGGCAAGGTGACACTTGAGCCGGGCGATGGCATCGAAGTGGATGCCCAGCCAGTCATCAACGCGGACGGCACTGAACTGCTGGCAAGCCTGCGCGTGAATAACAACGCGACGACGGGTATCAAGGTTGTGCGCGTCAGCACCACGGCGGGTGCGTCCGAATCCGCCGCTGTCGCAGGCAACAGCCTGAGTGTGATCGACGCAGTGCCAACGGCTTACAGCACAACGGCGCGTATTGTGGGCGTGGTGGTCGGTCGTTCGACGCCGGTCCCCGATCCGCGTCCGGTCGCGCCGGTGCTGACGTCGCAGCTTGGCGTGGTGGTGGGTGCCAGCGCGACGAACGTGGCTCCACGTCGCGGCATCATCGGTGAGAACACCTCGGTAACCGTCAAGGGGCAGGGCCTGGATGCCGTTACGTCGGTCACCATGGTGCCGTCGACCGGTCTGACGATCGGCAGCCCGCGGATCAACGCCGACGGCACCGAACTCGGCTTCGACCTCACGACGGATGCGAAAGCTGCCCTGGGCGTGCGACGTCTGGTGCTGAACACTACTAGCGGGCCAATCGCTTTCGCGGATGTGAAGGACGGTGTGTTCCTGATCTCCGCGCCGGTGCCCGAAGTCCAGTCCGCGACGCCGTCCGTGCTGACGCTGGGTGGTGCGACGCAGAATCTGGTGCTGCGCGGACGCAACCTGGGCAACGCCAGTGATGTTCGCTTCGAACCGGCGCAGGGCATCACAGTGATGCGTCCGTTGACCAGTAGCGATGACGGCAGCTCGCTCGCGTTCGCTGTCGCGGTGGATGCATCGGCTGCGATCGGTCCACGCTTGGTGGTGGTCACCACGGCCGCGGGTGAATCCAGCAGCACGATCACACCGGCCAACACAGTGACGCTCGCCCGCCAGGTCGGTGCGACGTATCCGGCGATTGCCTCGCGCATCGTCAATGTCTCGGTGGGTGCGGATGTGGTTCAGCCTAGCTTCGACGGAACATTGGTTGCACCGGCCGTGACTGTGTTGATTCCGGAGGAGGCGCCTGCGCCGATCACCGGCAGCAATCAGGCGGTGACTGCCGCGGTGCGCGTCCTGGTCGGCTCGATGGCCAACACCATGGCGACCGATGGCTGGCTGCAGGGGACATCCGGAACGTTGAAGGTGAGTGGTACGGCCTTGAGCCCGGTGACGCAGGTCTCCGCGACACCCGCCACAGGTCTGCTGTTCGGTACGCCCTCGGTCAACGCAGACGGAAGCGAGTTGAGCGTGCCGATCAGTGTGGCTCAGGACGCACCGCTGACGACTCGTCAATTGCACCTGCGCACCAGCGACAGCGAGATCGCTTGGGCCTTGCCGCTGTCCGCGACCTTTGGCATTGGCCACGTGCCCAGCCTGGATTCGGTAACGCCCATCGTGCTTACCGCGGGCGAGACCACGACATTGACGATTCGTGGCCGAGATCTTGCCAGCGTCACGGGGGCCACCTTGTTGCCGGGTGACGGCGTGAGCCTGGTGGGCAAGCCGGCCTGGTCGCAGGACTCCCTCGGCGAAGCGTTGAAGGTGACGCTGAAGCTGGACCGCACTGCGACTTCCGGCAAGCGCGTACTGCAGTTGCTGGTGCCGGGTGGTGCGACCTCCGCGGAGCCCAGCGTCGTCAACACCATCACTGTGGTGCCCGGCTCATGAGTATGGATTCACGCGTCTTCGCTTTCGTTCCGCGAATACCCCCTGCCATGGCGCAGTGGGTATCTCGCCGGTTACCGCTGTTCCTTCGCAAGTCACGGGTCGCTGCTGGATGCAACCGCCATTTCGCTCAAGGAGTCTTGTCATGAAGCACCATCCTCAACGGTCGCTGCGCCTTGCGCTGGCTGCGGCTCTCGTCGCGTTGGCAAGCGCACCGGCGCTGGCGGTCAACAGCGGCAGCACGGGCAGCGATGGTGCGCTCAACCCGACGACAAACGTGGAGATCGCGTTGCCACCGTCAGGCATTCTCAATTACACGACGGTGAATATTCCCACCGGCGTCACGGTGAAGTTCAAGCGCAATGCGGCCAACACGCCGGTGTATTTGCTGGCGAGTGGCGACGTGACCATTGCCGGATCGATCGACGTCCGTGGTGCCGACGCGAAATCCACGGGTACGGACGGTGATGGCAACCAAGCTACTCAGGGTATGCCTGGTGACGGCGGCCCGGGTGGTTTTGCCGGTGGACGTGGTGGCAAGGACGATGCGGCGCAGCGACCGGCGATCATTCGTGGTGGAGCGGGTTTGGGGCCCGGTGGCGGATTCGGCGGTATTGAGGGCGGCGACGGTTGCACGGCGACCGGCAATCTGAAATATCTTGGAGCCGGCGGTGCCTACGGCGCCGACGCGTATCAGATGGGTGCGATCTATTGGTGCAGCGCGCCTCGTACTCATGCAAATGCCTATGGTTCGGCGCTCTTGCAACCGCTGATCGGCGGTTCCGGCGGCGGTGGCGGACGCGGAGGCGCGAATTTCCCTGGTTCCGGTGGTGGCGGTGGTGGTGGTGCGATCCTCATCGCGTCTTCAGGAACCTTGAAAGTCACGGGAAGCATTGATGCCACTGGCGGTGATGGCGGTGGCATCGCCGGTACGAATGCGGGTGGGCGAGGCGCAGGCGGTTCTGGCGGTGCCATTCGACTGCTTGCGACGACAGTAACCGGCAATGGTCAGTTGATCGCCAATGGTGGATGCATCAATGCCAATGGCAACCGGCGTCAATACTGCGGTTCAGACGGCAACTACAACCAGTATGGCGGTGCGATTGGCCGCATCCGTGTGGAAGGCGACGCCATTTCCTTCAATGGCACATCCAGTCCTACGCTGGTTCGCGGCGACGTCAACCCGGTCTTCATCGCCAACGCTCCGACATTGCGCATTGCCTCGGTCGGTGGTCAGGCGGTGCCGGAGGTGCCCAACGGCACCAATGACGTCACTTTGCCCGCCACCACCACTGGGCCGGTGAAGATCACTTTCGAGACCGTCAATATCCCCGTGGGAAACACCGTGCAGTTGCGTGTCGTTCCTGCGTACGGCAACACCATTGACGCCATCAGTCCGGCCATCACGGGGAGTACGGCTGCGGGTGTCGCGGAGGTGTCGGTCGCGTTGCCGCAAGGCGGGAATGCGCTGCAGGCCACGACGACCTATACGGTCGTGCTTGCCATGGAAGATCACGAGCTCATCGAGCGGATGTCGCATCTCGCTCAGAACGAGCGCGTCGAGAAGGTGGAGGTAACGGTGGCCTGGCAGGGCGGAGCGCGCGCCAAGCT
>NZ_JAELTQ010000638.1 GCF_016428905.1 Dyella sp. ASV24 | reverse complement strand
CCCCCCCCCCCCCCCCCCCCCCCCCCCCCCCCCCCCCCCCCCCCCCCCCCCCCCATTTTCAAGCAGAAGACGGCATACGCGATGGCCTGTCCTGTCTCGTGGGCTCGGAGATGTGTATAAGAGACAGCCTTCGGCCTGCTCTCGCGCCTTATCCTGACGTGGGTGATTACGCCGAGTTTCCTGTGGATGCTCACCCGCGAGCTCGAT
>NZ_JAELTQ010000637.1 GCF_016428905.1 Dyella sp. ASV24 | reverse complement strand
CGAGTCACTTTTCTTTTGCTGGCCCAAAAGATCCCCGGGGGACTAGCTTCGCTTCGAAAGTAACCCAAAGAAAATGGCCGTACGGCCAACGCCCGCAGCATTTCGATGGGATAAGCCCGAACGGCTGAGGAATCGTGTTGCTTGGCAACCTTCGCCTCTACACAGCGGGTACGCCGAAGCGCTTCGCAACGCGCCATGGCGAAGAGG
>NZ_JAELTQ010000636.1 GCF_016428905.1 Dyella sp. ASV24 | reverse complement strand
CTGAGGCTAGGGAGAGAGGACGCTACGCTTTCCTGCCGCCGAGGCGAGGGAAAGGGAGCGCTACGCTTTCCCACCACTGGGGCTAGGTAAAGCAGACGCTACGCTTCCCGACCGGTGGGGAGAGCTCGCCACGTAACGGCACCGTCTTCCTCTGCTGCCTCGGCTTTGAGCCCTAGAGCAGGAGCAACGCGACCTGCCGCGATGCGAT
>NZ_JAELTQ010000635.1 GCF_016428905.1 Dyella sp. ASV24 | reverse complement strand
GGGTTGGGGTGAGGGGTCAATCTAGCCTCACTGTTTCATCTTTAGCCGTCACCCCGGCGCAGGCCGGGGTCCAGAGCCTCGGTGTTTGATTGTCGCGTGGTCGCCACCTGGCCGCCTACGCGGCGGGCGTTTCGACCTCCTGCCGGAGGCCGAGTCACTTTTCTTTGCTTGCCCAAAGAAAAGTAACCCAAAGAAAGGGCCCCCCGGA
>NZ_JAELTQ010000634.1 GCF_016428905.1 Dyella sp. ASV24 | reverse complement strand
CTTTGCTTGCCCAAAGAAAAGTAACCCAAAGAAAGGGCCCCCCGGAATCGGCGCCTTGCGGGCTACGCCCTCCAGGTACGCGGTCGGGTTCCGGGCTTTTCGACGGGGCTCCTGCCCCGACGAAAAGGAATCGGCATCCCTGCCGATTCCCCTGCGGGCCTTCTCTCCACCCGCCCGCCGCCTCATACGGGGCCCGGAAGATCAAAAGCGA
>NZ_JAELTQ010000633.1 GCF_016428905.1 Dyella sp. ASV24 | reverse complement strand
CGACACACCAATGGCGCCAGCGCCGACGAAGCGCACCTTATGGCTCCAGGTGGTGTTGGCCAGATCCGCCACCGAGGCGGACATGTCGCCCAGCACCGAGTAATGCGGCACACCCCAGCCCCAACCGATGATCGCGCCGATAAGCATCGCGATACCGACCGACAGGCCGACGAGATGGCCAATGGCGAACAGCGCGAAGGAAAGATTGAAGTCGAAACC
>NZ_JAELTQ010000632.1 GCF_016428905.1 Dyella sp. ASV24 | reverse complement strand
CCTCCTGCCGGAGGCCGAGTCACTTTTCTTTGCTTGCCCAAAGAAAAGTAACCCAAAGAAAGGGCACCCCCGTCGCGTCGCCGGCCGATAAAGCTGGCCGGTCCGTGAGGGTCGGCCGGGCTTTTCGACAGGGCATCCTGCCCTGACGAAAAGTGCCGGGCATCGTGCCCGGCACCCCTTCGGGGCCTGATCGTCCGCCCCTCACCGCCGCTCAAGGGGGCC
>NZ_JAELTQ010000631.1 GCF_016428905.1 Dyella sp. ASV24 | reverse complement strand
CCCCCCCCCCCCCCCCCCCCCCCCCCCCCCCCCCCCCCCCCCCCCCCCCCCCCCCCCCCCCCCCCCCCCCCCCCCCCCCCCCCCCCCCCCCCCCCCTCCCCCCCCCCCCCCCCCCCCCCCCCCCCCCCCCCCCCCCCCCCCCCCCCCCCCCCCCCCCCCCCCCCCCCCCCCCCCCCCCCCCCCCCCCCCCCCCCCCCCCCCCCCCCCCCCCCCCCCCCCCCCCC
>NZ_JAELTQ010000087.1 GCF_016428905.1 Dyella sp. ASV24 | reverse complement strand
GCGCATCGACCCGTGTGCCGATGCGCCACGGGGACGATCATCGGACGGGGTTTAAGCGTCGGCGCTCGGCGAGGGGATTCGCCGATGGCTGAGTTGCTCGAGGCAGAGTACGGCTCCCTCGAGAATCATCCTCACTTCACCGGTGAGCGCCCGGGCACTCTGCGACTCCCGCGTATTCCACGGGACAACGACCCAATGCCGCTTCTGAAAGCGCTCATGCAGGCGCATGAGCCACCTCGAAACGGCGGCGGGATCGAGCTCGGGAATAGCCGCAGGGGTAGCGCAGGGAGTACCCAGAGTGTGCGGTGAAGTGGCTTGGCTGCCGTCCGGGAGTGTAGACGGGCGTCGCCCTGCCTTATGATCGCTATTAGCCATCATCAACTCGTTTCAGTTGGTTATGGTTAGCGGGTCGTCGGTGCGTCAACACCGGCGACTCGCGACTCGCGACTCACGGCATCACTGCCGTGGTCACTCGCGTAGCCCGGGAAGCACCGAAACAGACGGCGCGAGTGACATATCCAGCCTACGCTAACGCCACAAAAAAGGCATGTCGGGAGAAGGCTCCACGCACATGCGGCGAACGCCTACGGCGTGTGCGCGTGGCGCCACGATCGTTGATGGTGCAGAGTCGCGGGGATCGGTACTGCCAGCTTCTTGGGGACCTGAGGCTGAGGGTAGATTGGCGGCCCGTGTGACAAGGATGTTGATCGTCGTGTTCGCGATGCTATTGATCGCGAGTATCGCGCGTAATATTCAAGCCACGGACGTTCACGCCAAGGTGGATAAAGCAATACTGGCTGTGGTGGTCGCCCTTCTCTCATGGAACAACGAGCGCTGATGATGAGCCCTGATTCGATTGAAAGAGCCGTCGATCCGCTTTGCAGCGAATGTTTCGCTAACTACGGACTTCGTCAAGAGGCGCGCCAGTTATCAAGTGCGTTCGGGATCGGACCCTGTCAGTTTTGTGGGGCAGCAGGTGGGCGCTTGATCGATGCAACCGCCGCAGAAGAGCTGATGCACAAATTCTTTGTGTCTGGCTCCATTCCTCCGGATGCTGGAGGGTTTGCGCCAATCTTTGAATTCAATCCACATCACGAATTCGGCGAGGTTACCTTCGCGACTGAGCTCGATGGAGATCTAGAGCGCCTGAGCAGCATGCTCGGTGTTGGGCTATTCCACTATGGGCCGGCGCTTTGGAGGCTTGGGCTTACCGATCACTATCAGGCGCTCCGGGGTGCTCCTGGCTTGGGTATTCAGGTCGACGATCGGAAAAGAGCCTTCGATGACATCTTGGCTAAGTGCTCTACAAAGTATCTTGAGCCGGATAGGGATTTAGTCTTTCGGGTTAGAAAGGGCGATCAACTTCCCGCGGCCTTACCGTTGGAATTTGATTCACCGCCTGTGGATGTCGAGACATTTGGGAGGTACGAGAGTCCAGGCTTTCCCGTCTTCTATGGAGCCGATGATGTCGAGACTTGCTTGCATGAATCTAGGGTCACCCTTTCCGACCACATCGCTGTTGCGACTTTCAGCCCGTCCCGAAGGCTCAAATTGCTGGATCTGGACGATGATATTGATGACTCGTCAGCGTCAACACCTTTCGAAAGGGTCGACATCTTTTTGCGTGGACTCGCGTTCGCGGGAAAGCGAGACTACGACCTCTGTCGCGCGCTGGCCGCCGAGATCCACGTCAAAGGATTTGACGGATTCTTCTTCACTAGCTACTTCCGGCAAGCCCACAAAAATCGACTTCGAAACATAGCCCTGTTTGGTAGTCCTGTCGCCGACGGAAAGCTAGTGTTGAAGTCGGTCAATCGAATCCGTTTGACGCACGTCAGCTACGAGTACAGCTTCGGGCCACACAACGATACAACTCTAGAACGACCTCAGTGTCCATAACAGGGGGAAGTAATGATCAAGATTTTGAACAAAGGCGGCCTGACATATCCCATCTTCGTGTGCGACGTCTGCAACAAGAAGATCAATAACCTCGGCCTAGCTGCCGCCATCTTTCAGCGATCTGAAATCGAGGGCGAGGTACAGAATGTCCTGCACGTTCACAAGAACGCTTGCCAGGACAAGGGCGAGAAGAAGCTTGGCGGCATCGCGCCGTGGCAAGAGCTGCAGGATCACGTCATCTTGCTGATCGGAAATTCAGGCGGAAGCCTCGCCGGCCTGACTGAACGCCAAGAGGACCTGGGGCCCTTTGGGCTCCTCTGAGCAAGAACGGGATCAGGTTCACTTTCCGAACAGCATTCAATTCTGGAAGCAAACCTGACCCCGTTCTGCCGTTCTGGCATTTTTTGCTGCCAAGTTTTTCTAGGCATCCCTTCAGCGCGAGGACGAAACCTGTATGCGAACGAAGCGCTTCAGCCAGATCGACGTCTTTTCTGGCGAACCCTTCATGGGCAATCCAGTTGCCGTGGTACATGGCGCAGATGACTTTTCCGACAGAGACATGGAAGCTCTCGCACGCTGGACCAACCTTAGTGAAACCTGCTTCCTTTTGGAGCCGAACGACCCGCGAGCTGACTATCGCGTCCGATTCTTCTCCTCGCTGCGCGAAATGCCGTTCGCCGGCCACCCCACGCTCGGCACGTGTCATGCCTGGTTGTCGGCTGGCGGTGTGCCCCGCGATACGCAAGTGATGCAGGAATGCGCCATCGGGCTCGTTCCTGTACGCATCTCAGGCCGCGACTTGGCATTTGAGGCACCTTCACTCGTGCGCTCTGGTGCCGTCGACGGGGCATTGGTAGAGCGCATTCTCATCGCTTTTGGTTTGCAAAGGAGCGAGGTCCGGCACGCTGAGTGGGTTGATAACGGGGCTGGATGGTTGGCGCTTATGTTGAACGATGATGCACGGCTTCTTGCGCTGAAACCGGACCTCGCCTCGCTGCACGCACTTCCTATTGGCCTGATTGCACCATCGCGAGGCGATGCGGCTTACGAAGTGCGCGCTTTCGTGGGGGGAGATGCAATGCCGGAGGATCCTGCCACCGGCAGCCTTAACGCAGGGATCGCCCGCTGGCTGATCGAGACTGGCATGGCACCGGCGTCGTTCACCATTGCCCAAGGCACTGCCTTAGGGAGAAAAGGGCGTATCCACGTACAAGTGTCAGAGGGACGGATTTGGGTTGGAGGAGCCTGCGTCACGCGGGTAGATGGCGTTTTGCACGCGTGATCATGGTCTTACCTGGTGCTGGAGGGGGATGGATCGGCGCTTGGACCACCTATAGGCTTTCCGGGTAGGAGACGTCCGCTTGCGACCCATAGCAGACATGAGAGTGGGTAGAGGCCATCGGTTTCGTGTGGTCCCCGGGGGGAGTGGTGATGTCCAAGAGAGAAAGGCACGCAATGCACTTGGCTGCCAAGGAGATAAACGCAGCCAATCCAGTTGAGGGAGAGTTCGAGAGTATCGGTTTGACTTGCCCGTGTTGCGGGCAACTCATTCGGCCGAAGGTATTGGATTACTTGCCGCGCAACGGGACCTTCAAGCAATACCAGTGTGTCCACTGCGCGTCCTGGCTAACCATCGATCTACGCTCGCGAATCAAGCTGATCATTGGAGGCACTGTCGGCACCATTTCGCTCCTTGCCATCTGGGGCGCCGTTTCCGACGCACTGGGCATTCCTCTAAGCACTCCCGGTAGCTTGGGCATTCTTCCCTTTGCCTTGTTGTTGGGCGGGGGAATCTCGTATGCGCTTGCCCTATACACGCAGCGAACAGCCAAGTGGGTGCCCGTCACCGAGAATTAACGCTAGGCTGATCCTCTGTTATGTCCGCTTCCGACCCGAAGCAGACATTGCAAGGTATCGGCAGATTCTGAATGGAGATCAGATGGTTTACGAACGGAAAGAGCAACCAAAGTGGGTTCGCTATGTTGCTGGCGTGTTTCTCATCATCTGGATCGCCTTTTTTTCGTACAGGTACGTCAACCCGACCTCTCGTGAAGAACGCGCGATCCTGGCCAATCTTTCTAGTCACGAAATCGTTTCGATCACCGTCGAGCCTGCCCGATCTGGGTATCCCAGCGTGACAAGCAAGCCGATCGTTATTCGCGACAAGTCAGAGATAGGCCATTTTGCGGACGCGCTCACAAAGATTTTCTTGCGAGAGCCCGAGCACCCAAAGGTCATTCGTGCGGCGATTCTTCGCATCCAGTTGAAGGACAAGGCGCTCGGCGGATACCTGGAAGAGAGTAGCAATGATGGAACTACCTTCTATTGCATGAGCAACGTCACCTCTGGCTGGGTGTTCGGGGCGTACTCCGTTCCCGGCGGGGCTGATCTTTTTGACAAGATCGAACGGCTCGCGTCTCCCACTTCGCAGGATGCTCTACAGGTCAATCAGTAGCATTAGCAATGCTTAGCTAGGGTCCGCTTTCGACCCGAAGCGGACGTGCCGAGAAGCGCCCTTTAGGAAACAACATGCTGGACCAGAAATCGATGGACGAGGCGCGGAAATGGAATGCAGAGCTCGACGCTGCGCTCCAATCCGGAGGCGTTGTTGACCAACCGCTCTATTTGCGGCTCTTGGAGGCCTATCGGTATGACGCAGCCTCGTCTGTTGGCTGGGTCGAAGCCAAGATGAGAGTTCTATTGAGTCGAGTGCGGCAGGGAAAGGATTTGAGCCTATTTGACCCGTCGCTACGGGAGCAAACGGTAGCTCAGAGCGAGCTGCGGCTTAGGTCCTGGATTGGCGAGAATTTCCCGGGACTGAGCGTGAAGTAAGGTCCGCTTCCGACCCGGAGCGGACGCCCTCAAGAACTAGCACGACACGCCCGTAGCAGCGCGCACGAAAGTGCAAAAGTAAAACTTTCACTTCAGATGGATATGGTTATGGATAACGCTGCTCCAGCTTTTTGCGCCATCTATCGTTGGCGCCTCCATCCGGGCTCCGAGGAGTCCTTCGTCCAAGCGTGGTCGCGAGTCACGCAGTTGCTCTTGTCCGAACGGGGATCACTGGGTTCACGCCTGCACCGTGGCCACGACGATATTTGGTATAGCTACACGCAGTGGCCCTCTGCGGCGGCAAAAGCCGAAGGTCTCGCTCGTCCGTCCGTCGACCCGGAGGCCTGGCAACAGCTTCGAGCGGCTATCGCTGAGAGTTTGCCGGAGTTGATCCTCGAACCCGTGTCTGACTTCCTTGCTCCGCTTCCACGGGAAGACTTCGCAAGTAACCCGATTAGCTGAGTACATCTGCGGCAAACCGCGTTGCAGATGGGATAGGGTGCTCGGCATGCTGGAACGGCCGCTTCCGACCCAAAGCAGACACTATCGTTCGCAGCGAGCCAACAGGAAGGGCACGTTTATAATGGCAACACTATCGATGATGGGCATCGCCGGGATCGGCTGCCTAACCGCTGGCATCGCGGTGACCATCTTCAACAAGGCCGTAACCGGTGGCGCAAGAAATTGGGCTGCGCGGACGGCCTGGCTATTGATTGGTACGGCCCTTGGGATCTACGTCTATGGCGCCGTCACCGGCATGCTGTACTCGCTCGAAGCTGGGGTGGTTTCGGGGCAGAGCAGTCGAGGCGGAAGCGCCACGTTCCACAGGGATGAGCATCCAGTGCTCTACTGGGTCACATTCCTTGCACTCACCTGCGGTACGGGAGTGCTCGCCTTTTTTTCACTCATGTGCTTCTGGAAGGCCATCAAGAAGGGCTGAAGAATCCTTTGTTCGTTGGCACAGAAAGTCCGCTTTCGACCCATAGCAGACATCAGGCCTGATTGATTGGGCTTGGTCGTATGAAAATCATGTCGTTACGCCAGGTAGGGGCTCGCAGGTGATAGAACAAGGCACATCTTCTATTGAGCAGGGTCTGCGCCGGATCCGCATCAGGCGCTGGCTGTCGTGGGGCCTCTTTGCAGGTTGGCTACCCTTCGGTATCTCAGTTTCGAAGCTGACCACGTCCAGTGCGGTCGAAACGACGGCAGCTCTGATCTACATGGTCGTGATCCTGATTGCTGGAGCGACGGTTGGATTCAGCACATGCCCGAGGTGCAAGCAGTATTTCTTTATGGGCACCTACACAAATACTTTTGCTCGACGGTGCATGAATTGTGGGCTTCCCCTCTCAGGGAGTGAGTACTAGGACTTGGAGCCGGGTTAACGTGTGCTGCTACCGGAAAGGACAGCAACGTGATGCGGAAGGTCCGCTTTCGACCCAAAACAGACATAAGATCTGAATCACCTTTCGGAGAAGCTGTCGTGCCATATGTCTGTTGTCCAGTTTGTAACGGCTCCATGCATCTCGCCATACGCACGAGCCTTGAAGACTGGGAAAGAGAACATGTGAAGGAGCGCGACTCGTTCGGCGTACCTCTCATGAAATGCCCCGGCTGCTGGGTGGAACTACGGCCCGGGCACCAGGTAAGAATCCGGGCACTCACCGGTCAGCACGAGGAGCCGCTAGAGGTCGGGCAGCTGGGAGTCGTCGAGTTAGTCGGGCCGCCGATAACCGTCAGGTTCGATGGGTTGAGAGCGATGCTTGCGCGAGAGGAGCTGACCTACGTCCTAGGCCAGCCGGCGCTCAACCAAGAGCTTTGATAGGGGGTGCCGCCTCCGACCCACAACAAACGCTGCCATGCTTGAGATCGAAGGTTTGCTTAAGGCCCGCATCAAATACGCATGGTGAAGCGGGATTCCAGGGGGAAGCATGTACGAAGACAAATGGCGCCGATTGCGGATATGGACCTATAGCTCCTACGCCATGTTCGGGCTGGGTATTCCCATCGCATTCGCTCTGTCCTTTCCGACGTTCAGGGGAGCTGATAATTATTTCGTCCCGTGCTGGTTCGGCGCCTCGGTTCTGGTCAGCAGCGTGGCTGCATCATTCCGTTGTCCGCGATGCAATAAGCCATTCTTCAAGCCAAGTTTTCTCGCTTATAGCGGATGGACCAAAAAATGCGTGCACTGCGGCCTTCCCGAGTGGTCTGCCGATGCCCCGGGGCGAAAACGCGATAGAAGGTCCGGCAACGCAAGTTAGACGATTCGCGAATGTCCGCTTTCGACCCGAAGCGGACGTTATAGGAAAGCACAAGCCTGGGAGGGGACGTGCGAACAGCTCTAGTCATCGCGATCTGCCTTTTTTCGGCAGGAATCTATGGATGCTCCCGTGGCCGAGAATCGACTGAGGCCGATGCAATAGCGGGCGAGGCGCTCAGATCAAGGCCTTGCAGCGAGGCCATTCCAAAGATAACGACCATGGCCATAGCCGGGGATGCGGTCGCGCAGCATGACTTGGGATTGATGTACGCACGTGGCTGCGGCGCGCCAAAAGACTATGCAAAAGCCATGTCTTGGTACGAGAAGGCAGCCGCGCAAGGAGAGGTGAAATCTCAGAACGAGCTAGGCTTGCTATATCAAACCGGATTGGGTGTGGACAAGAATTCCGGCATGGCGGCCCAGTGGTTCGGCAGCGCGGCCAAGGAAGGCGATCGTAACGCCCAATATAATCTTGGCGTGCTGTACCTCACGGGCCAAGGTGTTCAAAAGGACTATAGCGTCGGAATGAATTGGCTCCGAAAGGCTGCCGCACAAGGACAGCCCAAGGCTCAGCTCGACCTTGGAGTCATGTACATGAAGGGCGTTGGCGTCCCGCGAGACTTTCAGGCTGCGCTGAGCTGGATGAAAAAGTCTGAGGCGCAAGGGGATCCAGGGGCTATGGCCGCTTTGAGTGTGATGTATGCCAAGGGATACGGCGTAGAAGAAGATGACGCAACAGCTCTGGATTACGCCCGCAAAGCTGCGCGCCTCAATGACGCGGAAGGTCAGTTCAATTTAGGAACGATGTATGCCGAGGGTAAGGCCGTGCAACGGGACTACGCACAAGCCATTGACTGGTATAAAAAGAGCGCCGCACAGGGCAATGTCGAAGCGGAAACGAATCTTGGACTCATCTATGGCCAGGGGCTTGGGGTCGCTCAAGACTTCAAGAAGTCCATGCAGTGGTATGCCATGGCCGCCGAAAAAGGTAACGGCGTTGCGCAGTTCTCTCTTTGCGTGATGTACACCAATTCACTCGGCGTACGGCAGGACTTGATCGCAGCATATGCACTTTGCTCCTTGGCCCAAGAGGATGACATGGCACCGCATGATGTCTCGCAAAAAGCCAAAGACAGACAGCTCCGGATCGAGTCGCTAATGGCGCCTCCGCAGCTTGAGCGTGGCTCGATGCTCCACTCGGAGATGAAGCAAATCGGAGTCACAGAGGCGTTGCAAAAGCACCTGACAACGCAAATCTAGGCTGCGTAGGATGTGCGTAAGGTCCGCTTCCGACCCAAAGCGGACATTGGCGATAAAAGGGAGGGGGCGTATGAGAGCGACAGAGACCACCCAGGAAGACGATCCAGCGCCTTACATAGAGATGAGAAGGTCGGGGGCGTCGCCGACTGAGGTTTTCATCAAGGCGCGAGAGGATGGATTCCGAAATTTCGAGTGCACACTCCTGATCGCAGGCGTCTTTGAGCTGAGCCTCGACGAGGCGAGGCAAGTGGCACACGAAATTCATCGTCGCAACGCGGCCTTTGAGTCGCCTGCCAAATAGGTCCTCTTTCGACCCATAGCGGACCTTATAGAGCACCCAGACACATTCCGGATTGATCGGTTAAGGAGCGAGCGTGGCATTCGAGAAATGGGCTCATCATGTTCTTGCGTATCTTGTCTGCGGGGGAGCATTTCTCTGGGGCTTTGTCGCGCTTGGGGGTTATGGCGTTGGACGGTCAGCCTTCTATGCCCTGTTGGTGTTGGCCGGCTGGCATGTGATCGTCTTGCTTCAAGACATTGCACGAAGCATCAAGAATGCGGATGCAACGTCTGGAGCTCATCCGAGTCGCCGTTGAGGAGATCCAGAAATCCTCACCACCGGCTTCCGACGCCGAATTGGTCGAATGACCGCTTTCGACCCGAGAGGGACCGTCCCTGACTACAGGCTTCTACTGTCCTCAGGACGGATGCGCCCCTTGCCAACGCTATTTGACCTGGAGAACTTTGGGCATTGACCAGGATCCTTCGATCGCAGCCGGACGTGGCGAATAGAGTCGCGCATGCAGCGAAAACGGCTGGGTTGGCGCGGGAAGCCAGTTCGACTCCTTGTCTTTACCCGGGCTTTCACTCTGGAGGTAGATATCTATGGAGCCGTCAGCGTTAACCTTTAGGTTGCTTCGATCTCCAAGCGTATAGCGGTCGATTGCATTAGGAACCGTAAAGCCATGCAGGTCATAGACGGTTACCGACCAGAATTCATCGACTGGTGGCAATTCGCCTTTGGCGAAGTGCATCACGTACTTGTTGTGACCATCGAGCGGGCTGTCTCCTGTGTCCGGGTAAATGGAATCTTCTGGGAGATTCATGCCGATCTCGAACATGGCAACAGCACCACGCTTAAGGTAGTTCGCACCATAGACACCGGAATCGGTGTTCATGACCCAGCCATTGGCAATGCGCCCCACCTTCGGCCATTCGGCAATGAGCGTCTTCTTGGCAGCGGCAGGTGCGCCGTTTAGTGCTTGGCGAATGTCAGGATCTGCTTTGGTGGGATCGAAACTTTTGCCGGGTTCGATGCCCAGGCGCCTCATTCGCGCCAAGGTGGGCTGATCGATAAGGTGCGGCCCATTCTTCTTCAGCAGCTCGGCGGCGTATGCGAAGAAGGCTTCAGGCGACATCCGTGCGACTAGTTCCACGGGTGGCGTCTTCATGTCCACAGAAGGATCGATCTCGACCGTAACGGCCATCGGCGGTTTGCCCCACTGCGAGAGTGCGGTCATTTTGTAACCGTCCTGTATCTTGTGGACCGCGTCGTAATCCTGTGGTCCGTCGGTTCGGGTACGACCAATGACCCAGACGAACGGCGTGGGCGCGTCGATTCGCTGAACACCTGATGGGATCTCGCCCTGCCAACCTGGACCAACCACCGCAAAGTTTCCAGCGCCTGTTCCAGTAGTTCGCTTACCAACCGTTGCGAACGAATCCGTCCACATATCGAGTAATTGCATTAGATAGTAGCGGCCGTGCGTATCCGGCACCGAAATGATGACGGGTTCCTTCCTCAAGTCGAGCCAGCCGACAGAATAGAGAGTATCGAAATTTGGGTGGGTGGCTCCCCGAAAGGTAGCGGGCGGGAATGTGCGCGCGTGCGAGAACGTATTTATCGGTCCTCGCCCGAACATCTTTCCTGCCTCGATGTTCGTGAAGTGTTTGCGGGTGACGTCCATGATCACAAGTGGGTAGAAATAGATGTATGCCTGTTCTGCGATGGATGAGATGTCAGTGGCATCAGGGCCATCCCCACCAGCGATTCTCTGCGCCCAGGAGGATTGAATACCCCCCAACAATAGAAAGGCGATCAAGGCACGCACCATCCAGTTACGAGCGAGTTGGAGATTCATAGGCGCCAATTCCCTCCCATTCACATAGATCGCGGGGTGATATACCCGAACAGGGTGCGCCACGCCTTCTGCCCGCTGCATCCGTAGAAGCCGGCAGAATATTTAGGTAGCTTTACTTAAAGCACGTTCGATCTAACTTTGGGCTTGTGATGTCCGCTTCCGACCCATAGCGGACCATGCATGGACACGGGATAACCCAGAAGCCAAAGGAGGGTGCGGGCAGATGATCACGTCAGTCGAATGTTTGAGCTGCGGGGCACCCCATGGGGTCGATGTGCTGCTTGATAGTTGCGCAACCTCATCAACAGAGGCGTCGGCAGTATTCTTTTCGTGCCCCAAATGCCTAGCGGAATGCCCAATTGCAGTGCAGGAAGGCCGAGTTGCTTGGGCTCGCAAGCTGCCAATCGAATCATGGCTTGCCATTCCAGGCCTCGAAGTCCGCGCCTTCTCTGGTTTTGTTCACGTCTGGTACGAAGGCCAACACTGGGCCATTGCGGACCGTCATATGATCGACGCGCATTAGGTCCGCTTCCGACCCGAAGCGGACATAATTCGGATACCAATCGACCGAGGATACGGGATGGATGCCGCGTTCTATCAGGAACACTCGAAGTGGGTTCAAGCGGTCGGCTCGGAACTCATAGCCGCAACTCCCGAGACATGGTCGCGTGCGCAACTGACCTTGACGCCCACAATGGATGCTGGCCGTGTTGCCTTGGCGCAAGAGATAAGCAATCCCGATGGCTTGCGCGACCTTGTTCGGCCAACCGAAGAATTGATTGAAACAAGCGCTCGATTCCATGCCTTCTGTGAAGCGCATGGGGACCGGTGGGAGCGGTGTGACTTGCTTGTTTATGAAGTGGAAGGTAGCTGGCAGTTCAATGTCAATTTCAAGCGGGGCTCGTAATTTCGATCAAAGACGTCCGCTTCCGACCCATAGCGGACCTTGGATTTTCAGCCGGGAGGAGTTGATGGGCAACTACGCCGTGTTCCTAGAAGGAAACAACTTCTGGTTGAGCAATGAGGGGCGCGGTTCACTCTCAGGCTTCTTCATGACCAAGCGGGTCGAAGCGAGAGATAGCGACGAAGCTGGACAGCTAGCGATTCGGGACCTCTGGCTTCACCCAGAGCTGGCTGGGCAAGAAAAGAACACGCCCACGCCAAGCATTGAAGTAAAGGTCGTTCACGAGCTTCCTGACTCAATCAAGATGAAGGATACGGAGTTGGCAATCTACCCTATGGATGAAGAGTAAGCTTCGCGCCCGTTCTCGCGATGGCGGTTGAAGCGTTCGCTTGCCCGCTCAAGAGAAAGGCGTTGCCCGTGCAGCCACGACCAGTGCGTGGACGGCAGCCAGAAGAATTTCTGTCGCGTCGTCGTCCCTGAGAAGTTCCGAGCTGACAAATGCGCCGTTGATCAACAGCGCAAGTTGCGCAGCCAGCACATCGGCCCGCGGCACATCGAGACGCTTGGCAATCACTTCCAGGCGTGAACGAAGCCCCTGCATATGCGCGCGCGCGACCTCGCGTGAGGGATGGTCCTGTTCGGGGAACTCGGCAGCGACGTTGATCTGCGGGCAGCCGCGATAGTTCGAGCGCGAGAGGCGCTCCCCGATCCAGCGCATATGTGCGTCGAGTTCGCCGGCGGGGTCGTCGGCGTGCTGGGCCGCTACGCCATCCCATGTCGCCCAGAAGTCGATGTCTTCGCGTTCGAGGAACGCGACGATGAGGTCGTCCTTCGTGCGGAAATGCCGGTACAGGCTGGTCTTGGCCACGCCTGCCTGGGCCACCACCAGATCAACGCCAACGGCGCGAACGCCCTGCCGGTAGAAGAGGCTCGATGCGCATTCAAGGATACGTTCGCGCACCGCCGTCGATTCCACGGCGGGTGCTTTCGAGTGCTGGCTAGAGGGGCGGGTGGCCATGATGGGACGTACCAGGCAGGGGGCTGTTGACAGCATACAGACCTTTCTGTAGCTTTTGCTGGAACAGACAGGTCTGTATCGTCAACCGAGGGGATAGAGATGAACAAAAACAAAGGCTTGGTTGCAGTCTATGGCGCAACGGGGCACACCGGGGCGTTTGTTGTCGCTGAACTTCAACGGCGCGGTTTGCCCGTGGTGGCGGTGGGGCGTGACGTTTCCCGCGTCCCGGCCGGCGTGCCGACACGGGTCGCCCCCCTTGATGATGCGGCCGCGCTGGACGCGGCATTCGCGGACTGCGCCGTGGTGATCAACTGTGCAGGCCCTTTCCTGGATACCGCCTCCCCCATCATCGAGGCAGCACTGCGCGTGGGAAGTGCTTATCTGGATGTCACGGCGGAACAGGCCAGCGCGCTCGAGACTTTCGAGCGTTATGACGCGCAGGCGCGTGCACGGGACGTGGCCATCATCCCTGCAGCGGGTTTCTATGGTGGGCTTGCCGACATTCTCGCCAGTGCGCTGGTTGGCCAGGACGTGATCGAAGAGATGACCGTTGCCATTGCGCTCGACCATTGGTGGCCCACCAAGGGAACCCGGATCACCGGCGAGCGCAATCGCGTACCGCGGGTGGTGATCGAGCGTGGCGACCGGGTGCCCATGACGGTTCCCGGCACGACGATGGAATGGACGTTCGACGCGCCGCACGGGGTGCAGGCGATGGAAGAGATGCCCTTCAGCGAGATCATCACCATCTCGCATCACCTTCAGGTGCAGAACCTGCACGCTTACCTCAACGCCTCGTCGCTGGGCGAAGTGCGCGCTTCGGCAACATCGCAGCCAGTGCCGGTGGATGCACACGGGCGGTCGGCGCAAACCTTCGCCGTCGAAGTGGTGGCAGTCGACAGCGCCGGCGAGCGTCGTGCCGTAGCTCGGGGACAAGACATTTACGCCGTCACGGCACCGCTTGTGGTCGAAGCCGCGGCTCGCCTGCTTCAGCCTGACTTTGTGCGCAGCGGAGCTCTGAGCCTTGGCGAAGCTTTTGATGCGAAGCAGTTCCTCCATGCCATCGGGCCCGAACACCTGACGTTCGAGCTTTCCCACGAAGCCGTCCACTGACGTCTATCAAGCGACGCCTTGCCTACAGGAACACAGACATGCAGCGTAGAGAATTTCTCCGTTTGAGTATGGGCGCCCTGGCCGCCAGCGTGGTCGCCGGCTGTGCCTCCCGTGTTGTCACGCATGATGCGCTCACCGTACGCCCCAGTGATCCGGCCAAGGAAGCGAAGGATTGGACAGCGTCGCGGCGCTTTCTCAGCACGCGCTTCGGCGATATCGCCTACACGGATCGCGGCAGCGGACAGGTTGCACTTTTCCTCCACGGCTTTCCGCTCAACAGCTATCAATGGCGCGGTGCGATTGAACGCCTGTCGCCCTATCGTCGCTGCATAGCGCCCGATTCACTCGGCCTGGGATACACGCGGGTTGCGGATGGCGTCAACATAACGCCCGCCACCCAGGTTCAGATGCTCATTGCATTGCTGGACAAGCTTTCCATTCGCGATGTCGACATCATCGCGAACGACAGTGGCGGAGCGATCGCACAACTGTTCTTCACGCTTCATCCCGAACGTGTGCGCACCGTGCTCCTCACTAACTGCGACGTGGAGAACAATTGCCCGCCGCCGGCCGTACTCCCGGTGATCGAGCTGGCGAGGAAGGGGCGCTTTGCGGGCGAATGGCTCGCGCCATGGGTCGCGGACAAGGATCTGGCACGTTCGGACAAGGGCCTCGGCGGCATGACCTTCACTTACCCGGACAAGCTGGCCGACGAAACCATCGACATGTATCTCGGGCCACTGGTCCAATCACCAGCGCGCAAGGCGCTCACCAACGCTTACGCCATGGGCCTCGCACCGAATCCCTTGGCAGGGACGGAAGCATCGCTCAGGAAAAGCCAGATACCCGTGCGCATCGTATGGGGCACAGGCGACAACATCTTCTCCCCGGACGATGCTGCTTACCTCGACCATGCGCTACCGCGTTCGCAAGGGGTGCGCCGGATTGACGGCGCAAAGCTGTTCTTTCCGGAAGAGTTTCCCGACGTGATTGCCGAGGAAGCGCGCAGGCTTTGGGCTGCGTGAGGTAGATGCCTGTGCGCAGGGTCAGGTTCACTTCTATCGTCGTCATAGTCGGGAAGTGAACCTGACCCCGTTTGCAGCTAGCTGTGAAGGCCAATGACGCTATGACGTCTCGGATAATCACCGGTCCAGAGGGCGCGCGGAATAGTGGCGCGCTATTAGATAGGCAACCGATAGTGGAAAGAGGAAGTACTTGGACGTGATGGATAGCAGCTGCGACACCAGACCATAGTCGCCGCTAGTGCCCTCACCGCCGTAAAAAACGAAAAGCCAGTAACCCGTCATGGTGATGATCAGCACCAGTCTGGCATCCGATCCTGCCGTTGCGAGATCCAGGCACCGAGGCAAGAATCGAAAGAGGAGATGCCAGACAACATGGAGTGAAAGCGGAAGCAGGCATAGACCAACCACCCACGTTTGCAGCTGCAAACCGCTCGCCGCAATGGCGATGTCAGCATGGGTGGTGAAGCCACGTATGGGAACGTATCCCCACATATTGCCCGCGCACATCAAAGCGAGGCTGTAGATAGCAGCCAATAACGCTGGGCGTGTCATCACAGGACGGGTTCGGGCAACCAGGGATAGCACGTAATAGAGCGCCACGTTTCCGACGAGAACCCCCGCCAGGGCAATCGTCACCACGGCCAGCCCATGACCGCTCGCAAGGATAGGCGCGTAGTTCACATTGTCCGAAACATCGCCCAGGAAGATGATGTTGTAGAGCGTGGGTGGCCCATAGTCGATCGCCAACGGGTGTGCCATCCATCCGAGCGCCCAAGCCGTGAAGGAGTGTGCATATTCGTGCGTCAGGTAGGCGATGGCATGCGTTAGCACCACGCATATGCAGGCGGCGATACCAAACAGAACGTCTCGACGGCCAAAGGACCTCGCTGGGACTGCGGACATGGCGTTCAAATGTATCTCCCCGCTGAGCGTCTTAAGATCCCCGACTTGGATGCGCCATCGACCGGAAAGGTTGAAGCGCGCCGCCGGACAACGATTGGCCGGGACTGGTTCGGCCGAGATAGGGCGATGTGCGCTTGCGCGGTCGCGCAAAGCCGCCTAGGCTCCGGGCGGAAGTCCCTGGAGGCATTATGACCAGAGCAACGCTTCTGCTCTTTTTGCTGCTGATCGCGGGAATAATTTGGCTATGCTGGCGCCATTACCAGAACGCCAGGGCACTACTCAGTGACTGGGCCAACTCCAACGGCTTGCGCATCCTGCACGCGAAATCCAACACCTTCTGGCTGTCTGTTCCGCTGTCGATGTGGCTCACCACTTCGAAGTACCAGATGATCTTTCGCATCTCTGCTTACGACGAGTCCATCCATCGTATACGCACAGGCCTGGTACGACTGGGAACGCCCGTATGGGGCATCATGAACCGTGATGCGGTGGACGTGTTTTGGGATAACGAAAACTGAGGATCGTCGGGCGGTCGATGGTTCCAACTCCCCAGGGAATGAACCGAATCTACTGTTTCATTAGGAACGGCCGCTTTCGACCCGAAACGGGTCTCAGATATGGTCACGTACTTGACCTGATGGAGAACACATGGCGACTCTTGAACGCGCAATTGCCATAGCCGCTGAGGCTCACGTCGGCCAAGTGGACAAAGCTGGGCAGCCTTACATCCTGCATCCGATTCGGGTGATGCTTCGACTGAACTTGTCGACAGAGAGGATCGCTGCGGTACTTCACGATGTTGTCGAGGACTCCAGCGTGACACTGGATTTTCTTAGGGCGGAGGGTTTTTCACCGGAAGTCGTATCCGCTGTCGATGCCCTGACGAAACGACAGGGCGAATCTCGGATGGACGCGGCGCACAGAGCAAGGCAAGACCCCATTGCGCGGGTGGTCAAGCTCGCTGACAACGCAGAAAACATGGATCTATCACGGATAGCCGAACCAACGGAACGCGACCATGCAAGGGTCGAAGAATACAAAGTAGTTCGGTCAATTCTGCTTGGCGAGATGGACTAAGTCGCCGCTGTAAGCCTAATTTCGTCCCAGAATGAACAGTCCGGTCTAACGTGCTGGATACAGGAGGCACCATGAACCGAGGTGAAGCTCTCCAGTGAATGTAGTTTCGCCTTAGCAGAAGAATTTCTCGCGAAGCCAGCAGCGGATCAGAGCAGACTTTCAGACCTTCTTTTCGCCACACGGATCCCCATGCACGATCACGACGACAACCTTCACCGGTTTGAAGCCCAAGGTGCAGCCGCGCTTCCTCCGGAGATCGCGCCTGGCCACATCGATCACGACGGCGCCCGTATCTGGTACGCCACTTGCGGCGAAGGACCTCCGGTGATCTTGCTCCACGGTGGTTTAGGTCACAGTGGCAACTGGGGCTACCAGGTTTCCGCTTTGGTCGGGGCGGGTTACCGCGTCGTGCTCATCGACAGTCGTGGGCATGGTCGAAGCACGCGCGATGCGCGACCTTATTCGTACGAATTGATGGCTTCCGATGTCCTTGCTGTGATGGACAGCTTACGACTTGAGAAAGCGGCCTTTATCGGATGGAGCGATGGGGCATGCATCGCACTCATCGTTGGCATGCAAGCGCCTGAGCGAGCGGCGGGTGTCTTTTTCTTCGGCTGCAATATGGACCCGAGCGGCACGAAAGAGTTTGTATCCACGCCGCTTATCGAAAGCTGCTTTCGTCGTCATGCCAAAGATTACGCACAGCTCTCCAGTACGCCCGATGACTTCGACGCTTTCGTTGCAGCCATCAGCGAGATGATGAGAACGCAGCCTAATTACCTTGCAGATCAATTGGCCACGATTCGCGTACCGGTTGCCGTCGTGCAGAGCGAACATGATGAATTCATCAAGCCGGAGTATGCCGAGTATCTTGCGCGGAGCATTCCCGGCGCCGAGTTGCGCATCTTGCGGGGTGTCAGCCATTTTGCGCCACTGCAAAGGCCGGATGAGTTCAATAGCGTTGTGCTCGACTTTCTCACGACAGTGCTGCGCTGATAGCTGTCCTGGATAGCCGCTTTCGATCTGAAGTCGGACGTCATTACAGACCGCGAATGGACCATGGATAACAGGCATGCATCGCCGCGCCGTTCCCTTGACCTAGCCGCCCTCCCCTCAGTCTTTCGACGTCGCGTGCCAGACTGAAACCGATCTTTTGCAATAAGGGACACCATCTGAGGCCATCTTCATGGGCTACGAGGCAAGTCGCGTTCGGTGGTGGTTAGCTTTCCGCCTGGGCTAACAGAATGGGTAAGCCTAAGAAGGCATTCTGAAGCTCTTCTGCGCCGACTCCTTTTTGGAGCACCCAGATCTTCAAACCGCTTAATAGCCGACCAAGCCCCGCTCCCGCCCCCACACCACCGCGGCACTACGCCGATTGACACCGATCTTTGCGTACAAGGTCGCCACGTGGTTGCGCACCGTATGACGCGAAAGCTTGAGGGCTGCCGCTATGCTTTCGTCGTTGTTGCCCTTGCAGATCAGTGTGAGGACTTCCCGCTCACGTGGTGTCAGGTCGGCCAGCTCCATCGTGGCCTGGGTCCCCTGTTCGGTTTGCCGCACCTGGGCCAGCTTCTCCATCACCGACTGGGTGAACCACGACGCATCCTTCATGACGGCATCAATGGCCGCCACCAGATCCATTTCAGAGCGTTTGCGATCGGTGATGTCTTGCATCACGCAGAGCGCGCACGCCTGGCCTTGAATCAACACTGCATCGGCCGAAAACAAGCAGTCCACGACAGCTCCTGCGCTGGTCTGCAGAGAGACCTCCAGGCTGCGGATGACTTCGCCAGCACCCAACTGGTTCTGGAGTTCGCGATAGTGCTTGCCGTCCTTCCACAGGTGTACGTCGGATAGGGTCATGCCAACGACCTCTTCCGCGGGATAACCCATGCCTGCGGTAAATGCTGCGTTGACTTCGAGAATGCTCAGCTCAGGCAATGCACACAACACCATGGGGACCGGAGCAAGGCGGAATGCCTTGGAGAAGCGCTCTTCGCTCTGGGCGAGGGATGTCTCGGCCTTTTTGCGTGCTTCCAGATCGATGAAGGTGAAGAGCATGCATTTCTCTTCCTCGATCTCGATAGGCTGGCCAGCCACGATGACGAACTTCTTGGCCTCTTTCTGGGGCACCTGCAGCACGGCTTCCCGTTGGGAGATCGTGCTCCACTCCTCCAAGCACCGGATGGCCCCTTCGCGATTCTCGGCGCCCTCGAGTACGTCCAGTTTGTAGATGGATTGGTTGATCACTGCATCGCGCTCATAGCCCGTCATCTCCAGGAAGCCTTGATTGACTTTGATGTATTGCAAGGTCGACAGCTGACATATCAATGCCGGCGCGGGGTTGGCATGGAAGGCGCGCTCGAACCGGTCCTGGGCACTGAATTGCTCGGTCAGATCCTGGATGACAAGAACCAGTGATTCCCGAGAACCCGCGGAGTTGGTGAGGATAAGGCTGCGGACTTGATGGATGCGGAAAAAGTCATCGTCGTGCACACGCGTCACCTCCACCACCACGTCGCGGAAGATCTGGCCGTCGAGCACGCGCTGCGCGGGATACTGGTCTGGCTTTAGACGATGATGGTTTCGATACGTCAGGACAAATTTTTCCTGGTACTCAGTGACCTCCGAGCCCAGCTCCGCCGTGGTTTCGACGCCATGCATTTCAAGCGCCATGTCGTTTGCCCAGACAATGGACCGATCCGGATCGATCAACACGACGCCCTCGGCCAGTCCCGCGATGAGCTGTTCAAGCTGGTGGCGATCAACTTTGGGCGTGTGGGGAGTCGCTTCCATGGCACAGGTCGCTCTGATGGTGTGCGTGATCTTCATGGGGCACAGGCGTGCCGACCAGGAGCTGAAAGTACTAGATCTACTGGTACCGCTTGATCTGGCTGCGGCGTGGTGAAGCGCCTAGGTTCGATAAGCCATCGATGTCCCGATGGCGCGTCTATTTGCCGAGGTGCATATCTATGAATACGAACCATAAATCGGATTCGCAGCATTCGGATGAGCGTAAGCCGCGTCCGCCTCAACAGGATGACGACAAGCAACATGCCGACCATCAAAAGCATAGCCAGCCACAGCAGCCAGGTCGGCACGAACAGGACCACGGTACGCCGCATAAGAAGTAAGGCGCGCCTGACTCACTGATTCTACGCACAGAAGGGAGTTCCCCTATGAGATCCCTATTCACCCTACCGTCACTGGCATTGGCAGGCCTTTTGTTTCTTGGCAGCGCCGCGGACAGCCAACAGCTGGCCTACGCGCAACCGCAGGACGCGAGCCAGTCGGGCTCGAATCAACCCACCACGGATACGTGGATCACCACCAAAGTGAAGGCAGAGCTGGCGACCACGGACGGCGTGAAGAGTGGTGACATTTCCGTCACGACACTGAACGGCGTCGTCACCCTGACGGGTGTGGTCGCAAGCGATGTGGTGGTGAAGAAGGCCGTGGCTGCGGCACGCAGCGTCAAGGGCGTGACCTCGGTGGACTCCTCTGGCCTGAAGGCCAGCAACTAGCCCATTGACCGTGCGACACGCCAACACGATCGCGCGGCACATTTGCCCGGAGGTTCAACCATGAACGAAGACAAGATCAAAGGTCAGTGGAAACAGCTCAGCGGGAAGATCAAGCAGAAGTGGGGCAAGCTGACGGACGATGACATGAAGGTCGCCGAAGGCAGCACCGAATATCTCGCCGGCAAACTGCAGGAACGCTATGGCATCGCCAAGGACGAGGCGGACAAGCAGATCAAGGAATTCGACCACACCCTGTGAAAGCGCCATTGGTCCGGGGGACGGCATGCCGCCGTCTTCCGGACTGCTGGATAAGCGGAGTGGCATCGACTGGTGATGCCTCGTCCATGACCTGCGGTCACGAGACCCAGGCTACGTTCATCCCTTCACCGTACTCATCGACAAGAACAGGAGAGTCGCATGCTCCATTGGGCCATTGTGTTCTTCATCGTTGCTATCATCGCGGCGATCTTCGGCTTCACCGGCATCGCGGCAGGCGCTGCCAGCATCGCCAAGATCATCTTCATGGTCTTCCTTGTGCTTTTCATTCTCTCGCTGATCTCCGGCGGCTTTCGTCGCGGCCCGAAGCTCTAGGCGATGAGTCTTGTACCCCAAGCCAGCCGAAGCAAAGCTTCCGGTGTGGATTGATTCGACACCACATCAGCCTCCGCACGCGCTCAGCTGGCTCAGCGATCGGATACTCGACGAGGATGGGGCGACCGACTGGAAGCATGGCCCAGGCGAGCATCGCCCTATGCCTTCATTCACCTTGTCCATCGGCCCCAGTGATAAAGCGGAACTGTTGGCTTCGCTGTATGACTTGACGCCGGAAGACCATGCCAAAAGCTTCAAGATCCAGATCACGGATGTAGCTGACCATCCATTCGTCTCGAGTTCGTTCACGGCTTGCAAGTCAACGTAGTTGCGCGTTCGCCGGAACCTCGTCGATCGGCTACGCCGGACACGTCGTTTCGAGCCGATGAACTTGTCGTCAAAAGATTCATCGTCAGGCCTGGCTTCAACCCCAAAGAACTATTCTCGATCGATCGGTTGTACGCATCATGCAAAGGACGCAGTGACTGCAGACGCTCGATCGAAAAGCATAGGGCGGACACCTGTGAAGCGTCCGCCCCATGCCTGCGCCTCCCGCTTACGGGGTGGTCAACGCGTTAATGAAAGCCGCACCGATCGGGCTGCCCCAGCCGGTGACAAGGTCGAAGCCGGCTACAGCCTTGAAGCCCGAGCCGCTGCCTGCTTGAGGCGGGTTGCTGCCGCTTGTCTGGTCATGCAGCAGGCTGTGATACGTCGAGCCCACGCCGAGCGTGTACAGCTTGGTGTTGATGAAGCCCACCGTTCCATTGCCGGCAGCCACCGATTGCTGGTTGGCGAGGGCCAGTAAACCAGCCCAGCGCGGTGCAGCGAAGCTGGTGCCGCCATAACCGGTTTCGAAGCTGCCGTTGCTAACCGTGGGATTGTCGAAGTTGGCTTCCGCCGCCACGTCAGGATCGTTGCGCAGCGTGGTCGATCCCTTGTTGGTCGTGGTGATCACACCCGCTGTCTTCTGGTATGCCGGAATCGAATAGCCGGCTGCCTTGTAGTAGCCGCCGCTGCTGCCACTCCAGCCGGTTTCGGAACTCCAGGCGCCGCCAGGACCCGTGGTGTTCAGATCGGTGCCACCGACATCAAGGATGTTCGGGTCGAGTGACGGAGCGGCCCATGTCTGGCTGTTATAGGCGCCGGAGTCACCCGTGGCGTTGAGGAAGGTCTGGCCTTGCGCAGCGAACTGCTTGTAGATCGGATCGTCTGCGCTGCCGAAGTCGCCGCCGCCCCACGAGGAGCTGATCACCTTGGCGGTATTGTCGGTAGCCATCTGGTTGAGGATGTCGGTGGCGCTGGAGCCCTCGTAGAACAACACCTGGCTCAAGCCCGGCGCCATGCCGATGACGTTGACGATATCCAGCACCTGCTCGCCGTCGTCGCAGGGCGAGGTGCCACTGCCGTCGCCCGCATCGCAGACGCCGCTATAGCCGTTGACCAACACGTTGTTGACCGGCACCGACGAACTCATGCCGGTCGTGCTGTAGTAAAGGGCAACGTCGCTGGAGTAGTAGCCATCATAGGAAAAGATCGCGACCGTCTGACCCGCGCCAGTCAGCGAGCCTGAGCCGTAATACGCCGCGCGCATATCGCTCGGCAAATATTCGCCGGAGGGCCCCGAACCATTGGCGCGCTTCAGCGCATTGGCATGCTGCTGGGCATTGCCATGAATCAGATGGTTGACTCGTGGATTGACGTCGGTCAGGCCGGTGATCTTCAACAGCGGCACGCCCAGGTCCACCGTGGGCTCACGGTTGGGCGCGTAGAAATTGCGGTTCTCGGACAGATGATGGTACGTGGCCAACTGTGTGTGCAGCGCACGGTTGATCGTGTCCACCGAACCCTCGACATCCACCAGGCGACGGTTGGCGGTGGTGCGAACGACCGTGAGGCCGTTGGCTTTGGCCCAGTTCACTACAGTGTCGTAGTCCTGCTGGGTGGGCCCAAAGCGATTGGTGAACTCCTGAACGCTGAGATACTTGTGATAGCTCGGGCTCTGCGGGTCATAAAGCTGTTTCAACACGCTATCCAATTCATCTTCGTTGCGCAGGGGCAAATTGAGCGCCAGCTTCAGGTGCTGCGACCCGGCCACTGCGCCGGTAAGCTCGGCCCCACCCGAAGACACCACCTCGGGCACTTGAGTGCGCAGGATATGAACCTGGCCCGTGCTTGCAGCATCGGCGGCATGTGCGCTGATACCTGCGGCGAAGGCGCAGACGAATGCCATGGCTGGCAGTGTCCGCTTAAGACCGAACGAATGACGAATTTCCTTGCTGAGCGGTAGTAATTTCACAGTCCATTTCTCCCTTGGGAAGTGAAGGTGCAGCACCTTTCCGGGCTGCACGCGCTGTTTACTTGCGTTACCCGCAGAGCCATTGGAACGGCTCTTTGCTAACGCCGTTGCTTTCGAAAAAAAACACGACTACCTCCCCGTAAGGCCGGCCGAAACGCTGTCAAAGGATTGGGAGGCGGAGCGGTGGGCGGCGGAGCGTGCCCTGGCGTAGCTCGTTATTTGTACGGGCGCAGCACTCCGCATGACAACCGCGTGCGCGAACTTTCGAATGGCAATTACTTGCGATCACCAAAGTGATAGTGCCGTGATGAGCTTGCGCTATTCGTAGGGTTTTGGTGTCGCGTGTCACACGTCTCAAACCAACGAGATCTTTCGTTTCACATGGCCGCGACGAAGCGAATGAATCGCAAGTAAACTTTGCATCGAAAAAGTTAGACAAGCCATCGATCGATGGTGCTTCGCGTTGACAGGTCTATCACGACGCACGTCACACAACAGTTGATGCACATGCGCACAGTGAATGCTGTGTGGATGTTTCGGACGTCCATCGAGTGGAGGGGGGAGGCTTCATGGCTGTCGTTCAACCCAAGGACGACCTTGGCCCCATGATTCTGCCGATTCTTTCGGTGACGCTGTTGGTGCCGCTTGGGCTCGTATGCCTTCTTTGGGGTACGGAGGGAGCAAGCCTCTATGCCTCTGCCATCCGATACGTCGTTCTCCCCTCCAGCATCATCCTTGGATCATTGATTGCCTGGTACTGGTGGAGCCGCTTTCGGGCAAAGGCGTTTACCTATAAAGATAGGTACGGGTCTACGGTGCAGGATGAGCCATTGAAGGCCGCCTTGAAGGGGATATACGGGGCGATTCTCTTCAGTG
>NZ_JAELTQ010000630.1 GCF_016428905.1 Dyella sp. ASV24 | reverse complement strand
GCTAGGTAAAGCAGACGCTACGCTTCCCGACCGGTGGGGAGAGCTCGCCACGTAACGGCACCGTCTTCCTCTGCTGCCTCGGCTTTGAGCCCTAGAGCAGGAGCAACGCGACCTGCCGCGATGCGATGTGCAGCAAAGCTGCACGAGCCGTCTGCTCTCGCTGTTGACCTTCGGGCCCCCTTGAGCGGCGGTGAGGGGCGGACGATCAGGCCCCGAAGGGGTGCCGGGCACGA
>NZ_JAELTQ010000629.1 GCF_016428905.1 Dyella sp. ASV24 | reverse complement strand
CCCCCCCCCCCCCCCCCCCCCCCCCCCCCCCCCCCCCCCCCCCCCCCCCCCCCCCCCCCCCCCCCCCCCCCCCCCCCCCCCCCCCCCCCCCCCCCCCCCCCCCCCCTCCCCCCCCCCCCCCCCCCCCACACCACCACCATTCCAGCTTCGTCGGCAGCGTCAGATGTGTATAAGAGACAGGGCGACGTCCACCAAGGTGGATGCGACGCCAGCACCCCAGTTCAGCACCGCACCCG
>NZ_JAELTQ010000628.1 GCF_016428905.1 Dyella sp. ASV24 | reverse complement strand
GGGGGGGGGGGGGGGGGGGGGGGGGGGGGGGGGGGGGGGGGGGGGGGGGGGGGGGGGGGGGGGGGGGGGGGGGGGGGGGGGGGGGGGGGGGGGGGGGGGGGGGGGGGGGGGGGGGGGGGGGGGGGGGCGGGGGGGGGGGGGGGGGGGGGGGGGGGGGGGGGGGGGGGGGGGGGGGGGGGGGGGGGGGGGGGGGGGGGGGGGGGGGGGGGGGGGGGGGGGGGGGGGGGGGGGGGGGG
>NZ_JAELTQ010000627.1 GCF_016428905.1 Dyella sp. ASV24 | reverse complement strand
AGTCGGGGGTGGTGGAAGACATGGGGGCCTCCTTCAAGGCGCAGCCGTTCGGCGGATCAGCGTGTGATCCGTGTCAGGGAATGCCATGTGCCCCGTCCGTGATCGCCCGGAGGTGTGGCGCATCGACCCGTGTGCCGATGCGCCACGGGGACGATCATCGGACGGGGTTTAAGCGTCGGCGCTCGGCGAGGGGATTCGCCGATGGCTGAGTTGCTCGAGGCAGAGTACGGCTCCCTCGAGAATC
>NZ_JAELTQ010000086.1 GCF_016428905.1 Dyella sp. ASV24 | reverse complement strand
GGTGCAGCAGAGCCGAAATAGATGTCGACCGAGCCATCCGCATTCTTTTGAAGACCCGGTGTATTCGACCCACGACTCGGCCAACCCATGTTGCGGATAAGCGCATGCGTTTCACCATCGTAGGCCGTAACCGACCAGTACAGCTTGACGGGCACGTTGGCGGGCACGTGCAGGCGGTAGTTCTTTCCTCCCATCATGCGATTACCGTGTGCGTCCTTGATGGACAACAGATAGAACTGCCCGGCACCCAGATGCTTGGAGCTGAAGTAAGCAATGGAATACGCCACCGCCCGGCCGTCCACAGCATAGCTATTGGGATCACCGAAGAAGGTGCCCATGCCTTCCACCATATCCTTCTTGGCGGGAAGAGCCCAATGGGTGTTCTCGAAGAACGGCGGCTCGAGTGCCTGCTCAAGCCAAAGCGCGACGGTTGCCTTGGTCTCCAGCGCCGCCGTGTCAAATACCTTCCTGGTTTCGTCCGAGGGGTTGAACGGCTTGCCCTTCTCAATACCCAGTGACTTGAGCACATCGATCATCACCTTGTCGCGCGTGAGCCAAGGCTCGATCTGCACGAAGCGATTCAACGCGTCAAAGTAACGGGAATCGTAGGGGATGGTCGCGTCAAACGATTGGTCATACGCGTCCACAAAGGTGGTCTTCGGCCCTCCCGCCGTGTTGGCCGCGGACAGCAGATAGAACTTGATGCGCTTACCGTACGCCACGGCCTTGGCAATTTCGGCGTCGCTGCCGCTCTTGAGGTTGGAGCGCAGGAGCGCGAAGCCGCGATAGGTATCCGACGGAAGGGGGATGTATCCAACCGGCACCTTGTCCTTATAGCCGGGTGGAAGGATCAGATACTTTCCACCCTTGCCCTTATCGACGCCAGCAGGGCCAACGTCTTCCAGGGCGTTCTGCCAACCATCATCAATGCTACCTGTGATGGATGCGCCTTCCTCGGCAGGAGGAATTTCCAGCACGACCGGTCCGTTTCTCGTGTCGTAGTACGGCGTGAAATAGACGGTGTCTGGATTGGGGGTAAGCGTCTGGTCTTTCCAATTGACCGGTTTCGACCAGTAAGCGACGTGATTCGGACCGCCCTGCACTTTCTCGAAGGCATCTTGCATCAACTGAAAGTTGACCGCGGGCATACCCCATATCACCGCCTCGACAGCACGTCGCTGCACCGTGCGTTGCTCAATGTCCGTGGGCGCCTGGCCACTATGGGCTTCGGCGCACCACGACATTGATGGCACGAGGGTCAGCGAGGCAAGAAGAGCAACCGAAAGAAGATGACTTCTCATGACTCGCATCCTCGCTTACTTGCCGACGGGCTGCGCGTCCGGGAACTTGTACGAGCCGTCCAACACGGCCGCGCGGGGACGATACAAGCGAACCAGGTAGTTCCAGCCCGACATGGTTGGAATGCAGTTGGGGATCTTGCCGTCGCAGCCACCGAACTGGATGGTCACCGAGCCGTCGCCGTCCTTCTTTGCGACCACGTTGTTCAAGGTGTACATGTCGGCAGCGTTCTTCTGAAAATAGCCCTTGGCGTTGTAGACGCTGACAGACCAGAAGCCGTCGACCGGAACATCTTTCGCGGTCAGCTTGTACACCGTCTTGCCATCGTTCTTCGGTGGAACGATGTTGAGATACATGGCGTCCTTGTCGGGATTACCACCCCAGGCCGCTGCGGACTGTACGAGGAAACGCACCGGATCCACCTGCTCCTTGGTCCCGAACGACCGGCGGGTGTCCGGCAGCGTCGCGGCCAGCACCAACAGTGCCGACCTCACCTTGTTCTGGCTTACCGGATCCCAGTGCGGCAACTCCAGCTTGCCCGGGCCTCCCGGTTGACTCAGCTTGATAGCGTCCTGCAGTGCGTGCACCTCTTCGATGTCCTTGGGATTGGTCAAGTCGACCAGCGTGCGGACAGCGACAATGGCATAGCGCGTGCCCACCTTGTCCTGCGTCAAGGTATAGGTACCAGCACCGTAGACGACTTCCGGCGTGTACTCGTCTTCGTTGACCACCTGCATCGACATGAAGCGCTTGCCCGCATCAGGTAGCGTAATGGTGGCCGGGCCCGCTGCCAGATCAAGCACCAGGGCGGAATAGAGCGTGTCGCGATTCAAGCGGACCACGGTCTGCGCATCGATCGACGGCGGCACGCGATCATGCGAGAACTTGCCGAAAGCACCCTTCTTTGCGGCAAGGCCAGCAAAGTACAGATCCGTCTCGGCACGAGGGAAGTTTTCCGCTGTCACGGGAACAGTGCCGGACTTCGACGCCTCTTGCGCAAATACACCGGTGGCAGATCCCAACACAAAGGCACTCATGGCGAGAGCGGATGCGACGCGATTCATAGGTTTGGCCTCATAGCTTCATGAAGATCGAAAGTGATCGGCACAAGTTTGAGCCAAGCCGGAGCGGCGCTGCCTCCGTAGTTCTACCTAACCAAGGCGGCCTCCATTAAATACAAGAGCGGCGCTAGGATCTGCTCTCAACGCGTGCACCTGTAGGCGGCGGCTCAGTTGATATAGACCGGATTACCAACGATCAGCAATGCGCCATCAGCCCCCCGTACATCGGCGCGAAGCCAATGACGCTTGCCGTCGCTAGGCCAGTCAAACGACAGCTCTTGCTGAGCGGCTTGAATGGCCAGATTCTCCTTCGGCTGAAAGGATCGCCCATCCACGACGATCTCCGCGTGCGCCTTGTTCAATGCGGTGGCGTTCATGGTGACGCGAACGGAACTTGCCGCAGGAGCGCTCAGCGAATCACCCATGCCCGCGGACTGACCGCCGGCGCTTGCAACCATGTCGAAAAGCCGATCGCGACTGCCCTGCACATCGATGAAGACATGACCCGCCCGAATCGCGTCGAGGATCGCCTTCATCGACAGCTCGCTGGCATGTACCACCGTCGTCGGCAGACCAATCGCCGTGCTTCCACCGGGCATGGGCAACGCCACTTTCGCGTTGTGGTTGTCGCTGCCGCCGATGGCCGTGAGGTGGAAGCGCTGGTTCAACTGATCCTGCCAGAAGGGAATGCCCGTATAGGTCGGGCTGAGTGCATCCATGCCATTCACTGCCTCAATGGCCTGCACCCGATGCATGTCGACGGGCTTTGCAGGTGTCCATCCACAGCCCATGCAGGTCTCGTCATTCGGTCGGATCGGATGGTTGATGGAAAGCAGGCCATGCAGATCCGCAGCCTGATTCAGTATGGCGTTCCAATCCGGCACGGCCTTGCTGCCGATGCGAAAGTCCAGGGGCTCGGTGGTACCGAAAAGATTGGCGTGCCCGGAGAACGTGGTGATCTCCCGTGCAGGGATCAGCAAAAGGTGGTCGTAATACGGTTGCAGTTCGCGGATATCGTTGGCCTGAGACACCGTGTTGTGATCGCTCAGTGCGATGAAATCCAGGCCTCGGCTCGCAGCGTCTTGCACGGTGAACACCAGCGGGCACGGTGCCCGCCCTTCCCCACTGTAGGTTGGGCAGCTGCCGTCGCTGTGTGCGCCATGCATGTGCAGATCGCCGCGATACCAGCCCGGCCCCTTGCGCAACGGCGCATTGAGTACCGCCGGCAACCAGGCCGGGTCGCCCGGATGTCCGAACCAGATCTTTGCCGTGAACTCCGCCTTCGACGGTGCGCGGATATTGGGAATGCCCAACAGCAGATTCCATCGCCCCGGCTGGATCGGACCCGGCGCGAACGAAGGCGTGGCATCCAGGGCCCCCACCGTGAACAGCTGTTTGCTGCCGCCCGTCCAACCACGCAGGCCTTGTTGGCCGTGAAAGCCGGTGGGATCTTCCAGTCCGAGGTCGATGGTGGTGTGCTCATCGCGCCCGCTGTACTCGAACTGCACCGTAATGCGGTTGACGCCGGCCGGCACGTCGAAAGGCACTTCGCGATAGGTGTGATTGTCGCTGCCTTGCAGCGCGCCGTGGAGCACCACATCCGGGGAGCCCTCGGTGGCAAAAGCCACGCCAAGGATCATCAGCCAAAGCGCGACCAGGCCAAGAAAACGATAGGGATAGCGAGAATGTTCACTCATGGCATGGTCCTTTTAGGAAACCGCCCCACGCGCCGCCATGCGGTGCGACACGTGAGGCGTCAAACACCATCAGAAACGGTACATCACCGAGGCACGGAATGAGCGACCCAGCAACGGACGCGCGATGAACACGCTCTTGGTTGCGTCACTGCTCGCCAGCTCGCCGGCGCGCGGATTGCCTTCGGTCAGGCCCAGCGAATTGTTGAGGTTGTCGGCATAGAAGAAGAACGACAGCTCTGGCGTCATCTGATAGCGCGCGCTCAAACCGATCGTGTGGTACTGCGGCAGCACCACCGAGTTGGCCGTATCCACGTAACGCCGCCCCTCGTACTCGTACGACATCTGCAAGCGCAGCTTGTCGTCCAGCAGATTCACACCGGGAACGATACGGAAGCTGTTCTTCGGCACGCGAATGAGCTGATTGTCATCGTAGTTGAGCAGCACCGGCGCACCCGCCGTGACGGTGGTGTAGCTGAGCCCCTTGTACTTCGGATCCTGCACGGTCGCCGTGTACTGCACGTCGAACCACTTGGATGGGTAGAACGTACCCTCCAGCTCCAGGCCGTAGGTCTCGGTGTTCGCGTAGCCCGTTTGCGGCGTGGACACACCGGTGTTCGGGTTGAACACATAGTTGCTGAAACTGACGTTGTTGTACTTGGTGTAGAACAACGTGGCGTACGCATCCATGTAACGGTTGCTGTACTTGTATCCCATCTCCGGCAGGATCATGGTCTGCGTGATCGGCGTAGCGGTCGGCGTGGTGATATACGAGCTCAGGTTCGGCAGGCGGAACGTAGACGTGTAGCGCGCGAACACACCCTGGTGATCGCTGAACTGATAGTTCGCGCCCAAGGTCCAACCCAGCTTGTTGAAGCTGTGGTCATAGTTCACATACTGGCCGCTGCCAGTGAGGATGTTGCTGGTCGGCGGCGTACCCAGGTTCACGTTCTGCGACAGCTCGGTCCAGCCTGTGGTGTTCACGCGCTCCCAGCGGGCGCCACCATCGATGCGAAGCTTGTCGTTGACCTGCCACTCGTCCGAGGCATAGAACGCGTTGGTGTTGGATGTGCCGCTGGCGTGCGCCCACTCATAGCCGTAGCCATAGATGCCGCCGTTGGTCAGCTTGCCAAGTGCATTACCGCTCGCGTCCACGGCGACTACGTCAAGCAGGCGCGCATTGTCCGTCGCCGTGAGGATAGCCGTTGACGAGTAACGATCGAAGCTCTGGTTGAAGTGCGCGTAGTAATAGCCAAACGTCACGTCATGCGTCTGGTCGCCAAACTCGAACTTGCGCAGCAGCCGCGTATCGCTGGTGAACTCGTTCATAGGCATGGTGATGCCACGCAAGCCACCCGTCACGACCAGACCGTTGTTAGGGCTGGCGTTGTAAGCCTGACCGTTATCCACGTATCGCAATTGCATGCCCGCGGCATTCGGGTAGTACTTGGCAAGCTGGGTCTGCGCTGTAGTCAAGAAGCCGCTGGTCGTTTGCACGGCGTTCGGATACACGCCATTGCGCTGCGTATCGGTATCGCTGTAGCGCAGGTTCTCCGCGATCTTCCAGCCATCACCCAGGTTGTAGTCGAACTTCACCGTGAACTGGGTGCGCTTGACTTGCGTACCCAGCGAGTTGTCGAAGTTATACAGGCTGCCGTTACCCTGAATCATCTGGATATGTTCGGTCTCCGGTCCAGCCAGCGTGCCGTAGTTGCCATTGAAGCCCGGCACAGCTTCCAGTTCGCCGTTGGCATTGCGATACATGGGGATACCCAGGTCCAGCGCGACCTTGTCGTCCATGTGCTTCACGTCGAAGCTGATGCTGCCATTTTCGAACTGCTTGGAAAGCGAGGCCCGCAGCTGGCCACCCTGATCGTTGGTGAAGCCTGGGCTGCGAATGCCGTTGTCCTGACGATAAAAGCCACCAGCACTCAGCTTCCAGCCGTCACCCACGGGCGTGCCGTACCAGAAGTCGAGGCGATTGAGTCCGTAGTTGCCCACGGTGTACTTCACCAGGCCTTCGGCGGATTCACCCACCTGGCGCGGAATGAAGTTGATCGCGCCAGCTGGCGCGTTCGAATAGAAGATGGACGACGGACCACCGCGTACCACTTCGATGTGATCAATGGTTTCATCCAGGCGAAAGGCCTGATCGGCATTGAGATAGCCGAGCGCCGGATCGTGCTGCACAGGAATACCGTCTTCCAGCAGGTTCACCGATCCAAAGCCATCCACCGGAATGCCGCGCGCGCGGATGTTGCCACTTGCTTCACCACCGGATGCCTCCACCCAGAAGCCCGGCACCGACTTCATCGCCTCGGTGACGCTGGTGGGGTTCTGCATGCGCAGGCGATCTTCGTCGATGGTAGTGATGGAGTAGCTGGTCTGCGCCTTGGTGCGCTCGTCCACACCGGAACGCGCCGTCACCACCACCTGATCGAGATCCTTCGCACTCTTGTTGCCACCGGATGCCGCAGCGGTGTCACTGACCGGATTAGCTCCTGCATTACCGGCCGTCGTCACCGCAGCGGAGGCCGGATTGCCCGCATTGGCTGCCACGTTTCCCGGGATAATCGACACCGTGTTCGGTGTGACGAAGCGGTACGTGAGGCCCGTGCCCGCCAGCAGCTGGCGCAATTGCTGTTCCGGCGCAAGACCAGCGTCGGCGCCGGGGCTGCGCACGGTATCGGCGATATCCGATCCGTAGACGATCTGCATGCCCGCTTCGTGCGAGAAGCTTTCCAATGCCTTGGCCAGCGGCATCGGCGCAATGGCCGTCGTATGCGGAGCACCGGCTTGGGCGAAAACCGCCAGAGGAAGACTGACGCCAAGCGCCAGCGCAATATGGAAAGCCAAACGATGTCGCATCTTGAAAGAAGCCTTGAGTGGGTTAGTCGACGGCTGGCGACAAAGGTTTTCGCCAGCCCATACCCTTCAAGAGCCGCCCGACACGAAACCGGGTACCTCTGATTGCATGAAATTTTTCTTACAGACGGCTGGCTTTCGTTTCAGTTTGATTTGAAGCCACGATGCGCACGCGGTCGCTCTCTTCGATAACGCGCACGTCCGGCAGCGTCGCCAGATAGGCAGCAAAAGCCTGCGGGTTGTTCGCATGGAAGATGCCGCTGATGCGTTCGCTGGCAATGTGCTCGTTCTCTATCACCAGCGGCTTGATCGTGTAAGCGTTGAAACGCCTCGCCACATTGCCGATGGTTTCGTGCTGGAAACGGATATCCGCCGGCAGCCATGCGGTGACTTGCGCGATCTGTGCCGGCCGCTTCGCGCCGATCTCGGCCTTGCCGAGCGAGATCTGTTGACCCGCCGTGAGATCCGCCACAGCGTCACTGCCGAGCGAGGTGACATCAACGCCCTTGAGCGACGTATCCGGCACATTGAGCACGCGCACGCGGCCGCTGATGACCGTCAGCGTATCGCCGCTGCTCTCCCGCCTCACGTCGAATACGGTACCGATGTCCTGCAGCACGTGACCGCCCACACTGACCAGCATCGGCCGCTTCGTATCCTTGCCCACATCGAACAAGGCGTTGCCGCGCACCACTTCGATCCGGCGCAGGCGTCCATCGAAATGCACATCGATGAGGCTGTCGCGATCCAACTGGACCAGCGTACCGTCAGGCAGGGTCACCGAACGTACGGATGCGTCACCGGCGTAGCTCTGCTGGACTCGACCATCGGTCGAGCGCCAGTAGCCAACGCCGAGCCACGCCATGATCACGGCGGCGGCCAGCCCGGCCATCGCCATGACCACGCGTCGCACGCGTCCGGTACGCGGCTCATCCGGCTTCCGCATGACGCCACCCATGCCCGGGAACATGATCACCGGGTTGTCACGAGCGGCCTGTTCCACCAGCGCATCGCTGGTCAGTGCCTGCAAAGAAGCCGCAGCCTTAAGGTCGCCGTGCATCTGCGCCACCGCGAAATACTCCGCCACGTGACGCGGCGAGGCCCGCAGCCAATGGAGGAAAGCAACCCGTTGGCGCTCAGTCAACGGCTCCTGTTGCTCGATGTACCAGGACACCGCCTGTTCGGTGATGCGCCGCGCCTGCCGTGCGGCGTCGAACTGTGTGGAGTCACTCATAGTCGGCCATCCTTTGCCGGCATGCTGCCAAGCCTTTGACGATGTACTTCTTCACCATATTCGTCGAGATGGACATGCGCTCGGCGATCTCGCGATACGACATCTCATCGCGATAGTGCATGACGAGCACGGCCTTGCACTTGGGCGAAAGCCGGTCGATCAGCGCACCGAGCCGCTCCTGCCGCAGCCGGCTATCCATATCCGCTTCAGGATTGGCGGGCGCCGCGAGCTGCTCCACCACCTGCTCCAGCTCGTCGCTGCCCAGGGGCTGCTGCTGACGCAGCACCGCATGCTCCTTCACTAGGTTCGCGGCCACCGTGAACAGATAAGCCTCGGGGCTGCGAATGTTGGCCGCGTCGTCAGGCTCGATGCGCAACAGGCGCAGGTAGACCTCTTGCACCAGATCCTGTGCGTCCCAGCGGTGCGCCACACGCCGCAGAAAATACTTGCTCAGCATCGCGCCTTTCTCGGCGAACAGCGCCGACCACGCCCCATGCTTTTCGCGCACCCTGCCTCCTTCGACCGTGATTGCCGAGGAAGGCTACGGCTCTACGTCAGCTAAGGAGCCTAGGGTCCGGTTGTGACGGTTCGATGAAACGTGGAGCTCGCCAACGTCATTCGGTCCCTTCAACACCACCGCGAATGCCGTGTGCAGACGTTGATGCCGCCTTGATAGGAAACGCTGAAATCCAGCGTCGTTTTTGTATTCCCATCCCTAGCATATCTCGTGAATTTCGGCACTCGGACAGCTTCCGGACGTGCCTTCACGCGGACGCAGGACATGAAAAGAAGACTGAGCTTTAGCATCGTTTCCGTCATGGCAGGGGCCTCCAGCCTGTTACATGCGCAAGACATCGCCGCCAACGGCCCGGCAGATGGCGGCACCCCGCCCGCCATTCCTTCACAGCCTGCGCCGGACACTTGGCAGGTCGCATTCAACGCGGGCGCACAATCCGACTACATCTTTCGCGGCATCAGCCAGACCAACCAACGCCCATCGGGCTTTGCAGGCATGGACGTCACCGCCAAGGGCGCTTTCTATGCGGGCGTGTGGACATCCAACGTGGACATCAGCCCGTCCGGCGACACCCGTACTCGGCAGGAGATCGACCTCTACGGTGGATGGCGCCCCACATTCGCGGGTATCAATCTCGATCTCGGCTACATCCACTACGGCTATCTGCACCAACCCAAGGATATGACCGAGTCGTATGCCGAAACCTATCTGCGGGGAAGCCACGCCTTCGGTCCAGTGACATTGGGCGCGGCGGTGTACTACTCACCGAACTTCCCTGGCATCGCCCGCCATGCCGTGTATGCGGAAGGCAATGTCGCGTACACCATCAATCCTGCCTGGACAGTTTCCGTCGCGATGGGGCGGCAAACGATCGGTGCTTCCGTGATGCGCGATGACGGCTCACGCGCGGATTTCAGCTACAACACATGGAATGCCGGCGTCACGTGGATGATCCATGACAACCTGTCGCTGGACCTGCGCTACTGGGATACCAACGCGCATGACTCGGGCAGCATTTACGGCTCTCACGCCGTAGCCGCGCTGAAGTTCGTGTTCTGAGCGACGGACTGGGCACACTCCCGCACCACCCCGGCCAGTCGATAGCCCACCTGCAGCTCGGTGAGCAGATGGCGCGGCCGGGGTGGATGCGCTTCCAGCTTCTGGCGCAGGTTGGTCATGTAGACACGCACGTAATGGGCGCGATCCGCATAGCCAGGGCCCCACACGTCCAACAGCAGCTGGCGATAGGTCATGACCTTGCCCTGCCCGCGCACCAGCGCTGCCAAGAGGCGGAACTCGATGGGGGTAAGGTGGATCTGCTCATCGTGGCGAAGGACTTCGTGCGTGGCCAGATCGACCCGCACATCGCCAAAGCACACGACGGAGGACTCGGGGCCGGAAGACACCATGCTGGCACGCCGAAGCTGCGCCCTGGCACGCGCGAGCAGTTCGGGTACGCCGAAGGGTTTCACCAGATAATCGTCCGCCCCAGCTTCGAGTGCTTCCACTTTTTCCTGCTCGTGCTCGCGTGCGGACAGAACGATCACGGGTGCGCTGGACCAGCGGCGCACCTCACGTATAAGCGTCTTGCCATCCGCATCGGGAAGGCCAAGGTCGACGATCAGCAACTGCGGTTGCCGCGACGCGGAGTCAATGCGCGCATCGCAGGCATTCCCTGCCTCGAACACCTGCATGCCTTCGCGTTCCAGCGACAAGCGCACAAAGCGGCGAATGTCCGATTCGTCTTCGACAATCAGGACGCGAGGGCGATTCATAGGGCTTCGTGCTCCAGTTCGGGCATGTCTGCGATGGGCAAGCTCACTCGGAAGCACACGCCACGCGATTCGCCGCCGAGCACATCCATGGATCCGCCGTGGGCCTGCACGATGCTATGGCACAAGGCGAGCCCCAAGCCCGTGCCCGGCGCGTTGCGTGTGCATGTAGCCGTAGGGATGTGTCGGGCAACATCGAGCGGCAAACCCGGTCCATCGTCTTCCACGTCGATCATCAAGTGGTTTTCGCCCTTATGCGCACGAATCCATATCGATGCCGAGGCGGGCGTGTGCTTGGCGGCGTTGTCCAGCAGGTTGACGATGACGTGCTCGAATAGACGTGCGTCCATGCGCACCAGCGGCAAGCCCGGCGGCCATTCGATGTACACAGACCGATGACCTAGCACTACATCCATGGCGGCCAGGGCGCTACCGATCACCTCGCCGGCATCGTGCCAATCCAATTCCAGATGCGTACCTTCATCCTGCATCCTGGCCAGATCAAGCAGATTGCTGACCTGGCGATGCATGGCATCTGCTTGACGATGGATGGCGCGCGCCATGTCGCGTCCTTCGGCAGGCGATGAAGCATTGCCAAGCTCCAGCGCTTCCGCCAATCCGCGTATGGCGGTTAGCGGTGTTTTCAGATCGTGCGACACCGCTGCGAGCAAGGTATGCCGGAAGCGCTCGCCTTCCATACGGACCAGCGTGTCGCGGGCTTCATCGGTGAAATGAACGCGATCCAGCGCCTGCGCGACCAGGGCGCAACAGGATTCCAGCAACCGCTGATCGTCTTCGCGCAACGTCCATGCCGCGTCGCGGCGAAAAGCCAGCACGCCGCGCGCATGCGTCGGTGAGATCAACGGGACGTAATGCATCACGCCACCCACGGATGGCGCGGACACGATGGCGCCTTCGACGTTGGCCATTCGGCCTTGCGCATCCGGTTGCAGCAGCACACCCGCCGCGCCGAACAAGGGAGCAATGCGGTGGCTACATACGCTGTCGATCTGCCTCACACTTGAGGTGGCGGAGAGATCACGCGCCACCTCCGCCAGCGCAACGGCCCGCCGTTCGCCCGCCACCGCGGACGCGGCTTCCGCCCGTATGCGCGCCACCAGCTGGCCGATGACCAGTGCAATCACCAGGGTGAGCACAAAGGTAAACAGGTACTGCGCGTCGGAAAGACGAAACGCGAACACCGGCGGTACAAAGAAAAAGTCGAAGGAGGTCACGCCGACGAGTGCGGCCACGCTGCCCGCCAGCTTGCCCCAACGCAAGGCGACCAACACCACGGTGAACAGGAACAAGGCAACAACGTTGGAGATGTCGAACACCCGCACCAGGAGTTCGGCAAGCACGGTGGCGATGCCGCACGCCAGCAATGCCATCAAGAGTCCGCGCAAGCTTTCCACGCCAGCCGCATGCCTGTCCGGCCGCCAGTTGCTATGGGCGGATACCTCAGGAGCCATCATCACGGCTTGTTTAACGGGCGCGCGCGCGCCGCGGCACTGGGTTTATGCAGGCAAGTCGCCGCCTGCTTGCGCCGACGTCCGTGGGTGTCCCTCCATTTCATGCGGCCATTCTGTGCCGGCCGGCCATAAAGTCGGGGTATCTGGCGCTCGGTGCTTCGTATAGATGCCGTAAAAGGATGCGCCGCCGCTCACCGAGTTCCCGAGGGCACGGCGGCCCGGATCATGCCGTAGAACGCAAGGTTATCCGGCCAGATTTCAGCGGTGGCAGGCCCTATGGACGCCCGATCGCAGCGATTTGCGATGCATC
Organism: Dyella sp. ASV24; assembly: GCF_016428905.1. GTDB lineage: Bacteria > Pseudomonadota > Gammaproteobacteria > Xanthomonadales > Rhodanobacteraceae > Dyella. The sequence goes on along the minus strand of NZ_JAELTQ010000086.1, from coordinate 11,735 downwards.
GCAACAAAAGCCCGCGCGAGCGGATCATCAGCAGTACGGGATGACCCGACCGCCGCCAAACATAGGCCCGGCCTTAGCCCGCAGAGGGTGGGCCAGCATGAGCGCTCGACACCATCACTTAGATCGATTCAAGCCGGCCTGTTCCTATATTGCAGCGCAATATTTAGCCCTACCCATCCACCTTGAAAAATCAATACCTTGGGACACTAATTTTGTCTTTAGATCGAGTGAAATTTTTTGTTGACAACATTATCAGCGGACTTCAAGAATGGTCTCGTCGTCGGTGACCTCCACACGTAGCCGGCGGTGCGGCGAGGGGTTCTGAGTCGTGTGACACCGGGAAAGGCGAACTCGCCAAGCACGGCGACCGCTCGCCTCACCGGCAGCAACATCAACGGCCGCAGCGACCGGCCCCCTCGCCGGCCCCATTGCCCCATTCATACGAACCGTCTGGATCACCGCCGCAAGGTGGTGCAGGCAAGTTCGCCCCGAACAATCCGGGATACGCGCCCCCACGCGTCTTCCCCAGTCCGCTCAGCGCTTTGGCGTTGCAGGGAGATAGGTGTGACGTATCGAAAGACCGCACTTTGGATGAGCCTGGCCAGCGCATTGTTCGCCAGCGTAACGGCCATGGCACAGGACGCCGCCAGCACCCAGGGCGCGGCGCAGAATGGCACCACCCAGCCGACGAGCAACGGTCAGTCCAATCCGACGGACCCGACCAAGGCCAAGCAGCTGGAAGGCGTGACCGTGACCGGCATCCGCGCCAGCCTGCAGAAGTCGCTGGACCTCAAGCGCAACTCCGACTCCATCGTCGATGCGATCTCGGCCGAGGACGTGGGCAAGTTCCCGGACACCAACGTGGCCGAATCGCTCTCGCACCTGCCCGGCATCAGCGTGGACCGCAATTTCGGCGAAGGTGACAAGGTCAGCATTCTCGGCACCGACCCGGCATTGAACCGGTTGTTGCTCAATGGCCAGACGCTGGCATCCACCAATTGGACGTCCGATCCGAACAACCCGGACAGCCGCTCGTTCGACTACAGCCTGCTCACGTCCGAAATCATCGGCACGGCGGAGGTCTACAAGACCCCGCAGGCGCGCATCGACGAAGGCTCGATCGGCGGCACGGTGATCATCAACACACGCCGCCCGTTGGACCTGAAAGCCAATACGCTGACCGGGACGCTGGGCTACCAGTACAACGACCGCGCCGACAAGGGCGAGCCGCAGGGCTCGCTGCTGTATAGCTGGAAGAATAACGACAGCACGTTTGGCGTCCTGGGTTCGGTGATGCATTCCGACCGCATCATCCAGCGCGAAGGCACCGAAATCTTCGGCTACCAGCGCGCTAACGACCCGACCGACACCGACCCGAACCACCAGTTCGCACCGGGCGTGGTGCCGCCGGGCCAGACGGGCGTGTACCCGACCGCCATCAACACTGCGCTGTTCAAACAGGAACGCAAGCGTGATGGCGTGTCCACGGACGTCCAGTGGAAGCCGAATGAAGCGTTCGAGCTGAACTTCACCGGCCTCTACGTCACCGAGAAGTTCAACAACTTCAACCAGAGCCGCTACGGCGACTGGTCCGGCAGCGCGCCTGACGCGACGGCCATGAACTTCTCCAACGGCGTGGCCACCAGCGGCTCGTACGGCGCGGGCGCGCCGACCTATCTGGACGGCTATGAGCGCTTCTCCAAGGTGAACACCGGCACCGCACAACTGCGCGCCGACTGGCACGGCGACGGCTGGAACGCGTCCAGCCAGTTGGGCTACACCAGCTCCACCGGCGGTTCGCAGGGCATCTACAACGTGCAGTTCCGTGGTTACGGCGGCTACAACTGGAACCTCAACGGCCAGAACCCGCAGATCAACTACAACGCCTCCAACGACCCGAGCGACATGCTGGCCCACGGCGCCGGCTTCAGCTACGCGCCGAGCTACGACAAGGAGCGTTACTTCCAGGCCGACTTCAACCACGACCTCAGCTGGGGCCCGTTGAACGAAATCGAGTTTGGTATCAAGGCGAGCAACCACTACAACGGGCAGACCGGCTACCAGGCCACCATCCCCACACAGGACGGCTCTGGCGTATCGCTGGCTGACCTCAATGGCGGCGGCACGCCCGGCGGTTACCTCGACGGCCTCGACCCCACCGCGAGCATGAGCAACTGGACGCAGATCAGCCGCGGCGGCCTGAAGAGCTACGTCGAGTCGCTCTATAGCAATGCACCGATGGACCCGAAGGCCACCTACAGCATCCAGGAGCAGAACCGCGCGTTCTACTGGCAGGCTGATTTCGCGGGCACCAACTACCGCGGCAATTTCGGCATGCGCTATTTCCACACGCGCGATACCGTGACTGGCTACAACTTTATCGGCAATAACCAATACGCGCCCGTGGACAAGCGCAGCAGCTATGGCGAATGGCTGCCGTCGTTCAACATTGCGTATGACCCCATTGAAGATGTCACGCTGCGCTTTGCCGCCGCCAAGACCATTGCACGCCCGCGCTTCCAGGAAATGACGCCGTACGTCGCGCTGGACGACCGCACCCTTACCGGTTCCGGCGGCAACACCGACCTGAAGCCGTACAAGTCGACCAACTACGACGCGACCGCCGAGTGGTACTTCGCGGAGAACAGCCTGCTGTCGGCAGAGTTCTTCTTCCGCCGCATCTCCGGCTACATCCTCAACACCAACGTGCCGCAGACGCACTACAACGTCACCGACCAGCAGGACGACGTGTATCAGATGGAGATCCCGGTGAATGCCGGCGTCGCCAAGGTGAAGGGTCTGTCGCTGACCTATCAGGGCAACTTTGCCTACGGTTTCGGCTTGCTGGCGAACTACACCTTGTCCGATGCGGACACCAGCAATGGGTTCCCGCTGCCGTACAACTCAAAGAACGCGTTCAACCTCACGCCGTACTTCGAGAACGGCCCGTGGAGCGCGCGTGTCACCTATAGCTGGCGCTCGCACTACTTCACGCAGATTGCACAGCTGCAGTCCTCGCAGATCACCGGCATTTTCCGCGAACTGGATGCGTCGCTCGGTTACCAGATCAACGACCATATGCGCGTTTCGCTGGATGCCACCAACCTGCTCGACTCCACTTACTACGTCTACGACAACACACCGGCTGAGCCACTGAACGCCTACAAGAACGGCCGCACGTACACAGTCAACCTCGGATTCAAGTTGTAAGACCCCCCACTTCCGGGCGCTCTCGTGGCGCCCGTTTTTTTTGGGGCCCATGTCCACTCTCTTGTCCTGTGCGATAAGAGACCTTTCAGCAAGAAGCGGAGCGCCTTGCCTTGTCTTCCCTGACACGTCTTTCCGTTGGCCTGCTGGCCGCCTTCGCGTTCGCACACGCGTCCACGCTGGGCGCCACCACCGTGACGCCGCTCAACGACGGTTGGCAGTTCCGTCTGGCGCCCGACTCCACGCTGGTCGCCCAGCACCCTGACCAGACGACCTGGACCCCGGCCCGAGTGCCCGGCAGCGTGCAGACCGATCTGCTGACCACGGGCAACATCGGCGACCCGTTCTACCGCGATAACGAAGCACAGCAGCAATGGATCGGCCTGGCCGACTGGGATTACCAGTTGGTCTTCAATGTCGATGCGGCCACGCTGAAGCAGGACCACGTCGACCTGGTATTCGATGGCGTGGACACCTTTGCCGACATCAGCCTCAACGACAAACCACTGCTGAAGACCGGCAACATGTTCCGCCGCTGGCGTCTGCCGGTGAAAGGCGTCCTGCACGCTGGCAGCAACACGCTCACGGTGCGACTGCATTCGCCCATCGCGAAACTGCAGCCGTGGCTGCTGATGCAGCCATATGCCCTGCCCGGCGAGTTCGACTCGGCTTTCGGCGACGAACCCAAGGGCAAGCAGACCTCTAACTACGTGCGCAAGGCCAATTACCAGTACGGCTGGGATTGGGGCCCGCGCTTCGTCACGATGGGCATCTGGCAGCCGGTGCAACTGGAAAGCTGGACCGACGCGCGACTGGAAGATTTCCACATTGCCCAGCCGCACGTCGACGCCGACAACGCCGAGCTTGCCGCGGAAGTCTCGCTGCAAGCAGGCAAGGGGGGCCGCGCACGCATCACCGTCAGCTGGACCGCGCCGGATGGCAGCCAGGGCGAGATCGCCCAGGATGCCACCCTCAAGTCCGGCGACAACACGCTGCGCGTGCCGCTTGCCATCGCCAAACCCGAACGCTGGTGGCCTGCCGGCTACGGTGAGCAGAACCTCTATCGCTTCCACATGGAAGTGAAGCGCGGCAACGACACCCTAGCCAGCGCGGATCGCAGCACCGGCCTGCGCAGTGTCGAGCTGCGTCGGGATCGTGACCAGTGGGGCCGCGGCTTCGCTTTTGTGGTGAACGGCGTGCCGATCTTCGCCAAGGGTGCGGATCTCATCCCGACCGACAGTTTTCCCGAGCGCACCACGCCCGAACAGCTGAAGCAGCTGCTCACCTCCACCCGCGATGCCAACATGAACATGCTGCGCATGTGGGGCGGCGGTTACTACCAGAGCGACGCCTTCTACGACCTGGCCGATCAGCTGGGCATCATGATCTGGCAGGACTTCATGTTTGGCGGCGCAATTACGCCGTATGACCAGGAGTTCCTCGGCAACACGCGTGTCGAAGCCGAAGAACAAGTGCGTCGCCTGCGCAACCACCCCAGCATCGTGCTGTGGTGTGGCAACAACGAAGTGCAGACCGGCTGGGAATCCTGGCCGGATCGCATCGACTTCAAGAAGGCCATCAGCGCCGACGAACGCCAACGCATCGAAAACGGCATGCGTGAGCTGTTTGGTCACACGCTACGCGAGGTGGTGAAAGCCAACGACCCCGACGTGCCCTATTGGGCCAGCTCGCCCAGCACGGATTTCGATGGCGAAGCCAACGTGCTGAATGACGGCGACTACCACTACTGGAAGGTGTGGTCGGGTTCCGAACCGATCGACCACTATCTCGATATCACGCCGCGCTTCCAGTCCGAATACGGCCTGCAATCCTTCCCGGTGATGTCGACCATCGAGAGCTTCGCCACGCCGGCCGATATGACGCCGAACTCGCCGGTGATGCGCGCGCACCAGAAGTTCGCCAACGGTAACGGCAACGACCGCCTGCTGCTGTACATCCGCGCCAACTATGGCGAGCCGAAGGACTTCGCCTCCTTCGTCTACCTCAGCCAGCTGATGCAGGCCGAGGGCATCGAGCTCGCGGCCGAACACCTGCGCAGCGCGCGGCCGCAGAGCATGGGCTCGCTGTACTGGCAGCTCAACGACGTATGGCCGGGGCCATCCTGGTCGAGTATCGATTACTACGGCCGCTGGAAGGCGCTGCAGTTCCACGCCAAACGCTTCTATGCGCCGGTGGACGTAGTGCCGATCCGCCGCGATGGCCGCACCACGCTGCATCTGGTCTCCGACCGCACCACGCCCTTCAACGCTACGCTGCGCACGCGCGTCTACGATATGGGCGGCAAGTTGCTCAGCGAGAAGAGCGAGCCGGTGGAAGCGGCCGCGCTCAGCAGCACATCCGTCGGCGAGTTCAGCGATGCGGAGCTGTTGCATGGCGCCAAGCCCACGCAAAGCGTCGCCTCGTTCGACGTGATCGAGAACGGCGAGGTTGTGGCGCACCACCTGCTCTACTTTGGACTGGCAAAGACGCTGAACCTGCCCAAGCACCCCGGCCTGAGCGCCGAGTGGATCAAGGACGACAACGGCACCGTGCTGCGCATCAGTGCAAAACAACTCGCCCGTGGGGTGTGGATCGACCTGGGCAAGGTCGACGCCACCCTTTCCAACAATGCCTTTGACCTGCTGCCGGGCGAGCATGTGGATATCACCGTCAACAGCCAGGCTGACCCGCATACCCTCAAGTCGGCACTCAAGCTGACCTCGCTGATCGATGCCGTCAAACCGGAGAGCACGCGATGATGACCAGCCGACGCAATCTGCTGAAATGGATGGCGCTCGCGCCCGCTGCCGCATGGCTTTCCGACGGGGTCTTCGCAGCGACCGGCGCAAGCGCCTTCGTCAGCCAGCGCCCGCCCATCGGCAAGCGCAAGTTCACCAGCGCCGCCGTGGAAAAGCTGCTCGCTCAGACCAAGGCCAAGATCAGCGACCCCGAACTGGCATGGATGTTCGAGAACTGTTTCCCGAACACGCTGGATACCACGGTCGAAATCGGCACGCTGCGTGGCAAGCCCGATACCTTCATCGTCACCGGCGACATCGATGCCATGTGGATGCGCGACTCGTCCGCGCAAGTGTGGCCGTACGTGCAACTCGCCAAGCAGGACAAGGCGCTGCAGCGGCTGTTTCGTGGCCTGATCCATCGCCACGCGGTGTGCATCAGCATCGACCCTTACGCCAATGCGTTCATGCCCGATCCGGGCGCGAAGTCCAACCTCGATTGGTCCCAGCACGACATCACCGATATGAAACCCGGTGTGGCCGAGCGCAAATGGGAGATCGATTCGCTGTGCTATCCGATCCGCCTCGCGCACGGGTACTGGAAGGCAACGGGCGACACGACGGCCTTCGATGACGACTGGCATGCCGCCATGGGCACGGTGCTCAAGACGTTCCGCGAACAGCAGCGCAAGGAGGGTCCAGGCCCCTATCACTTCCAGCGCAGCTCGCCGATACCGACCGAGTCGCAGTTCCTGCAGGGCTACGGCAACCCGACTCGCCCGGTGGGCATGATCCACGCGATGTTCCGCCCGTCGGACGATGCCACGGTCTACCCGTTCAACATTCCCGGCAACCTCTTCGCCGTCACCAGCTTGCGGCAGCTCGCGGAGATGCTCCGCGCCATCCGCCGTGACGACGCGACCGCGTCCGACTGCGCGGCGCTGGCTGATGAGATTCAGCACGCCGTTGAAGCCCACGGCGTGATCCACGGCGATCAGGGAGACTACTGGGCTTATGAGGTGGACGGTTACGGCAACCAGTTGTTTATGGATGACGCCAACGTACCCAGTTTGCTCGCCCTGCCCTACCTCCACGCCTGCGAGCAGAACGACGCACGCTACCTGCGCACACGTGCCCAGGTGTGGAGCACGCACAATCCGTACTTCTTCAAAGGCCGTGCGGCGGAGGGTGTGGGCGGCCCGCACGAAGGGCTGCGCATGATCTGGCCCATGTCGATCATGATGCGCGCCTTCACCAGCGACGACACACGCGATATCGCCCAGTGCCTGGCGTGGCTGAAGACCACGCACGCCGGCACGGGCTTCATGCACGAATCGTTCGATCAGGACGATCCCGCCAAATTCACACGCACGTGGTTCGCCTGGGCCAACACCTTGTTCGGCGAACTGATCGTGCATCTGGCTGATCGTCACCCGGAAGTGCTGCGCAAGGCGTAGCACCGTTTCGTTATCTCTACGGCCGCTATTGGCGGCCTCCGTTTTGCTTCAAAGGAGTCAGACCATGGTTACGCGCCGCCGCTTCCTGCAAGGCATGGCCGCACTTTCCGTCCTGGGCAGCACCGCCAATGCCCTGCCGTCCTTTGCTGCCGCCGGCAAGAAGACCGCGCTTGCCGATGGTGTCTCGCGCCACGTCGACGTGTTCGTCGGCACCGGTGGCCACGGCCACACCTTCCCCGGCCCCACGATGCCCTTCGGCATGGTGCAGCTCGGTCCCGACACCAACAACTGGCAGTGGGACAGCAGCTCCGGCTATCACCAGGGCGACGGCTCGATCATGGGCTTCTCGCACACCCACCTGTCCGGCACCGGCGCCAGCGACATGCTGGACGTGCTGGTGGTGCCGGCCATGGGCCCCGTGCTCCTGCAGCCCGGTGACCGCGACTACGACGGGGTCAACTACACCTCGCGCTACGACGGCGTGCATGCGGGCAACGGACCGAAGCCCAAGGGCTATCGCACCGGCGTCAAGGGCTACCGCTCGCACTACACCGGTGAAGAGGCGCGCCCGGGTTACTACCGCGTGCAGCTCACCGACAGTCACGTACTTGCTGAGCTGACCACCACCGAGCGCGCGGGCATCCATCGCTACACCTTCCAGCAACCGGGTGACGCGCATCTGCTGGTCGACTTCGCGCACGGCTTCCACGATGACGCGAAGACGCCGACCAAGGTCACCGATGCCGAACTGAAACTGATCGGCAACGACACCCTGGTTGGCAGCCGCGTGGTGCACCAATGGGCCAATGGTCGCCACATCTACTTCGCCATGAAGGTGTCGCGCCCCTTCAAGCGCGGCACGCTCTACAGCAATGACACCGCGCTTGCCGGCGGCAGCACACAGGCTAGCGGCACCAACCTCAAGGCCACGCTGCACTACGACACGCTCAACGACGCGCCACTGCTGGTGAAGGTGGGCATTTCTGGCGTGGATATCGAAGGTGCGCTGCGTAACCTGACGAGCGAGATCCCCGCTTGGGATTTCGACGGCGTGCAAGCAGCCGCCGAAGCCGCCTGGGAGCGTGAACTCAGCCGCATCCGCGTCGATACGCCGGATGAAACCATCAAGCGCACCTTCTACAGCTCGCTGTATCACACCATGCTCGCACCCACGCTGTTCAGCGATGTGGACGGCCGCTACCGCGGCATGGACATGAAGGTGCACCAGCTGCCCAAGGGACAGCACAACTACAGCACCTACTCGCTGTGGGATACCTACCGCGCCGAGCACCCGTTGTTCACGCTGTATCAGGCCGATCGCGTGCCCGACCTCGTCAACGGCCTGGTGCGCATGGCGCAGGAAAGTCCTGCCGGCCCGCCGGTATGGCCGCTGCAGGGCATCGAAACGGTGTGCATGATCGGCTACCACTCCGCCGTCGTCGTCGCCGAAGCGCAGGCCAAGGGTTTCACCGGCATCGACTACGCCGCTGCATGGCCAGTGTTCCGCAAGCGCGCCATGGAAGACGACTACTTCGGCCTGCCCGAATACCGCAAGCGCGGCTATATCCCCAGTGATGTCGAAGGCGAAGCCGTCAGCAAAACGCTGGAATACGCCTATGACGACTGGGTCATGTCTCACTACGCCGAAGAACTCGGCCATCACGACGACGCCGTCGCCCTGAAGGCACGCTCGCAGAACTACCGCAACGTCTTCGACAAGGCGACGACCTTCACGCGTCCGCGCGGTAGCGACGGCAAGTGGCTGGAACCGTTCGACCCGCGCGCCATCGGCCATTCCAAGAAGTGGCGCGATTTCACTGAATCCAACGCGTGGCAGGCCACCTTCCTCAACCAGCACGACCTCTATGCCTACATGAAGTTGTTCGGCAGCGAGGATGCCTTCGAGAAGAAGCTGGACGAGCTGTTCAACATCGACAGCCAGCTGCCCGCGGACGCGCCGCCGGATATCGCCGGCATGGTCGGTCAGTTCGCCTTCGGCAACGAACCCGCCCACCACGTGCCCTACCTCTACGCCTATACCGGTGCACACCACAAAACCCAGGCACGCGTGCGCATGCTGCTGGAAACCATGTACCGCGCCGAGCCCGACGGCCTGCCCGGCAACGAAGATTGCGGCCAGATGAGCGCCTGGTACGTGATGAGCGCACTAGGCCTTTACGCGGTGGACCCAGTAAGCACCCACTACGTGTTCGGCAGCCCGCTGCTGGATCGCGCCGAAGTGCAACTGGCCGGCGGTAAGAAGCTCGTGGTGCAGACGCAGGGCAACGGCAAGGGCCGTCCCTATATCCAATCAGTGACCTGGAACGGCAAGCCGTGGACCAAGAGCTGGATCAGCCACGCCGAACTCACTGCCGGCGGAACGCTGTCGTTCGTGATGGGTGACAAGCCGAACACCTCGTTCGGCTCCTCGCCCGCCGACCGTCCACCAAGCTACGGAAAGATGGCCAGCGAACAGGTGTGATCGTGAGCATCGCCCTGGATAAGCGCATGCGTGCGGTGGTGGTGATGGGCGTTTCCGGCTGCGGAAAAACCAGCATCGCCACCGCGCTGTGCGCGCATATCCATGCACACATGATCGAGGGCGATGCGTTCCACCCCGAGCACAACATCCGAAAGATGGAGGCCGGCATCCCGCTGACGGATGCCGACCGCCAGGGCTGGCTGGAAGCCCTGGGCAGCGAACTGCAGCGTGCGGCGCAAGGCGACGCTATCGTCGTGCTGACATGCTCAGCGCTGAAGCAGCGCTATCGCGACACGCTGCGTGCTGCACTGCCAGGCCTTGGCTTTGTCTTCCTGCAGCTTTCGCCCGAGGAGGCAGGCCGGCGTGTCGCACAACGCGCCCATCACTTCATGCCTGCATCGCTGATCGACAGCCAGTTCCGTGATCTGGAGCCGCCGATCGGTGAACCGCAGGTGCTGACGGTCGACGCCACCGAACCGACTGACGTGATCGTCGAACGGATCGTGCAGTGGTGGTCGACGACTGCCTCGATATCGCAGGACTAGAACGTACGCCGATATCTACCGGGCACGGCCAGCAACGGGCCCCGATACATAACGGTTATCCGGCACATTCCATCGCCACGGCAAATCCACGCCCACGCGGATGCCGATACGCGGCCCCGCCACAGGTGACTCTGGCGGCAACATGCCGTCATCGAGAATCGCGAAGCCATCACGTGCGCCAACCAGATCGATACCGTTCTGCGCACCCGCAATACCCATCGCCTGTGTCAGGCGAGCTGGCCCACGGCAAAGATCACGTTCCTTCATACCCCATGAACGCGCCTCGTACATCAGGTCCACGCCGTGCAAGGGCTCGAGCGCACGAATCAACACACCCTCGCCCACCTGGCAAACGCAGTTGGCGCACCAGTGCATGCCATAGGTGAAGTAGACATACATGTGGCCCGCGGGGCCGAACATGACAGCGTTTCTCGGGGTCTGCCCACGATACGTATGAGCGGCGGGATCCATGGAGCCGACATATGCCTCCACTTCCACGATACGACCGGCACGACCATCCGCGTTGGCGAGAATCTTGTTGAGCAGTTGAGGCGCCACCGTCGTTGACGATCGCTCGAAGAATGGCCGCGATACGACGGCGCCAGGCCAAGCCGCGGATCGGCGAGATCCTTTGGACATTCAACGCTCCAGTTACCTCATCGGTGAGGCAATTCTAGGCGTCCTTGCCGTTCTCTTGTGATCGAAGCCCCGGTTGACCGAAACGCAGCAAACCCAGGCCAGCTCTTCCAGATCGCACGCCCCGAATGTCCGCGCCGGATTGCGGCTTCAACGACAGTCGAACGCGGGCATGAAGTCACTACGCTGTCCATCAATGATTTGAACAACTGAGGCTCACTGCCAGGACAGCCCGGGGTTGCTGATGCCCGCGCGCCTCGATACCTCATGGCAACCCGACTGAAGACGATGCCGGCCGTTTCATACCACCCAATGCCGCCTTCGTCGCACTAAGCCGCGTTTCATCGCACGGAACGCGAAAGGCACTTATCGCCGATCTATGCTGCGCCTCGATCACGGCCAGCCCTACCAAATCCCATGGGGTGAAAAGCAGCAGATCGACCCGTTGCTGCAACAAGCCAAGAGCCATCCAGACGGAGAAACCATCATGCGGTATCTGGCGTCGCTATTAGCCCTCCTTCTTTCCACCAACCTGTTCGCCCAATCCAATACGTTGGCGACGTTTGTCGACGATTATGCGAAGACGCACCATTACAGCGGCTCCATCGTCATCCAGCAGCACGGCAACATGCGCTTTGCCCGAAGCTACGGCCTGGCAAACATATCCTTT
>NZ_JAELTQ010000626.1 GCF_016428905.1 Dyella sp. ASV24 | reverse complement strand
CCCCCCCCCCCCCCCCCCCCCCCCCCCCCCCCCCCCCCCCCCCCCCCCCCCCCTTTTCAAGCAGAAGACGGCATACGCGATGGCCTGTCCTGTCTCGTGGGCTCGGAGATGTGTATAAGAGACAGGATCAGCACTGCACGCATGGAAAGCTCCTATGGATCGGTATGCCGGCCATAGGAGCACGAGGCAGAGGGAAAAGTCGACGGCGGCATGGAAGTTCGGACATCCGCCGTCGAGGGAGGTAAGCGTG
>NZ_JAELTQ010000625.1 GCF_016428905.1 Dyella sp. ASV24 | reverse complement strand
CCCCCCCCCCCCCCCCCCCCCCCCCCCCCCCCCCCCCCCCCCCCCCCCCCCCCTTTTTCAAGCAGAAGACGGCATACGCGATGGCCTGTCCTGTCTCGTGGGCTCGGAGATGTGTATAAGAGACAGGTGCAGTACAGCGCGGCCAGCCTGGCCATACCGGATCGCGTGCGCTTCCGTTATCGGCTGGACGGCGTGGATGCAGGCTGGCAGGACGCTGGCAACCGCCGCGACGCGTTCTATTCCAACCTTG
>NZ_JAELTQ010000085.1 GCF_016428905.1 Dyella sp. ASV24 | reverse complement strand
CCGGCATGGTGCGGTTCCTGCCGATCGAGCGCACCAACGCCATCGTGGTGATCAGCAACCAGCCGCAGTACCTGCAGGAAGTGGGCGACTGGATCACCAAGATCGATCGCGGCGGCGGCAACGAGCCAGAGCTGTTCGTGTACGACGTGCTCAACATCAAGGCCTCCGATCTGGCGCAGTACCTGGGCCAGATCTACACCAACGGCAACGGCGGTGGCGGCAATAACGCGGGCAAGGTCGGGCCGGGGCTCAACGGGTCCACCCTGGGCGCCAGCGATAACGCCAATGGCAACGCCAGCGGCATGGGCAGCACAGCCGGCAGCTTCGGCAGCTCACCGTCGGTCAATGGTGTGGGTGGTGGTTTTGGTGGCGCGGGTGGTTTTGGTAACAGCGGTACGGGCGGCACCACCGGTGGCACCAGTGGTTTTGGCAGCACCGGCACCAGCGGCAGCTTTGGCAGCAGCGGTACCAGTGGTGGCGCGGCGGGTGGTCTGTCCTCCTTCGGTAACAACAACGCGGGCAGCAGCAACAATCCGGGGCAGCAGTTTGTGTCCGAAGACGGCTCCATCCGCATCAGCTCGGTGGACTCGAACAATCAGTTGTTGGTGCGTGCGCGTCCGTCGCAGTGGGCGGAAATCCAGCAAGCGATCAAGCGCCTCGACAACGTGCCGCTGCAGGTGCAGATCGAGATGCGCATTCTCGAAGTGGATCTGACGGGGCAGCTCGAGTTTGGCGTGCAGTGGTATCTGCAAGGGTTGGCTGGCAGCACGCCAACTCTTGATGGCAATGGCAACATCAATGGCGCAACCAACATACCACCCGGCGCGCATCGCCAGATATCGCTGGGTTCAGGCGGCAACCAGTACGGTGGCGAGCCGTTCTTCTATTCGTTCCTGAGCAGCAACGGCAAGTTCCAGGTCGCCATTCGTGCACTGGAAACCAACGGCAACACCAAGACGCTGTCGGCGCCGTCGCTGGTCGTGCTCAACAATCAGGTGGCGCATATCCAGGTAGGCGACCAGATCCCGATCAACCAAACGTCGATCGTGACGGGTCTCAGCACGGCGGGCACGACGGCCAGTAGCGTCAGTTACATCCCGACCGGTGTGATCCTGGATGTGCAGCCGCGTGTGAACCCGGGTGGCCTTGTGTATCTCAACGTGCAGCAGCAAGTGAGTGGTACCACGGGTAACGCCAACTCGCAGGGTAACTTCACCATTCAGCAGCGCGCGGTGGGTACGCAGATTGCGGTGCAGAGTGGTCAGACAGTGTTGCTCGGCGGCCTGATTCAACAGCAAGAAGACAACACCGATACAGGTATCCCTGGGTTGAATCGCGTGCCGATTATTGGACGTCTATTTGGCACGACCAATCACAGTCGCCAACGCACGGAGCTGATTGTGCTGATCACGCCGCGTGTGGTCACGAGCAGTGAGGAGGCGAAGCAGGTGACGGATGAGTATCAGCGGAAGTTTGAGTCGTTGGCGCCGTTGAGGAAGGAGGGTGGGGCGGCTGGGGCCAGTAATGGTGGGTCGGCGTCACACCCGTAGTCGCGTTCTTTGCTCCTTCTTTTTTTGCTCACTCTCCCCTTTGGGGAGAGGGTTGGGGTGAGGGGTGGGTTCTCGCCTCGTGGCTTCATCTTTAGCCGTCATCCCGTCGCACCCCGCAAAAGGGGGCAAGGGCCGGGATCCAGTAGCGATATCGCTTGGTTGTCGCGTGGCGGCGACCTGGCCGCTTACGCAGCGGGCGTTTCGACCTTCTGCCGAAGGTCGAGTCACTTTTCTTTGCTTGCCCAAAGATCCCACGGGGACTAGCTTCGCGTCGAAAGTAACCCAAAGAAAGGGCACCCCCGTCGCGTCGCCGGCCGATAAAGCCGGCCGGTCCGTGAGGGGCGTCCGGGCTTTTCGACGGGGCTCCTGCCCCGACGAAAAGTGCCGGGCGTCGTGCCCGGCACCCCTTCGGGGCCTGATCGTCCACCCCTCACCGCCGCTCAAGGGGGCCCGAAGGTCAAAAGCGCCAAGCGCACGGCTCGTGCAGCGTTGCTGCACATCGCATCGCGGCAGGCTGCGTTGCTCCTGCTCTAAGTGCACAAAGCCAAGACAGAAGAAAAGGCGATGCCGTTCGTTGGCGAGTTCTCCCCACCAGTCGGGAAGCGTAGCGTTTGCTTTCCCTTGCCCCAGTGGTGGGGAAGCGTAGCGTTCCCTTCACCTCGCCTCGGCGGTAGGAAAGCGTAGCGTCCTCTCTCCCTAGCCCCAGGGGTGGGGAAGCGTAGCGCGGCCTGCTTTAAGTCCTCTTGGCCATGGCGCGTTGCGAAGCGCTTCGGCGTACCCGCTGTGTAGAGGCGAAGGTGACCAAGCCACGCGATTCCTCGGCCGTTCGGGCTTATCCCATCGACATGCTGCGGGCGTTGGCTTTGCGGCCATTTTCTTTGGGTTACTTTTCTTTTGGGCCAGCAAAAGAAAAGTGACTCGAGCGTCGGCAGACGATCGAAACGCCCGCTGCGTAAGCGGCCAGGTCGTCGTAACGCACGAGGCGACCACCGACCACTACAGAAACTGGATCCCTGCCTTCGCAGGGATGACGGCTAAAGATGAAGCCACGAGGCGAGCACCCGCCCTTTATCCCCTTTTCGGGACTCACCCCAACCCTCTCCCCGAAGGGGAGAGGGAGCAGAGCACCGGCGTACTCGTCCGCCCAATGAAACACCACCACAGAAGCACCAACAACGTCCCCAACGCCCTGCCCGTTATCATTCTCCCGATGAACACCCCACCATCCTTCCCCATCACCCCACTGCTCCCCGAGATCAGCGCGACCCTCGTCGCACACCCGCGTCTGGTGCTCGAAGCCCCACCGGGTGCGGGTAAGACCACCCAGGTACCGCTGGCCTTGCTCGACCAGCCGTGGTTAGCCGGTGGCAAGATCCTCATGCTCGAACCACGCCGTATCGCCGCGCGCGCCGCTGCGCAGTTCATGGCGAAGCAACTGGGCGAAGAGGTGGGACAGACGGTCGGTTATCGCATCCGTTTTGAGTCGAAAGTCGGGCCCGCCACGCGCATCGAAGTGGTGACGGAGGGCATTCTTACCCGCCTGATTCAGGATGATCCCGAGCTCACGGGCATCGGCGCCATCCTGTTCGACGAATTCCACGAACGTCATCTCGCCGGTGATCTCGGTGCGGCGTTGGCGCTGGATGTGCAAAGCACTTTGCGTCCCGAATTGCGCATGGTGGTGATGTCGGCCACGCTGGATGGCGAACGCATCGCACAGTGGTTGGATGCGCCGCGTATCAGTAGCCCGGGGCGCAGCTTTCCGGTGCGCGTCGAATATCCGGCAGCACGCGCGCAGGAAACAACCGAGCACCAGCTTGCGCGCGTCGTGCGGCAGGCGCTGGAGGAGAACGATGGCGACGTGCTGGCTTTTCTGCCGGGGCGTCGCGAAATCGCGCGCACGCAGGCCGTGCTTGCATCGTCGCTGGACGAGAACATCGATATCGTCGCGCTGCATGGCGAACTCTCGATGGCGGAGCAACAGGCGGCGTTGAGTCCTGCCGAACCCGGTACGCGTCGCGTCGTGCTCGCCACCAATGTGGCGGAGTCCAGTGTCACGCTGCCGGGTATTCGCGCGGTGGTGGATAGCGGGTTGGCGCGTGAACCGCGTTTCGATCCCAACTCGGGCTTCACGCGACTGGAAACAGTAACTATCTCGCAAGCGTCAGCGGATCAGCGCGCGGGTCGCGCGGGTCGCGTTGCAGAAGGTACCGCGTATCGACTGTGGCCGCAGAGCAAGCGGCTGGATGTGTCGCGCACGGCGGAGATCGCGCAGGCTGAACTGTCTGGCCTTGCGCTGGAGCTCGCAGCGTGGGGCGTGACAGCCGGCAGCGGCAACGATCTGCCATGGCTCGATGCGCCACCGTCCGGTGCGCTGGCACAGGCGCGCGAGTTGTTGGTGCAGCTGGGTGCGCTCGCTGCCGATGGACGCATCACGCCGCTGGGGCGCGAGATGCTGGAACTGGGCGCAACGCCACGACTCGGTGCGGCGGCATTGCGCGCCGAACCGGAGCTTCGCTCCCTTGTCGCTGATCTGCTCGCCCTGATGGAAGCGCGCTCGCCACTGCGCGGCGAGCAGGCACGCACCGATGATTTCCGCGCACGCGTGAGCGCGCTGCATGTGTGGCGTGATCGCCACACGGCCGGTGCGCGCGGTGGCGCAGATGGCGGTGCACTCGCGGCGATAGAACAGGCCAGCAAAGGCTGGCGTCGTCGGCTGGATGTGCGTTCCGCGGCGAGCGGCGTACCGGACAGTCACGCGGTCGGCGATCTGCTGCTGCACGCCTTTCCTGATCGCGTTGCGCGACGTGACGACAATAATCCGCTGCGCTACACGCTCGCCAATGGTCGTGGCGCGAGGCTGCACGAAAGCACTGCTTTGCACGGCGAGCCATGGCTGGTGGCGTTGGATGTGCGGTTCGATGCTCGCGATAGCCTGATCCTTGCCGCGGCGCCTATCGACCTGCGCGTGCTTGAACGCGACTATTCTTCGCAGTTCAGGCGTGAGCGCGCGTTGCGCTGGAACGACGAACGCAACGCGGTGGAAGCTTTCGATGAGCATCGCTTCGGCGGGATCGTGCTTGAGCGACGCAGTGTGCCGGTGAAACCGGAAGACGCGCTGCCGGCCTTGTTGGCTGCGGTTCGCGCCAAGGGTATCGACGTACTGCCGTGGAGTGAGAATGCGCGGCGCTTGCGCGCACGCATGCAGGCTTTGCGTGGATGGATGCCGGAACTCGGCTTGCCTGATGTGTCGGACGGGGCCTTGCTGCTGTCTTTGGAAACCTGGTTGGCGCCGTACCTGGATGGCAAGCGCCGACTGGACGCGCTGAGCGTCGAGGAACTCTCGCAGGCGCTGGGTTCGTTGTTCGATTACGAGCAACGTCGGCAACTCGATGCGCAGGTACCGGAAAGCTTGACCGTGCCCAGCGGCATGTCGCGTCGGTTGGAATATGCCGAAGGCGAGCCGCCCGTACTGGCGGTGAAGCTGCAGGAGCTGTTTGGCCTGGCCGATACGCCGCGCGTCGCCAATGGGCGCGTGCCAGTGACGCTACATCTGCTTTCACCGGCGGGCCGTCCCATCCAGGTCACGCAGGACCTCAAGGGCTTCTGGGAGCGCACCTATCCCGAGGTGAAGAAAGAGCTGAAGGGTCGTTACCCGCGGCATCCGTGGCCGGATGATCCGTGGACGGCGGTGCCGACGCATCGCGCCAAGCCGCGCGGCACCTGAGAGCCGCCAACAAAACTACTGCGCGACCGTCAGGCGGGTGCGGTCGGTGCTCGGAATCCTCATGGTCGACAAGTACACCCCGGTTCCTCCGCGCTGCCCGCACCCGCCTGACGATCGCTACGTTTTGTTAGCGGCTCTGAGCAGAAAAAAGGCCGCCGACCTCACGGTACGACGGCCTGGGGAAAGTGGGTGTGGCTAGCGGCCGATGTCGCGCAGTGGCTTGCCGCTCATCAGATTGCGTTCGATCTGCTCCAGGGTGATGCCCTTGGTTTCCGGCACCAGCCAGAAGGTGAGCGCGATGAACACGGCATTGAGCCCCGCATAGAGCCAGAACGTGTTGGCATTGCCGATGCCGTTGAGCAGGGTGAGGAAAGTGATGCCCACGACCCAGTTGCAGCCCCAGTTGGTGAAGGTGGAGCAGGCGATACCGAAGTCACGGCCCTTCAGCGGCTGGATCTCCGAGCACAAGGCCCAGATCAGCGGGCCAGCGGACATGGCGAAGCCGACGATGAAGATCAGCAGCATGGCCACGGTGAAGATCTGTGCGCCGTGATCGTGGATGCCGTTGTGCATCATGGCGCCCACCACACCCAGGCCTACGGCCATCACGCTGAAGCCGGTGTAGAGGATGGGCTTGCGACCCCAGCGGTCGATCAGCGCAATGGCGATGAAGGTGGCGAGCACATTGGTCAGGCCGACCAGTGCGGTGAACCACATCTGTGCCGATGTGTCGTAGCCCATCAGCTTGAAGATGCGTGGCGCGTAATACATCACCACGTTCATGCCGGTGAATTGCTGCATCACCTGCAGCAGCACACCCAGCCATACGGAACGGCGGAAGTTGCGGTTCTCCTGGAACAGGTGCCAGCCGCGCTGCGGTGTCTTGAGCTGTTCTTCAATGTCAGCGGTTTCGCGCGCGACCACATCGCTGTCGCCACGCAGGCGCTGCAGCACGTCCAGCGCTTCCTGACGACGGCCACGCATCAGGAGCCAGCGCGGGCTGTCGGGAAGGAACAGAACGCCGAGCAGGAACAGCACGCCTGGAATGGCGATCACGCCAAGCATCCAGCGCCATGCACCGCTGTAGCTGAAGGCTGTGTCGGAGAGAAACGCGACGAAGATGCCGATGGTGATCATCAGCTGATAGGTGGAAATCATCGCACCGCGAATGTGTTCCGGTGCTACCTCGGCCAGATACAGCGGGGCCGTGAAGGAGGCAATGCCGATGGCCAGGCCAAGCACCACACGCGCGGCGATCAGCGTTTCTGGTGACCATGCCCCGCCGGACAGCAGGGAGCCGATGACGAATAGCACCGCACCGAGCACCAGCGAGCGCTTGCGCCCCAGATGTGCTGATAGCCAGCCAGCAGCGACGGCACCTACCGCTGCGCCAAACATCATGGAGCTTACGATCCACTCGATGATGTGGTCGCTGACGTTGTACTCGGCCTGGATGAACTGTGTGGCGCCCGAGATGACGCCGACGTCGAGGCCGAACATAAGTCCCGCCAGGGCGGCGAGCACGCATACGAATATGACAGTGGTCTTCGATTGCACCGAGGATGGTGCGATGACTTGGGCATTCATGGATAAAACTCCCCCGCTGGCGATGTGTTTGCCTCTATGGGCTTTGTATGGATGAACCGCGGTCCCTACGCGGCGGCGATGACGTGCGGTGGCGGACCAGCGAAACGTGGTTCCGGCAAGCCACGGTAGCCCGTTTCGGCGAAGAACAGCGCGCCGGCGTAGGGTTGGGAGGCAAGCGCCGCTTCGTCGAGGCCAGCGCGTGCACTGGTGATGTAAAGCGTGGCGTAATCCGCCCTGCCGAACGCGGGCTTGGTTGGCTGCGAGGCAGGAACATCCACGATATGGTCAAGCCGGCCGTCCGGCGTGTAGCGCACTACGCGGCCCAGTCCCCACTGGGCATTCCACAAACCGCCTTCGTGATCCACAGCGGAACCGTCGGGTTCACCGCGTAGATCCTCCAGCGTCACAAAGGTGCGGACGTTGCCGATGCGATCGCCATAGTCACAGCGCTGGATGCGGCGCGTAAGCGAATCGCAGAAGTACATGGTGCCGCCGTCGGGGCTGAAGGCAATGCTGTTGCTGATGGCTACGTCAGGCAGCGGCAGGCGCTCGAGTGACAAGTCGTGATTCAGTCGCCAGAAGCCGCCGATGGCTTGCTTCGGTCCGGTGGCCGGTTCGTGCAGCGTACCGAACACAAAGCGACCCTGGCGATCGCAAGCGCCGTCGTTGAGTCGCGTCGGAAGATCGGGTTCCACGTCGGTGACCGGCACGATCGCCTGCGTGGATGGATGGAAGAACGCCAGCCGCGAGGCGAGGCCGAGTAGCAACCAGCCATCCGCTTCGCACAAGGCGAAGCTGGCCAGCCGCTCGGGCATGCTCCACTGATGCAGGGCGCCGTCATGTGGACGGTAGCGCCACAGCGTTGAGGTTTCGATGTCGGTCCAGTACAGCACCTGCCCGCGATCGCACCAGGTCACGCCCTCACCCAGCGTGTTGTGCACCTGCATGGCGAGGGCGGCGCGTACGTTCATACCCAGCCTCCGTCGACGATGAAATCTTGTCCGGTGCACATCCGGCTATCGTCGGCAGCGAGGAACAAAGCGGCGCGAGCCAGGTCGTCGGCCATCAGGTAACCGGGCAGGCATTGCACGCGGGCGATCTCTGCCTTGCCGGCATCGTCCAGCCACAGGCGGCGCTGTTTCTCGGTGATCACCCAGCCGGGCACCAGCGCATTGATGCGGATGCGATCGTGGCCGAGTTCGCGCGCAAGGCCATAGACCAGGCCGTGCACGGCGGCCTTGGCCACGGCGTACATCGGGTACCCGGCGTTCTTCTTCATCCAGCCGGTGGAACCCAGGCAGATCACCGAGCCGCCGCCGAGCTTGCGCATGTCTTCGCGCACGGCCTGCGTGGCGAAGTACTGGTGGCGCAGGTTGATCGCCATGTTGTGGTCGAATTCGGCTTCGGTGGTGCTGCCGAACTCGTGGCGAACATCGTTGGCGGCGTTGTTCACCAGCACGGAAATCTTGCCGTTCATCTCACGCGCAGTGGCGATCGCCGCCTGGAGCGCGTCGAGATGGGTCACATCGCAGCGGATGAACAGCGGGCGGTGTGTACAAGTGGCGAGGTTCTCCGTCAGTTGCTCGCCGTTGGCTTCGTCGATGTCGATGAAGGAGACGCGCGCACCCTGTCTGGCGAAGTGCTCCACAAACGCGGCGCCAATGCCGGTAGCGCCGCCGGTGATGAATACGTGGCGGCCGGACAAACTGGGGTAGCTGGCAAAGGGCATGCTTACCACTCCGCCACGCTGCCATCGGTATGGCGCCAGATGGGGTTGCGCCACCGGTGGCCGACTGCGGCGCGTTCGGCGACATAGTCTTCGTTCACCGCGATGCCCAGGCCGGGGCCGTTGGGGATAGTGACGAAGCCGTCGTTATAGGCGAACACACTGCGATCCTTCACGTAATCAAGCAAGTCATTGCCCGCGTTGTAATGGATGCCCAGGCTCTGTTCCTGGATGAAGGCGTTGTGGCACACCGCATCCAGTTGCAGGTTGGCGGCGAGTGCGATGGGCCCGAGCGGGCAGTGCAGCGCCAGGGCTACATCGTAAGCTTCCGCCATCGCGGCAATCTTGCGCGTCTCGGTGATGCCGCCCGAGTGCGAAGGATCCGGCTGGATGATGTCTACGCCACCCATCTGCAGCACGCGCTTGAAATCGTAGCGCGTATACAGGCGCTCACCCAATGCGATGGGCGCTGGCGAGATCGACGCCAGTTCCGGCAGCGCTTCCAGGTGATCGGAAAGCACCGGCTCCTCGATGAACATCAGCTTGAACGGTGCCAGCTCGCGCATCAGCACTTTGGCCATGGGCTTGTGCACGCGGCCGTGGAAATCCAGGCCGATGCCGATATGCGGACCCACTGCATCGCGGATGGCCTGCACGTTCTCGATCACCTGCTCGACCTTGGCGTGTGTGTCGACGTACTGCAGTTCCTCGGTGGCATTCATCTTTACCGCAGTGAAGCCGCGTGCCACGGCTTCCCTCGCGGCACGCGCGGTATCGGCGGGGCGATCGCCGCCAATCCATGAATACACACGGATGCGCTCGCGCACCGGGCCGCCGAGCAATTGATGCACCGGCTGGCCGAGGTCTTTGCCCTTGATGTCCCACAGCGCCTGATCGATGCCAGCAATGGCGCTCATCAGCACGGGACCGCCGCGATAGAAGCCGCCGCGATACATCACGTTCCACAGGTCTTCGATATGGCGCGGATCCTTGCCGATCAGGTAGTCGGACAACTCTTCCACGGCAGCAGCCACCGTGTGTGCGCGGCCTTCCACGATGGGCTCACCCCAGCCAACCACGCCCGCGTCGGTGTCGATGCGCAGGAACAGCCAGCGTGGTGGAACGAGATAGGTGGTGAGGCGGGTGATCTTCATGCGGTCGTTCCTTGGGAAACCTGATGGCTGCGCCAGCCGTCGGCAAACGCGCGGGCGCGTGCGGCGACGTCGCTGGCCGAGCGGCCGGGTGCGTAGAGCGCGGAGCCGATACCGAAGCCGTTTGCACCGGCGGCGAGCCAGGGGCCCATGGTGTCAGGCGCGATACCGCCGACGGGCAGCACGGCCAGATCCTTCGGCAGCACGGCGCGCCATGCCTTGAGTACGGCTGGGCTCGCCTGTTCGGCGGGAAACAGTTTTAGCGCATCGGCGCCTGCGGCCAGTGCGGCGAATGCCTCGGTAGGCGTAGCGACACCGGGTACGCAATAGAGCCCAGCTTGCTTGGCAGCGCGGATCACATGGGCGTCTGCATGCGGCATCACAATCAAGCGCCCGCCCGCATCCGCCACCTTCGTTACGTGCGCGGGATCGAGCACGGTGCCGGCGCCTATCAGGGTGTCGTCGCCCAGGGCGTCGACCATGCGGCGAATGCTCTCGAACGGCTGGGGTGAATTCAGCGGCACTTCCAGCATGCGGAAGCCCGCGTCGACCAGCACGCGACCGATGTCCACGGCTTCGTCAGGCGTGAGGCCGCGCAGGATGGCGACAAGGGGAAGGGGATCAAGCCAGGACTTCATGGATTCATGCCGTTGTTTGTGAGGCGACCAACCCGGCCGCAGCAGCGATACGCCATAACCCTTGCGAGGTGGTCGCATCGGGCGTTGCGTGAAGGCTGAGATCAAAGCGCCGGGCGGCACGGAGGTAGCGATCGCACAACGGTCCTTCGCCGACCATGTGGATGCTGTCGTGCGCCGTGGCCCAGCCGCCTGCGAGCGCCATGCGCAATTCGTCGCCGATCAGCAGGCCGGAGAGATAGTCCGGCACGGAGGACGGCGGCAGCGAGCCGTCCAACATCAGCGTGCGCGCAGAGAACACGCGTGACAGTGCGCCCGCGGCTCCGCTATCACGGGCCGCATCGACGCCGCGCAGGAAGGCGTGTTCATCGTCGGCAGCAGGTGGCAGCTGCGCGCCTAGGATGGAATATTCTTTCAGCAGGCCGAATAGTTCGCCCGTCATCACCGTCGCAAAACCAGTCACCGTGCCATCGCGCAGCGACACCCATTTGCTGTGCGTGCCCGGCAGCAACAGACAGCCGTGGTGTGCCACATCCGGCATCAGTGCGGCCACGCCAACGACCTGGGTTTCCTCGCCGCGCATCACGTCGGGACGTGAGGGATCGCGCAGCCCGGGCACGAGATGCAGCGTGCGACCGTCAGGCGTCGTCATCGCCGTCAGTGCATCGGCGAGGCGATCGACGCCGGTCGGTGTATCCAGGTACGGCACTTCACGCCAACCGTTGCGACTGCCAACCATGCCGCAGGCGATCACCGGCGCATCGGGCCAAGCTTCTACCGCCAAGGCAAATGCCGCGTCGAACCCACCTTCTGGAAGCTGGCGGATGCCATAGGCAAGCGCGCGTTTGTCGAGCACCCGACCTTGATCGTCATAGCGGTAAGCACGCAGATGCGTGCTACCCCAGTCGAGGCCAATGAGGTGCGTGTTCATTTGCTGGCCTTCCGGCGCGTGCGCGTGCGGCTGCGCTGCAGGTTTTCGTGCGAGTCGGCGATCATCGTCAGCATGGTCTTGCGCGCCACGTCCGGTTGCTGGCGCTTGATCGCCTCGAATACCTTCTGGTGGTAGGGCAGCGAATAGCGGAAGTCCGTCGCGCTGCGCGCGGACATGGTGAAGAACGTCCCCAGCGCGGTCTCGATCACCGAGAACAGCGATTGCATCAGTTCGTTGCCAGTGGCTTGCAGCACGGCGTCATGGAAGGCAAGGTCGGCCTCCGACCAGGCATCCAACGTCTGCGCGGCGGCCATGGCGTCATAAGCCTTTTCAATATCGACGAGCTGCGCGGCGGTACGGCGGCGCGCGGCGGCTGCGGCTGCCGCCGGCTCGATGATCTCGCGCATTTCCACCAGCTTGTCGACGAAGTCGTCGGTCGGCATGGAGGCGCAACGCCAAGCCAATACGTCAGCATCCAGCTGGTTCCACTGGCGTTCTTCCAGCACGCGCGCACCCACGCCGGTGCGCGATTCGATCAGCCCCTTGGCGGACAGTACCTTCAACGCCTCGCGCAGGGCGGTGCGGCTGACCTGTAGGCTTTCGGCCAGGGATTCCTCTCGTGGCAGGATCTCGCCAGGCTTCACCTTGCCGCTGACGATGCGTAGCCCGAGTTCATGCATGACGTGCCCATACAGGCTGCGAACGGTGATCGGCTTCATCATGAAATCCTCTGGCTCCCCGGTGCTGGCGACGAACGGATACGTACCTGTGCCGGTGCCCCCGCAGATTCGGCGTCCGGGTCGATTGTCATACAAACTGACTATAAGCGCCTTGCTCGCCCCGTGCCAAGTTGTTTTACGTGAAATTTTTGCGAGCTGCCGCCGTTTTGCGCGTCTCGTTCCCGAAAGCAGGCAGGGCGGGCGCGGCCCGACGATCGTCGGGTTTGATCGATCCGGACCCGCGTGGCAACCTCCTTGACTCTATCCCCCGGACGCCCAGCCGTCCGTGCCCATCGGAGTGTCCATGCCTCGCAGGTTCCTCGTCTTCGCGCTCGCCGCGACTTTCACCACCGCCGCGCTCGCGGCGGTCCCCGCTCCCGAGCAGCCTGGCCTGACGCAGATCCGTGAGCGGGATCTGCATGCGGACATCAGTTTCCTGGCTTCTGACGCGTTGCAGGGGCGCCTCTCTCTGCAACCCGGCGACGATGCGGCGGTGCAGTGGATCGCCTCCGAATTCGACAAGGCCGGGCTCAAGCCCGCCGCAACGGATGCCCAGGGCAAGCCCAGCTTCCTGCAGGCGGTACCGTTGATCGAGTACCGACCGGACGGCAAGGCCACGAGTCTGGTGCTCAAGCGCAAGGGCAAGGACACCGAGTGGAAGGATCCGGACGTGTCGGGCGCCTTCCCCACCGACCAGGACGTCTCCGCGCCCGTCGTGTTCGCCGGTTACGGCATCACTGCGCCGGAGCTGGGCTACGATGACTACGCCGGTCTCGATGTGAAGGGCAAGGTGGTGGTGGTGTTCGATCACGAGCCGCAGGAGACCGATCCGAAGTCGATCTTCAACGGCACCGGCAACACCCGCTATGCCACCGGCTACGTGAAGGTGTTGAACGCGCAGGAACATGGCGCGGTGGCGGTGCTGCTGGCGCCGGAGCCGTCGCATAACCACCCCTCGCAGTTGGAAGTGCGCAAGCGTATTGGTCACCAGGCCGAGCACGCGGCCAACCCCATTCCCGCGCAGGCGCTGGCGGACAGTCCCGTGCACATCCCCAGTATGGTCATCTCCGCCGAGGTGGAAGACGCCCTGCTGAGCACCAGCGGCAGTACACCGAAAGCCTTGCAATCGGGCATCGACGCTGACCTCAAGCCGCGCTCGCAGGCGCTGCCGGATACGGCCATCAGCCTGCATCTGAAGAACAGTTCGCGTCGCGAGGCGACCACTTGGAATGCGGTGGGCCTGATCGAAGGCAGCGATCCCAAGCTGGCGCCCGAGACCATCATCATCAGCGCGCACCACGATCATGATGGCCAAGCGGGCGACAAGATCTGGCACGGCGCCGACGACAATGCTTCCGGCACGGTGGGTGTGGTGACGCTGGCGCGTGCGTTCGCGTCCAACCCCACCAAGCCCAAGCGCTCGATTCTGTTTGCGGTGTTCGCGGCAGAAGAGCGCGGCCTGCTCGGCGCGTACTATCTGGCGGCGCATCCGCTGCGTCCACTGGACACCACGCGCGCCATGATCAACTTCGACATGATCGGCCGCGATGAGAAGCCCAGCCCGCAGACCGATGGCCTGATCGATATCCCGGCTGACACCAGTAACCGCCTCAACCTGATCGGCGCGGCGTATAGCCCGGATTACCAGCGCACCGTCGCCAAGGCGAACGCGGATGTGGGGCTCACGCTGGACGACCGCTTCGACCACGAGTACGCGTTGAACGTGTTCTTCCG
Source organism: Dyella sp. ASV24 (assembly GCF_016428905.1). GTDB lineage: Bacteria > Pseudomonadota > Gammaproteobacteria > Xanthomonadales > Rhodanobacteraceae > Dyella. Next base: position 10,211 of record NZ_JAELTQ010000085.1, on the reverse strand, counting down.
CTCCGACCAGTTCCCGTTCGTGTTGCATAACGTACCGGCGTTCTGGTGGTTCACCGGCTTCCATCCGGACTATCACCACCCGAGCGATACCGCAGAGAAGATCGACTATCCGAAGATGGCCAAGATCCTCAAGCTGGCGTATCTCAGTGCATGGCAGTTCGCCAATGAGCCAACGCCGCCGAAGTTCGTGTCGCATCCGAGTGGTGAAAAAGCGCCGTAAGCGCACTGCCACGGTCCACTTGAAAAACACCCCGGCATGCCGGGGTGTTTTCCTATCAGGGACTGAGAGCCGCTAGCAAAACTACTGCGCGACCATCAGGCGGGCGCGGTCGGTGCTCGGAATCCTCATGTACGCACAAGTACACTCCGGTTCCTGCGCGCCACCCGCACCCACCTGACGGTCGCTCGCTACGTTTTGTTAGCGACTCTGAAAGTCACGCGGGACTGCGCGCGTTCGATCAAGGCCTTCTCGATGGCAGGCCAGCGATCATGCGCCGCGCCGTGCTTGCCTAGCTGTGCAGCGGTGAATCCCGTGGGCGCGAGATCCTCGCCGTAGATCACCATCAGCTCCTTGCGCTTCTGCGCGTCGGGCAGATGGACGAGTCGTACATACATACCATTGGCTGGCCGGGTGTAGCCCTTCGCGGCGAGCAGGTGTCTCTGGTGTTCACCGTCCGAGTCTTTCTCGGCGGGCTGGCTGGCATCCTGCACCCAGGTGTCGAGGTAGAAATCCAGGCCGTTGATGGTGATGTGGCGCGAACCCGAGTAGTCGTGATGCATGTCGGGGCGTTCAGGGATATAGGCTTCGAACTGCACCCAGTACAGGCGTTGGATGTGCTTGTCGGCATCGGCATCCACGAACAGGTGCATCTCGCAGTCGTCAAAACCCAATAGCAGCCAGCGGTCGGCGCCCACGTACTGCGCCGAGGCAGGCAGGTCGACGCGTATCTTCGGGTCGTGGGTAGAGGTGACGGACGTGCCGCTCACCGTGCGTTCCGGCGTTTGTCCGTGTGCCGGCAGCGCAAGGCATGCCAGAGCCAGGGACGCGCAGGCCATGGTTTTCCACATGACTCACCTCGTCGCTACGCAGAGGGATCAAGACGGGGTCTTGCCGCGCATCGCGCCAAGCCCCTTCACGAGTACATGGAACGAGGATGCCACCGCTTGCGATGTCTCGTCACATGTCATGTGGCATGGGGTGCGCGACACCGAAGGGCATACAGGCGGCTTCCGCACGCAGGGTGCGGATACTTCGACGACGAAGGCGATCAGCTCTTGGTAGCGGTGTTCTGCTTCGCCATCTGTTGGCAGCCGTTGCTGAAGTTGCGCAGCTCGTTGCGTACCGGTTCCATCTCCATCCAGAAACCGTAACGCACATTGCCACCGCGATCGGCCAGCCACGCGGCCATCAGATACGCCGACGGCAGCTGGCTCAGTTGCGCCAGCGGAATGCTCTGGGTGAACACCACCGATGGACCGACCGTGGAAATGTTCGCATGGTTGTCGTCGGCAGCGGGCTTGTCGTTGATCTCGAAGTACGAGTGCGTGGCCCGCGCTACCATCTGGCGCGCCCGGTCCGCGCCGATGGCGTAGTTCGCTGTGATGGAAAGCCCATCGGGGCGACACTGAAGAATGAGGCGATGCTCGCCATCACGCGCCTGCTGCGTGAGCGTGAGCGAGGTGCCTCCATTGGCCGGACCATAAACCGCGGTTGGCGTCAGGCGGCCGTTGTTGGCCAAGCCGTCCTTGCGCATCTGGTCCGCATCCAGCCAGGTCACTTCGCCGCTCGGCGCACTGCCGAACACCTGCGGATCCACGCCCATATCCTTCAGGTAAGCGGTGGCCATGGTGGCGGAGGCGTTGCCGACGGCGGGTTGCGCGCCGAAGCGGTCGCTGCCCGTTGGCGCCCAGCGGAACAGTCCGCCTGCATAAGCGTAGGCGCAGGCATCCACGCATTGAGATGCCTTCGGGAAGATGGGTTGAGTCGCGGTGCGTCGCGGCGAGCCGAGATGCGTGGTCATGTTGCCGGCGCGGAACAGGCGTCCCAGCGCGATACCCGCAGCCAGATCGCCGCCCGGGGAGTTGAGATAGATATCGCTGTTGGGCGGGATCTTGCGCGATTGGATCATCGCGCCCACACGTTGTGCAGCGTCCGCGTCGATCAAACCGTACAGATAAACCTGCGGCACCTTGGCGACGGACAGCGTGATGCGGTCGTCGTTGACCTGCACGGCCAGTTGGTTGCCGCTGGTGCCTTGCGTGGCACTACGCGAGGAGCCTTGTGCATGTGTCTGCATGGCCACGGCGCCGCCAAGCAACACGACGAAGGCACATAACGTTCTGCGAAGCGGAAATCCGGAGCGATGCGGGAGATGAGCGACTTGCACCTGAACGACCTGGGCATGCAAAGAGATCGGCAAGTGTGCGGCAAAGTGGATGTCTCATGGGTGAAGGGGCGCCGCCGGTGGGTTCGTTGTCCGGGTGGGCGGACAGGGCCGGACGTCCGGGCGCTTGTCCGCGGACGCCGGCCCTGCTGGGTGCCGTTGGCTGCAAGTCACTGATCACGTGGAGATCTTTCGCGTACTGCAAGGCTGGCACGCCGCTTGCTCTATTCACCGCAACGGCGCTGCACTGGAGTGCAGGGCGCCGACGCATCAACCGGTGGAGCAGAGGGGCTCCACGGCCACACATCAGCCAGGAGAGCTGTCTTGAATATCTTGCGCACATCCGCCTTCGTCACGTTGTTTCTTGCTGCCGGTTTCGTTGCAGGCCACACCCACGCCAGCGAAGCGCCAGCCAAGTCCGCGACCGCCGCGGCCACGTCGGACAAATCGATGATCTCGCGCGACGATGTGCGCCGCATCCTCGACAGCAACCGCATGATCATCACGCCGCAAGGCATCGACGAGAAGATCAAGCTGCACATCAACGGCATCGACCAGTGGATATCCATACGTGGCAAGGATCGCCGCAACCCCATCCTGCTGTTTCTGCATGGCGGCCCTGCGTCACCCGCGATGCCCGAGGGCTACACCTTTCAGACGCCGTGGGAAGACTACTTCACTGTCGTGCAGTGGGATCAGCGCGGTAGCGGCAAAACCTATCGTGCGAACAGCGAAGCCGCGATGGCGCCCGGCATGAACGTGGAAACCATGACCGACGACGCGGCGCAGGTGGCCCAGTATCTGCGCGAGCATTACCACAAGCAGAAAATCTTCCTGCTCGGGCACTCGTGGGGCACCGTGCTCGGCGTGCATCTCGCGCAGAAACACCCCGACTGGTTCTACGCATACATCTCCGTCGGCCAAGTGGTGAACGGCCGTCGCAACGAAGCCATTGGTTACAACTTTGCGCTGAGCCGCGCCAAGGCGGAAGGCAACACCAAGGCTATCGCCGAACTCGAAGGTATCGGCCCGTATCCGGGCACCGCGAAGCTCACGCCGGCGCGCATCGGTGTGCGCGGTCAGTGGGAGATGTACTACGGCGGCCTCGCCTGGGGTCGCAAGGACTTTCAGTTTGACGTGGATGCCGAAGAACTGTCGCCCGACTACACCCGCGAAGATCTCGACGCCATCGACAAGGGCAGTGCGTTCTCGCTCAATCACCTGCTCGATGCGCTGCTGGACGTGGATTTCGACCACACCACGCATTTCGATTGCCCGGTTATCGTCTACGTGGGTGCTCACGATTTCACCACGCCGCATGAAACCGCTGAAAAATGGTTCGACGACATCCAGGCGCCGTCCAAGCGACTGGTGAGTTTCGCCGACTCGGCGCACATGATGATGCAGGAGCAGCCGGGACGCTTCCTGGTGCATCTGGTCGATGACGCCTTGCCGCTGGCACAGAAGGTCGGTGATGCGGCGCCGACGGAAGTTACTCGCGATCGGTGAGAAGTCGGGCTGCGGGTACAGGTGTGCCCGCGGACCCGCCCGATAGTTTCAGTCCCATCTCATGTCTTGCTGCCCGCCCGATTGCTATCTTTCATGATCGGGCAAGGGCAGCGCCGTCTCTTACGGTACCCCCGAGACATAAAGCCGAGGTGCCACGTAAGTGTGCATAGGCGCCATTACAGGATTGGTGGCTGGACACGGATATGGTCAGGTTGGGGTTGGATGCAGCAAGCGGTAGCCGTCGGCTTTCCCTGCTATGCGTGATGGCGGCAGCGGCGGTATTCGGCCTCAGCTACAGCCTGTCATCGCCGCTCATCGCAACCCACCTGGAAGCGCGCGGTTACAGTGACGTCGTGATCGGCGTAAACGCCTCCATGCATGCGTTGGGTGTTCTGTGCATGGCGTTTGTACTTCCGCGTCTATCGTTGTCGTGGAGCACCCGGACGCTCGTGGTGACATCGCTGCTGGCAACGGCGGGTGCGTTGCTGTTGCTGATGATGGTCGATGACGTCAGGGCCTGGTTCGTGTTCCGGTTCGTGCTGGGGTGTGCCGCCGAAACATTGTTCGTCATGACCGAGGTATGGATCAACGGTCTCAGCGTTGAGGAAGCACGAGGGCGCACCCTCGCAACGTACACGGCTCTCCTGTCGCTTGGCATGGCCATCGGTCCTGGTGTGCTGTCGGTGGTGGGCGTGGGGGCGTTCGCTTATGTGCTCGGTGCTGGCATGGCCGTCCTTGCCGCGGGATGTGCGGCATTGCCGATGCTCATCGTGCCGTTGGGTCATGGCGACCCGGTACGGGCGAGCGAGTGCTGGAAGCTGGCGCCGCTTGCCTTGGGCGCTACGGTGCTGAATGCGGCGGTGGAAACCGCAGGCCTGACGTTCATTGCGCCCTATGCCATGGAGCAGGGCTGGACTCAGGCGATGGGCATGCGGCTGCTTACCTGCCTCCTCGTGGGTGCCGTGCTGTGTCAACCGCTGGTGGGTTGGGTGGCCGATCGAATGGATCGGCGCGCCTTGGCCTTGCGTCTTGCGGTCTGTTCTGCAGCGCTCGCGTTGGTCTGGCCGCTCGCGATCAGGTGGCCGGTCGTTGCCTTTGCACTGGTGTTCGTTTGGGGTGGCCTGTTCGTCGGCATTTATACCGTCATGTTGACCTTGGTAGGTGCACGTTTTCGAGGCCCGCAACTGGTTGGCATCTACTCCGCCATGGGGATTGCCTGGGGCGTCGGTGCGCTAGGCGGGCCGGTGCTTGCCGGTGTCGCCATGAGCACGCACGCGGCGCTTGGTTTGCCTGTCTTCATTGCCTTGCTGTGTGGGGCGTTTGCGGTCGCCGTGTCAACGAACAAAGACGCCTCATGAAAATCCTGGATCCTGTTGCACATGATTAATCTGGCGCTTCTCCTCGTTGGTGGCGACCTGTTGAGGCGTCACGGACGCAAGCTTGCGATTATCGGTTTGCTGTGGGCGCTGGGTGGTGCGCTGATCTTCGGCGATGCTGAGGATGGAGTAACGCATTTCCCCTTCCAGGCTTTCGGTTACTTGCTGCTGATCGAGTCGATTACTGCGTTGGCGGGTGCTGGAAATGCCGCCGACCAGCAGCATCAGACGCTCCGGCGTTGGCGGGGTGTGGCGATCCTCGTACTCAGCCTGCTCATTATTGACTCGCGACCTTCGTCCCAACTCATCCTTGCGGTGATACTTGCCGTGGGCTTCGTTATCGACGGTGGCCTGCGCATGTTGGGTGCATGGGTGGTCCGCTTCCGGGGCTGGATTACTTCATTGGTGGTGGGGCTGATCGAAATCGTTGCTGTGATCGTGCTGTTCGTGCCATCCGTCCTCCCGAGCCATGACGCCATACTGCAAGTTTTCATCGGGGTGGGGATGGTGCTCTCTGGGCTCGGTTTGGCCCGAAGAGGGTGGCAATTCCATCGTATGGCACCGAATACGATGCTTTCTGAAATGCTGCTGTGGAACCGTCCCGCGGTGGAATGCGTCATGCCGCCAGCATCTGTCCCGGCATCGGCGGACAAGTTGACCATTCACGTGTGGACGCCATCCGCGTCAGTGACCGAGGTTATCCCTGCGCCAATCATCGATCGTTACATCGCTGCTGTGGACGGAGATGGCGTGATCTCCACGGGACATGCCGCGTTGGAATGCGGAAGCGACATCTACGTGAGCCACTATCCGGCCGTGGAGATCGACCGATCATCACAGGATTTCCGACGGGTGTTGCGGGCGACTGCCGAAAATAACGTCGAAGGCGTTTTCCAGCCCGACTATGCGACGGAATCCGGCCAGTGGTGCGAATCCGACATGAAGATTCGTTTTCCCCAGTTTTCCGCCGAAAAGCTCAATACGTTCTGGCAACAGTACCGCACGGATACCACCTACAACCTCACCAATCGCAACTGTTCCAGCAGTGTCGCGCGTTGTCTGGAGGCCGCTCTGGAAGGTTCCATGTGCACCAACCGGTTTTGGGTCCGCGATCTCCTGCGGGCGCTGATCAACCCGGAGTTGTGGGTGGCAAACCAGCTGCGCCGCCGAGCCGAGTCCATGGCTTGGACACCCGGGCTCGTCCTCGATTATTCGCGCGCGTTGAGTGCGGCTATCCAACCAGCGCCATGGGGATGGACCATGCTGGCGGCGGCCTTCGTTCGTGGCGGTCGCTACGCCTGGCTCGTCCTGCGTGGACGTCCGATACCCAACGTGCAGGCCATGCGGCGCAAGTCCGAAGCCGATATGCGCAAGCTCGAGAAGAGTTTGGCGAAGTGATGGTGATCTGTTTTGTGTCGTCGTCGAACGGACTCGAACCACACGTTCTAAGCAGGGCAGTCGGTGTAAGTCATGATTGAACTAGGTCTGTTACTACTGGGTGGTCATCTGCTGAGGCGATACTGGTACGGACTTGCGCTTATCGGCCTGGCGTGGGCGCTGGTGGGAGCCTGGATATTTGTGGACGCCCTGGACGGGTCACCACTGTTTCCCATCAAAACGTTCGGCTATCTGCTTTTGATCGAGTCGATCGCCGCCTTGGCGGGTTCGGGAAATTTTGCCGACCCTCACTTCTCGCTGCGTCGATGGCGCGGTGTCGCCATGCTCGTGCTGAGCTTGTTGATCATCGACGCGAGGCCTTCATCGCATATGGTGCTGGCCGTGTTGCTCGGTCTGGGCTTCGCGTTGGACGGCGGATGCCGGCTAGTTGGTGCCTGGGTCGTTCACTTCGAGGGATGGGTGTGGTCTCTGCTGGTGGGCGTGATCGAGATCGTCTTTGCCGTCTTCATCTTCATGCCGTCGATTTTGTCGGTGTACGAGTTCGTACCTTCGACCATCTGGACATATCACACCGTATTTCCCTTCTGCATTGGCCTGGGCATGATGCTTTCGGGTGTTGGCCTATTGCGTCGGGGCTGGCAATTTCATGGGCTCCGGCCGGAGGTGATGCTTTCAGAAATGCTGATGCAAGGGCGGGACGAGGCCGACTGCCTGATGCCGCTGCAGAGCCCGCCTTCCTCGCCATGCAAGCTGATTGTGCATGTGTGGACACCTTCGGGCTCCGCCTTGGAAGTCGTGCCCGCGCCGCTCATCAATCGATACATTGCCGCGGTGGATGGAGCCGGTGTCATTTCCACCGGACATGCCGCACTCGAGTTCGGTACGGACGTGTACGTGAGCCACTATCCTGCTGTTGAGATCGACCGATCCTCCCAGGACTTCAGGCGCGCGTTGCGGGCAACGGCCGAGAATGATGTCGATGGCCTGTTTCAGCCGGACTATGCGCAGGAGTCGGCGGAGTGGTGCGAGTCGGACGTCAAGATCCGATTCGCCCACTTCTCGGCCAGCAGGCTTTACACGTTCTGGCGGCACTATCGTGTCGACACCACCTACAACTTGACCAAGCGCAACTGCTCCAGCAGTGTTGCGCGCTGCCTGGAAGCTTCGCTGGAAGGCGTCATGTGCAGTGGACGGTTCTGGGTGCTGGACCTGTTGCGCACCATGATCAACCCGGAGCTATGGCTGGCGAGCCAGTTGCGACGGCGTGCCGAATCCATGGCTTGGACGCCCGGTATCATGCTTGATTACGCCCGCGCGCTGAACGCGGCCGTGCAGCCTGCGCCCTTGGGGTGGCCTACCCTGTTTGCCGCGTTAGGGCGCTCTGGCCGGTATATCTGGCTGGTCGTTCGTGGCCGTCCCATCCCCAATATCCAGGCCATGCGCCGCAAGTCCGAAGCCGACATGCGTAAACTGGACACGGCGTTAACCAAGTAGCCCTCCCGGTTTCCGGCGCCGTTCTTGTAAACCCTGGGGTGCAAAAGGCATATTGGCCGGGCAGCAGTTCGCCGTTGGAGAAGTCATGCGGGTCCGCCTCGAAGATGTAGCGCGTGCGACGGGCGTATCGCCTAAGACGGTATCCCGTGTCTTGAACGAAGAACCTTCGGTGAAGGAATCCACCCGCAAGAAAGTGTTGGCGGCGATGGAGTCGATGAACTATCGCCCCAGCCCAGCCGCTCGCGGGCTGGCGGGCAGCCGGTCGTTCCTTGTCGCCATGCTGTACGACAACAACGACAACCCGGCCTCGACCTATCTCGCGGAGGTGCAGGACGGCGTGCTCGACGCCTGCGACGCGCACCGTTACAGCATGATGGCGTGCCCGCTGCGTATGCGTGGGCAGGACTTCATCCGCCGCGTCGATGCGCTGGTGTTCGACCATCACATCGATGGCGTCATCATGACGCCACCGCTCACCGACCACGCACCACTACTCCAGCGCCTGAAAGAACACGGTGTGCCGCATTCGAGTATTTCGCCCTTACAGCACAGCGGTGCCATCGGCGTATGCATGGACGAGCAGCAGGCGGCCAAGGCGCTAGTCATGCACCTCGTGGAGCTGGGGCATCGCCGTATCGCGCATATCGTCGGCATCGCCAACCACGGTGCGAGTCGCTGGCGCATGGCGGGCTATAAAGACGCCCTGGCGGCCGCGGGCTTGCCCTATGACGCACGGTACGTAGTGCAGGGCGAGTTCACCTTCGGCTCCGGCGTGATAGCGGCGCGCGAACTGTTTGCGCTCCCCGAGTTGCCCACAGCTATTTTTGCTGCCAACGATGACATGGCCGCCGGTGTGATGTGGGCCGCGAACGAGCGTGGCCTAAAGGTCCCCCGAGACCTGTCCGTCTGCGGTTTTGACGACACGCCGCTGGCCACGCAGTTGTGGCCGCCGCTCACCACGGTTCGCCAGCCCAGCCGGGAAATGGGCAAGCTCGCTGCTCTGCAGTTGATGGAGTTGCTACGTGGACGCGGCGCGGGCCTGCTGGTTCAGGTGCCGTACGCGCTTCAAATGCGTGAGTCGACATCGCGCGCCCCCTGAACCGACGGAATGCTGGTTCTGCATACGGATAGCTGACGATCAGTAACTTGATGTCGCCCGGCGGGATGGCCTGGCCGGACGATGATGTGGTGAGCCTTCAATTCACGGAGCAGCCATTTCCGTCAGTCTCCACAGCGATCAGCGCAGTACGGACATCAGCCGCTTGCACATGAAGAGAGCCAGGCCGGCCGGGTGGGAGTGTTCGTCGGCCATCGTTCGTTATGCTCAATGCACGTAGTTATCGACGTTCTTGTTCTGCTCCAGGCGAGCGTTCTGCGATTTCTCGTACCGCTCGTCCAGGCTCATCTGGTACTTGGGTGCGAGGTGTGAATTCAGTAGTCCATGCCATGTAGATATCATGCGTGCCGTATCGGCAGGACAGGAGGCGGCACGTTCCTTGGGAAGCCCCGCATCTGTCACGAGCATGAGGAAGGAAGCGGGGTCGCTGCCGTAGATGGTGCATAGCAGGTTGTAATAGCGTTGAATGCCCATTTCGTGAGCGTCAGCGTACTTGGCACCATCGGAATCGCCGGTGTCCTCGCCATCTGGCGACAGATAGTCTGCGGCATACAGGAGACTGGACTCGACGCTGCCGCCGGGTTCCGTGGGATCCACATACTGAAGCATCACAACCGCCGCCAGCTCGTCCGCGGCTGTTTCCTCTCGACCAGTGATAGGAAGCTGCAGCAAGCGAATAACGCCGTGTCCGAGCTCGTGCAACATGACGAAGCGCACCACGCCGGTCATGTATTTGACGGGGAAGTCCTTGTCCGTCTGTTCGTCGTCGGCGTGTGTCTTGCTCTCCTTCAGTATGTCGCCGATCAGCTCATAGCAAAGCACGATCTCGTTCTTCGGTTGCGAATAGAAGGCGTTTTGATTTCCGCACTCCGCCGTAATGAAGTGCAGCGGCGCTGGAAGGATGAACATGCCATCCACCTCCCGGATTTCAGG
>NZ_JAELTQ010000624.1 GCF_016428905.1 Dyella sp. ASV24 | reverse complement strand
AAACAAAAAAAAAAAAAAAAAAAAAAAAAAAAAAAAAAAAAAAAAAAAAAAAAAAAAAAAAAAAAAAAAAAAAAAAAAAAAAAAAAAAAAAAAAAAAAAAAAAAAAAAAAAAAAAAAAAAAAAAAAACAAAAAAAAAAAAAAAAAAAAAAAAAAAAAAAAAAAAAAAAAAAAAAAAAAAAAAAAAAAAAAAAAAAAAAAAAAAAAAAAAAAAAAAAAAAAAAAAAAAAAAAAAAAAAAAAAAAAAAAAAAA
>NZ_JAELTQ010000084.1 GCF_016428905.1 Dyella sp. ASV24 | reverse complement strand
GAGCGTCAGCGCCACAATGTTCTTGATGCGGCGCTTGGTATAGATGAACGAGCTGGAGGCCATCAGCGGCCCTCCTTATGGGCGAGCTGGCGCAGCATCCAGCGGGCGATCAGCAGCACGATGAAGGTCACCACGAACAGCAGGAAGGCCAACGCCATCAGCGTCGATTTCTGCAGGCCGGCGGCCTCGCTGAACTGGTTGGCGATGGTGGAGGCGATGGACGCACCTGGATCGAGGATCGAGGGCGACAGCTGCATCGCGTTGCCGAGCACGAAGGTCACCGCCATCGTCTCGCCCAGCGCGCGGCCAAGGCCCAGGAAGATGCCGCCGATCACCGCCGAGCGCGTGTAGGGCAGCACGATGTCCCAGGACACTTCCCAGGTGCTCGAGCCCAGCGCATAAGCCGACTCCTTCAGGCGCGAGGGCACCGTCTGGAACACTTCGCGCATCACCGAGGAAATGAACGGGATGATCATGATCGCGAGTACTATGCCTGCGGTCAGGATGCTCGCGCCGAACGGATAATCGCTACCGAACAGCTTGCCCAGGAAGGTGTGCTGGGCCACCCACGACAACTTGCCGTCGTCCGGCTTGTTGCCCAGGTAGTTGGTCAGCCAGGGCTTGATGTGGTCGGCGAAGAAGGGCGCAAAGATGAAAAGGCCCCACATGCCGTAGATGATCGAAGGGATACCGGCCAGCAGTTCGATGGCCGAAGCCACCGGCGTGCGCAACCAGGGCGGTGCCACTTCGGAAAGATAGAGCGCCACGCCGAAGCTGATCGGCACGGCGATGACCAGGGCGATCAGCGAGGTCATGAGGGTGCCGTACACCGGCACGAGTGCGCCGTAGGTATCGGAGCCTGGATCCCAGGCGTCACTGACGAGGAAATGCCAGCCAAAGGTGCCGAAGGCGTGGCGACCACCCCACAGCGTGGCGCCAGCAGCGCCGAGAAGACAGGCCAGCACCAGCAGGGCACAGCCCATCAGGAGCCAGCTGAACAGGCGGTCGTGCCGGGCGTCGCGACGTGCGCGCTCTTCCTGTTGGGGAACGGTGGCCGCGACGGCGCCTACATTCGCTTGCATGTGCGGAGGATTCCTCGGCATTCAGGCCGCACGGTTGCAAGCCGCGCGGTCCATGGACGATGCGCCAGTTCCAGGCGCCTTTCAACAACAGGCCGCCCGAGGTTAGTCGGGCGGCCGTTGTCGTGCGGTCAAGCCGTCAGGATAGGTCTCGTCGGTTGCTGTTGCGTGACCGGCGAGACGACAACCTTAGTGCTTGTACTCGGTGCTCCAGTAAGCCTCGATCTTCTTGACCAAGGTATCCGGCAGCGCGACGTAGTCGAGCGAGGCGGCATCCTTCTGGCCGTTCTCGAGCGCCCACTTGAAGAACTCGAAAGCCACCTTGGTGTGCTCGGCGTTCTTCGGCTGCTTGTACATGACAACCCAGGTGGTCGCGGTGATCGGCCATGCCTGCGCGCCGGAGGCGTTGGTCATGATCACGTTGAAGTCCTTGGCGCTGCCCCAGTCGGCGGTAGCGGCAGCGGCGGCGAACGCTTCGGCGCTCGGCGCGACAACCTGGCCAGCAGCGTTCTTCAGGTTCACCCAGCTGATCTTGTTCTTCACGGCATAGGCGTACTCGACGTAACCGATCGAACCGACGATCTGCTTCACGTACTGCGACACGCCTTCGTTGCCCTTGCCGCCCACGCCGGTCGGCCACTCGACGGCCGTGCCGAACTTGACCTTGGCGGCCCAATCCGGGCTGACCTTGGACAGGTAGTTGGTGAAGTTGAACGAGGTGCCCGAACCGTCCGAACGATGGACGACGGTGATCTTCTTGGCCGGCAGGTTCACGCCAGCGTTCGCCGCGGCAATGCGCGGGTCGTTCCACATGGTGATCTTGCCGAGGAAGATGTCGGCGAGGGTGGCGCCATCCAGCTTGACCTGGCCAGCTTCCACGCCCGGGATGTTCACCACCGGCACGATACCGCCCACCACGACCGGGAACTGGCCCAGGCCGAACTGTGCAAGGTCTTCAGCCTTCACCGGTGCGTCGGTGGCGCCGAAGTCGATGGTGCCTTCCTTGATTTGAGCCACGCCGGCGCCCGAGCCGACGGACTGGTAGTTGAGCTTGTTGCCGGTCTTCTCGGCATAGCCCGCGGACCACTTCGAGAGCACCGGGTACACGAAGCTCGAGCCAGCGCCGGTGATGTCGGTGGCCTGTGCGGCCATGGTGAACAGCGACGCCGTCGCGAACACAGCGGCCGTGCCGATGCGAGTCAGAGATTTGGTTGAGATCAACACGGTAGCTCCAGTAAAGGGTCACGGGGGATTCCGCCCGCCGTTATTTCATGCGCGCCGTGTTGCAATGAAATGAGTTCAATGTTTCAGCGATATGACAGAACGTGGTGTTCTGTCATATCACGCTGATAAAGAAGGGATTAAATCGAATCGCCCAAACTGACGCGGAGCCGTGCCGCGTCTTTACATGGACTCAACGCCGATCTGGTCGCGCTCGAACTCTTCCAGGCGACGCCAACGGTTGATGATGGTGCAGAACAGTTCGGCCGTGCGCTCAGCGTCATAAATAGCGGAGTGCGCCTCACGCGTATCAAAGGCTATGCCGGCGGCCTGTACGGCCTTGCTCAATACCGTCTGGCCGAATGCGAGGCCGCTCAACGTGGCGGTATCGAAGCAGCTGAAAGGGTGGAATGGATTGCGCTTGTGGCCGGTGCGGCGCACTGCTGCATTGAGAAAGCCCAGGTCGAACGCCGCGTTGTGGCCCACCAGAATGGCGCGTTGGCAATCCATGTCGCGCATGGCATCGCGGATGGGTTTGAAGACGTGGTCCAGCGCCAGACGCTCGTCCAGCGCGCCGCGCAACGGGTTGTCCGGGTCGATGCCGGTAACTTCCAGCGCGCGTGGGTCGATGTTGGCGCCAGGGAAGGGGTGCACATGGGCTGCCACGGCCGGCATGGGCTGCAGATAGCCCTCGGGCGTCATGCGCAATATGACGGCGGCGATCTCCAGCAACGCGTCCCGTTCCGAATCGAAACCGCCCGTTTCAACGTCCACGATGACCGGCAGAAAGCCCCGGAAGCGCTCGGCCATGCGGCCGGCCATGCTGTTGTTGAGGTTATCCATGCCACTAAGCATACCAGCCATGGCCACTGACCCCGCCCGGGACTGACTTGTAAGGAAGTCATTTCCGTACGTGCGCGAACGCATGTCTTCGTTTTGTCACATAACGTCCATCTAACGGTAAAGGCCCGAGCCCATCCTCCGCACCGATCGTGCTTGGACAGCCGGAGATCGAAGGGGATCAAAGGGGGCGGTCCAGGTGGTTCTTACCTACATGCGGAGAATATCCATGCGTTCCAAGTTGCTCGCGGTGGCGATTGCTGCCGGTTTGGGCGTTACCAGCATCCACGTCATGGCCGACCCGGCCCCGGCGTCGTCCTCGAAGACCAGCACCTCGCAGTCGACGCAGGCCGCGGAGATCGAAGCGCTGAAGGCCCAGTTGCAGGCCCTGCAGGCGAAGGTCGTCGAACTGGAGCAGCGCACGGATGCGCAGTCTGACATCAACGTGTCCACCGGCCAGGCCGTGGAGACCGTGCAGAAGCAGGTCGCTGCTACGGATGCGCAGGTCAAGAAGTCGAGCGACAAGCTTTCCTACAAAGGCGTGAACATCACGCTGGGTGGCTTCCTCGCGGCCGAATCGATCTACCGTTCGGCTCAGGAAGGCGCGGACATCGCCTCGAACTACAGCGCGATTCCTTACAAGAACGTGCAGACGGCGCACATGAACGAGTTCCGCATGAGCGCTCGCCAGAGCCGCCTGTCGGCCCTCGTGCAGGGTGACGTGAGCCCGGATACGCACCTGGCCGGTTACATCGAAATGGACTTCCTGGGCGGCGCCCAGACCGCGAACTCGAACGAGTCCAACTCGTTCAATCCGCGCATGCGCAACGTCTACATGACGGCCGATTGGGATACCTCGGGCCTGCATCTGTTGGCCGGTCAGAACTGGTCGCTGCTGACGCTCAACAGCAAGGGCATGCTGCCGCGCTCCGAGCTGACCCCGCCGCAGATCGACGCACAGTACATCCCGGGCTTCACCTGGGCGCGTCAGGACCAGATCCGTTTGGTCAAGGATTGGGACAAGACCTACTGGCTGGGTATCTCGCTCGAGAACCCGCAGACCACGTTCTACAGCAGCCCGAACCAGTCGAAGGCTCCGGTCCAGCAGACGGCTTACAACATCGGCGCGGGTTCGGGTTTCGACTCGGCCAATACGCTGTCGCTGAACCACATCCCCGACGTCATCGTGAAGTTTGCTGCTGACCCGGGCTTTGGCCATTACGAAGTGTTCGGCGTTGGCCGTGCCTTCTACAACCGCTACGCCGTCAATGGTTCGTACCAGAACCACGACACCTGGGGCGGCGGTTGGGGCCTTGGCGTGGTGCTGCCGCTCATCGACAAGACCCTCGACTGGCAGTTCTCCGGCATGGACGGCAAGGGCATCGGCCGTTACGGCAGCGCGCAGCTCGCCGACGTGACCTTCAGCCCGAACGGCAACATCGCTCCGATCAAGGAGAACATGCTCCTGACCGGTCTGACCTGGCACGCCAACTCCGATGTGGACGTCTATCTCTTCGGTGGCCGCGAACAGGCCAGCAAGAAGGATTTCAACGCCGGCACCACGGCTCTCGGCTACGGCAACCCCGCGTACAACAACAGCGGCTGCGACATCGCCGGCAACACCAACTGCGTAGGCAACGCCCGCGAGATCTGGCAGGGCACCGCCGGCTTCTGGTGGAAGTTCTACCAGGGCAAGTTCGGCAAGATGCAGTTCGGTGCGCAGTACTCGTATACGCAGAAGGAAGCGTTCCCGGGTCAGGGCTTCATCAATGGCGTCAGCGGTCCGGTCGCCAACGGCCTGGCTTCGCCGAAGGCCACGGAGAACATGTTCTTCACCTCCTTCCGCTACTACCCGTTCTAATCGGATCGGCGGTACGGCTATCGCAAGGGAGTTCGACCCAAGGACGGAAAAACGGCGGGCATTGCCCGCCGTTTTGCTTTTTGCGCGAAGCGATTTCGCTGTCACGCGCACATCGTGAACATGAATATTCCCTGGCACATTTCTGAAGATGCGCCATTGATTTCGCGCAAAGTCTTGCGACTGTCATGTGATTTCCGATACCGTCGACACCATGACTTCGCGTCTCCTCCACTCCCGCTTCGCCATGTTCCTGGCGTGCCTGTTCGGCCTGCTTCTGCTGGTCGGCACGCCCGTGCGCCCGGTGCAGCAGGCATCCGCCTCGGCGGATGGCAAGGCAGTGGCGGTGCAGGTCTTGGTCGACGACATGGCCGATACGGCTGCCGACGACAACGGTACGTCCTCTCTGCAGGACACCACCAACGGCGGCATGGACGACATCCTCCATCCGTTCGACGTGGCTTATCTGTGGGCGCCCATGCCCACGCAGGCTCCTGTTTCGGTCTCCTACGACCTGAGCCTGCACACCCCTGCGCCTCAACTGCGCCCGCCAGAACTGGCTTGAATCGCTGCCGCTGATGCGGCCAGCGTTCCCGTGCGTGCACGCCTTATGGGCCTGCCGCCTTCGATGGCTCTCTCACTGAATTGATTCCGCGCGTGCGGCGCGTTTCGTGCGTCCGCGCGTGGTCTGGGCCATCTGTTCCTTCTTAATCCCCCCAACGCCCAGTACATGGCGCGCATCGCGCTGTGGGCGTCATCTCGAATTTTGTCTGGAGTATTCGCATGAAGCGTCTGATCGAAGGTTTCGAACAATTCCGCAATGAAGTTTTCCCCGCCCAGCGCGAGGTGTTCCGCAAGTTGGCGGCGGGGCAGAGCCCCAGCACCATGTTCATCACGTGTGCTGACTCGCGCGTGATGCCGGAACTGATGTTTTCCGCCCAGCCGGGCGAGCTGTTCGTGTATCGCAATATCGGCAACATTGTGCCGCCGTATGCCCAGCACGTGAGCGGCGTGGTAGCGGCCATCGAGTACGCAGTGAAGGTGCTCAAGGTCAGTCACATCGTGATCTGCGGTCATTCCGACTGCGGTGCGATGAAGGCGCTGCAGCATCCTGAGCTGGTGCATGACATGCCGTCGGTGGCAGCGTGGATGATGCATGCCGATGTCGCGCGCTACGTCGTTCAACAGAACGGCCCGGGCCTGCACGGTACGGAAGGATTGCGCCGCCTTACTGAAGAAAACGTGGTGGGGCAGTTGGAAAATCTGCGCACGCTGCCCACCGTCGCCGCGGCGTTGGCGAGTGGCCAGCTGCGCATCCACGGTTGGGTGTATGACATCGAACACGCTGGATTGAAGGCGTTTGATGCGCAGAACGGTCGTTTCGTGCAGATTGAAGCTGGCAGTGATGACATGCCGGAAGCGACACCGCATGCGCGTTTCTCCATGCCCACCGCGTCGGCTGCCTGAGGATCGCCGCCGTGATTAGCAATTACTTCAAGCAGGGTTTGTTTGGACGCGACCTGCTCGGTTCCATCGTGGTGTTCCTGGTGGCGTTGCCCTTGTGTATGGGCATCGCCATTGCCTCGGGTATGCCACCTGCCGCCGGCCTGATTACGGGCATCGTGGGTGGCCTGGTCGTGGGCATGTTCGCGGGCTCGCCGCTGCAGGTCAGTGGTCCCGCAGCGGGTCTTGCCGTGCTGGTGTTCGAGCTGGTGCGCGAGCATGGCGTGATGGCGTTGGGTCCGGTCGTGCTCTTGGCCGGCCTGATCCAGATCGCTGCCGGCCTGTGTCGCGTTGGTGTGTGGTTCCGCATGTGCTCGCCGGCTGTGGTGGCGGGCATGTTGTCGGGTATCGGCGTGCTGATCGTCGCCTCGCAGTTGCACGTGCTGATGGATGCGTTGCCCAAGGCGCGTGGTCTTGAGAACTTCGCTGCACTTCCAGGCGCGGTGATCGATGCGGTGCAAGGCGAAGTGGGCAGCTTGGCGGCGCTGGGCGTGGGTGTGGCTACGATTGCCATCATGCTCGGCTGGGAAAAGCTGCGTCCGGCGAAGCTGCGTTTTGTGCCGGGTGCGTTGCTTGCGGTGATCGCGGTGACGGCGGTGGTGCAGTTCTCCGGCTTGTCGGTAAAGACGGTGGACGTGCCGTCCAACCTGTTGTCCGCAGTGTCGTTGCCAACCTTTACCAGCATGGCTGGGTTGCTCGAGCCGTCGCTCATGATCGCGGCGCTGACGTTTGCGTTCATCGCCAGTGCTGAAACGCTGCTGTCGGCAGCTGCGGTGGATCGCATGCACGATGGTGTGCGCACCAAGTACGACCGCGAGCTGACCGCGCAGGGTATCGGCAACATGATCTGCGGCCTGTTCGGCGCGTTGCCGATGACCGGCGTGATCGTGCGCAGCGCCGCCAACGTGCAGGCCGGTTCGGCTACGCGTATGGCGACGATCATGCACGGCGGCTGGTTGCTCGTGTTCGCGTCGTTGCTACCGTGGCTGATGCGCATGACGCCGGTGGCATGTCTGGCGGGCATCCTCGTCTTCACCGGTATCAAGATGGTGAACTTCAAGCAGGTGAAGGCGTTGGCGCAGTACGGCAAGGGCACCGCGTGGATCTACGTGGCCACCACCGTGGCGATTGTGGCGACCGACCTGCTGGCCGGTGTGCTGATCGGCTTTGCGTTGTCGCTGTTCCGTCTGGCGCTGCACTCGTCGCGTCTGAAGGTGGGCCTGGATCATCACGAAGAACCAGGTACCGCTTCGCTGCGACTGGAAGGCTCCGCAACGTTCCTGCGCGTTCCGTCTGTGGCACGCACGCTGGAACGCGTACCGCCGAATACCCGCGTGCAGTTGGATGTGGGTGGTCTCCATCACGTCGACCAGGCGTGTCTGGAATTGCTGCGCGAGTGGGGTAGAAATGCTTCGGCGCGCGGCTGTGAGCTGGTGGTGGACTGGCAACAGCTCAACCAGCGCGTGGAAGGCGTGCGACGAGCGGCATAGGGCTGCTCGTCATGAAAAGGAGCCCCTTGTGCCTCCCCTCCCTCTCCTCATGAGGGGCTCCTTAGATCCCCAGGCGGTCGCGACGGAGTAGGTACCGTCGCGTCAGCGGGCCTGGGACGTGCTGTCGGCCACTGTACTGGCGGTGGTCGGCAGCTGGGCGGAATCCCAACCGCCACCGAGTGCGCGGATCAGATCCACGCTCGCCTGCAGGCGTCGTGTCCGAACCTGTTCCGCACTGCGCTCGGCCTGCAAGGCCGCTGTCTGCGCAGTCACCACGTCGAGATAGTTCACTGCACCTTCGCGATAGCGGTTGGTGGAGATCGTCTGCGAGTCACGGGCCGCACTCGCTGCGTCATCCTGTTGGTGCGCTTCCTTGCCGAGTTGCTGAAGCAGGGTGAGGTTGTCTTCCACCTGCTGGAACGCGTTTAGCACAGTGCCGCGATACAACCCGGCGGATGCATCCAGATTGGCTTGCGCGGCCTGAACCTTGGAGCGACGCAGGCCGCCATCGAATAGCGTCATGGCCAGATCAGGCCCCAGCGCCCAATAACGATTGCCGACGCTCAACAAGTTGTCCATGCCAGTGTCCTGAAAGCCGAACATGGCGGAAAGACTCAGGCGTGGAAAGAACGCCGCACGCGCGACACCGATCTCTGCATTCGCCGCGAACACGCGGCGTTCGGCAGCAGCGATGTCCGGGCGGCGTTCCAGCAATTGAGAAGGTACGCCCAGCGGAATTGCCGGTACGTTCATGGGCGCGTTGTCGACCGGCAGCGAGAAGCGTGAGGCGGAATCTCCCACCAGTGTGGCAATGGCATGTTCGGTCAGCGCGCGCTGGGCGATCACTTCGGACACCTGTGCCTGCGCGTCGGACAGCTGTGTTTTCGCGCGACTGACATCGAGGCCCGAAGCAACGCCGCCCTGGAAGCGTCGTTCGGTCAAGTCCAGGCCTTGCTGATAGGCATCCAACGTGTCTTTGAGGATGCGTTCCTGCACGTCATAGCCGCGCAGGGCGACGTAGAGATCGGCAAGTTGCGCTTCCAGGCTCAGCTTCACTGACGCGACATCGGCTTGCGCTGCGGTGGCGTCGGCCTTGCCCGCAGCGACCTCGTTGCGCACGCGGCCCCACAAGTCGATCTCGTAGCCCAGACCGAACCCGAACGTATCGGCGCTGTATTCATTGGGCTGATTGCTGCCACGCAGCGGGCGATTGTTCGACTGGCGGTTGCGCGAATTGGCGGCATCGACGCCTAGCGTCGGGTACATATCCGAACGCGCTTCGCCCAGTAGTGCGCGTGCAGCGTCGTAACGCGCCAATGCAACCGCAAGGCTGGGATTGGAAGCATCGAGCTGGTTCTCCAGCTTGTCGAGCTCAGGATTCGCATACACCGACCACCAGGGACCACGCGACGCGGTATCGGCCGGATGTGCCGGAGACCACAGGCCATCTGCCGTCTGGCCGGCGTAGCTGTCAGGTACCGGGCCGACGTCAGGCTTTTTGTAGGTAGGCGCCAACGAGCACGCCGGCAGCACGGCGACCAGGGCCAGCGGCAGGAGGCGACGGAGGAGAGGCAGATCGAGTGTCATGGTGTCACTCCGGCTTGGCGGCGCCATCGGTGTCGGCGCCTGCGATCTGCACAACATCGCCCTGCGCCAGCGAATCGGACGGATGGTTGACCACGCGATCACCAGGCTGCAGGCCCTTGTCGATACGCAGGCGATCGCCCAGGTCCATCGCGATATGCACGTCGCGCAGCACCACCTTGTTGTCTGCGCCGACCACGGCGACCTGCGGGCCTTGCGCGCGGAAAATCAACGTGGTGGCCGGCACTGTCATCGTGTGGCTGTTGGCTGCCATCGGCAGATGCACTTCGGCATACGCGCCCGGCAGCAGCGCGCCCTTGGGGTTGTCCACCTCGAACTGTGCCAGCAGCGAGCCAGAAACCTGGTTCACCGCGCCGGAATTGCCGATCAGGCGACCGGTGAACTGCTCACCCGGATGGTCGGGCACGTCCAGCTGCACACTCATGTTGGGTTTGATCGAGTCGGCGTAACCCTGCGGCACCTGCACGTACAGGCGCATGCGCGTGGTGTCGGACACGGTGAACAGCGACGGCGTGTTTTCGCTGTTTGCGCTGATCAAATCACCGATGTCGGTATTGCGCGCGGTCACCGTGCCAGCGAACGGCGCTGTGATGTGCTTGAACGCTTCCAGTGCCGCGATCCGATCGACATCAGCCTGCGCAGCGAGCACGTTGGCCTGCGCGGCTTCAGCTTCGCCAGCTTTCTCATCGGCTTCCTGCTTGGAGACCGAGTTGGAGGTGAGCAAGTTCTTCCAGCGCTTGTCGGTGAGCACAGCGAGGCGAGCATTAGCCTGCGCACGGGCGAGATTGGCCTTGGCCTGCTCGAACTGCTGGTCCAGTTCGGGCGTATCGATCTCTGCCAGCGACTGACCGGCCACCACCTGGCTACCGATGTCGCTGCTCCAGCTCTTGATATAGCCACTGACGCGCGCATGGATGGGCGCGCTGATCCAGGCATCCAGATGGCCGGGTAGTGTCATCGCCTGGCCGTTGCCGCCGCCTTCGGCGGTTACCAACTGGACGCTGGGTGTGATCTGCGCGTTGGTCCACTTCACCACCCGGTGGTAGTCGTAGGCACGTACCGAGATGCCGGCGATGGTGGCCAACACGGCCACGGCCAGGCCGATGCGCACCGCACGGCCGAGCTTCGGCGTTCGCGTGGGCGTTGCGATGGTGGCGTCATGCGACATGGACAGGTTCTCCAAGAGCGGAATCGGATTGGGTTTGCGCCTGCTCGCGGCCATGCACGATGCTGAAGATCACCGGCACGAAGAGCAGGGTGGCGAAAGTGGCGAACAGCAGGCCGCCGATAACGGCACGGCCCAGCGGTGAGTTCTGTTCCTGCGTCATGGCCATCGGCATCATGCCGATGATCATCGCGAGCGCGGTCATGCAGACCGGGCGGAAGCGCGTGAAGCCAGCTTCGAGCGCAGCCTTCACGGCGTCACCGTGCTCGGCAAGGCGTTCGCGGCAGAAACTGACGACGAGAATGGAGTTGGCGGTGGCGACACCCATGCACATGATCGCGCCGGTCAATGCAGGCACCGACAACGTGGTGTGCGACAGGAACAGCATCCATACGATGCCGGCGAGTGCCGCGGGCAGGGCGGTGATGATCACGAACGGATCAAGCCACGACTGGAAGTTCACCACGATCAGCAGATAGATCAGCACGATCGCGCCGACCAGGCCAAAGATCAGGCCACTGAAAGCTTCGTTCATGGTGCCCGCCTGGCCGTGCAGGCTGACCAGCGTGCCCTTCGGGCGTGCGGCGGCAAACTGGTTGAGCACCTTCTGCACGTCGCCGGCGACTGCGCCAAGATCACGGTCCTGCACCGAGGCGTAGATGTCGAACGACGGCATGATGTTGTAGTGCGAGACCACCGCCGCACTCGGCACGCGCGTGAAGGTTGCGAGGCCGCCAAGCACCTGACTTGCACCGCTGCCTCCCGGCGTGACGGGCAGGCTGGCCAGGTCAGCCATGGTGTCCATCTTGTACTGCGGTGTCGCCGCAACGATGGGGTACGACACGCCATTCTTCGGATTGAGCCAGAACGTCGGCGCTACCTGCGAGCTGCCGGCCAGCGAAGCCACCATGGTGTTGGTGACGTCGCGTTCGGTCACCCCGAGCATGTCGGCACGCGTACGGTTCACGGTGACGTTGAGCTGCGGGTAGCTGGTGCTCTGTTGCAAGCGGACGTCCGTGATGCCGGGCACTTCGCGCAGACGCTTCATGATCTCGGTCGCGTAGTTCTCGTTGGCCTTCAGGTCGCGACCGGAAATGGTGACGTCCAGCGGTGCGGGTGCGCCGAAGTTGAGGATCTGCGAACTCATGTCTGCAGGAAGGAAGGCGAACTCGGTACCGGGGAATTCACGCGGCAGCCGGGCGCGTAGTTCGCGTACGAACTCGGCCGTCGGTGCATGGTTTTCCTTCAGTTCGACCTGGATATCGCCATCCTGCGGACCGATGGTGCCGCTGGAGTTGTAGACCATGTTCACGCCGGACAGCGGCAGGCCGATGTTGTCGATTACGGTGTCGAGCTGATCCGGCGGAATGACCTGGCGGATGGCTGACTCAATGCGGTCGAACTCGGCGGCCGTCTCTTCCACGCGGGTACCCATGGGGGCGCGTACGTGCAAGGCGATGGCGCCAGCATCCACGTCAGGGAAGAAGTCGCGGCCAAGGAGCGGCACCAGCGCGAACGAGGCGAGCACAAACGCCATGAAGCCAATGATGAAGCGCTTGCGGTGGGTAAGCGCCACGGTCAGCGTTGCGTGATAGACGTCGCGCACCTGGGCGAAGCGATGTTCGAAACGCTGCTGAAACGTGACCATCGCACCCAGGAAAGCGCTGCGCTTGCGCGCTGCTGGCTGATCGCCCTCGTGGTGGTTGAGGTACTCGTCCTCCGGATGGTCGCCTTCACCTTTTTCGGTGTGGTGGGGCTTGAGCAGGTACATCGCAAGCGTCGGCACCAGCGTGCGCGACAGCACGAACGACGACACCATCGCGAAGATCACCGCCAGCGCCATCGGTCGAAACAGGAAGCCGGCGATACCGTTGAGCATGAACATCGGCACGAACACGATGCAGATGCAGAGCAGCGAGACAAAAGCCGGCGTCACGATCTGTTTCGCGCCGTCCATGATGGCGTCATGGACGCTCTTGCCTTGTTCAAGATGCCAGTTGATGTTCTCGATGGTGACCGTGGCGTCATCCACCAGGATACCCACCGCCAGCGCCAGGCCGCCCAGCGTCATGACGTTGAGTGTCTGCCCCGTTGCGGACAGCAGGGCAATAGCCGAGAGGATAGCCAGCGGAATCGACACCGCGATGATCACCGTCGAACGCCAGCTACCCAGGAAGATCAGGATCATCACCGAGGTCAGCAGCGCGGCGATGATGCCTTCGCGCGCCACGGAGGAAATGGCTGCCTTCACGAACGTCGACTGATCGCTCAGCAGCGTTACCTTGAGGCTGTCCGGCAGCGTCTCGCGCACCAGCGGCATCAGTGCCTTGATGCCCGACACCACGGAAAGCGTCGAGGCGTCACCGACTTTCAGCGCGGGCATAAGCACCGCACGCTTGCCGTCCACACGCACGATATTGGTTTGCGGGGCTGCGCCGTCGCGCACGTGGGCCACATCGCCGATGGTGATGGTCGCGCCATGCACGGTTTTCACCGGCAGCTGGTTCAACTCATTGATGGCTTCCGGGCTGTTGTTGAGCTGCACGTGGTATTCGTACGTGCCGATCTTGGCCGTGCCCACGGGGATGATCTGGTTCTGAGCAGCCAGTGCGTTGCTGACGTCCTGCGCGGAGAGGCCATCCGCAGCGAGTGCGCGTGGGTCAAGATCCAGCGTGACTTGGCGCGCAGCGCCACCATAAGGCGTCGGCACGGCCACGCCAGGCACCGAGGTCAGCATCGGGCGCATCACGTTGAGGCCCTGGTCGAGGATCTTCGCCTCGGACATGCTCTTGCTCGACAACGCCATCTGCAGGATGGGTACGGTCGATGCGTTGTAGTTGAGGATCAGCGGCGGCGTGATGCCCGGTGGCATCTGCTTGAGCACCGTCTGCGAAATCGAGGTGACCTGCGCCGTCGCGGTGCGGATGTCTACGCCCGGCTGGAAGAAGATCTTGACGATGCCCATGCCGGGCAGCGACTGCGACTCGATGTGCTCGATGTTGTTGACGGATGTGCTGAGCTGGCGCTCGTAGTAGTACACGACGCGGCCGGACATCTGGTCGGGCGGGAGGCCGTTATAGCTCCACACCACGCTGATCACCGGGATGCCGATGTTCGGGAAGATGTCGGTCGGCGTGCGGAACGCCGCCAGCGGACCGGCGATGAGGATGAGCACGGCCAACACGATGAACGTGAGCGGGCGTGACAGGGCGATTCGGACAAGGCCAAGCATGGGACGGTTCCAACGTTGCACCAGCGCTCGGGGCGCCGTGGCGTGACGGCGAGGCTGTCACGGCATGGAAAGAAGGGTGGCGGGAAGCCCGTCAGCGAGGTGGTGCGGAGCAGATCCTGTGAAGCGGCATGGTTAGTCTCGCAGCGAAAAGGGGTCATGAAGCCCCGACGCTCGGCATGATCGCAACGCAATCTTGTGGAAACCTTTTGGTTGGCTGAAAGCCGGCCATCCTAGGAAATGGAGACGCCAAGTGCCTGAAATAAAAGGCTCGCGTGGGGCGTGAGATGGCGCTGGACACCGTTCGCTTTAAGGCGATGGCCCCGGAAGGCTTACTGGGAAGCTTTAAAAGCTTTAGTGCGGCTGGCAGGCCATGCGGATGCGCACCAGCAGGCCACGCCCCAGCGGGGATTCCAGCAATTCGATGGATGCGTCATGCAGCTCGATGGCTCGCTGCACGATGCTCAGGCCCAGGCCGTATCCGCGTGTGGCGCTTTCCACTTCGCGGTGAAAACGCTGGAACACGGCTTGGCGCCTGTCCTCAGGGATGCCTGGGCCGTTGTCGCAGATGTCGATGATGGCTTGTCCGCTTTCCCGGCGAATGGAAACGTCCACCTGTCCGGCTGCCTCGGTGTAGCGCAAGGCGTTTTCGATCAGGTTGCGGAACATCGCAGTAAGCGCGACTTCGTGGCCAAGCACGACGATCATGTCCTCGTCGTGCGTCAGGCTGACCTCGATGTCTTTCTCGACGATCAGCGGAGCCAGTTCTTCAATCACCTCGGTGGCAATGCGGATCAGGTCCATCGGCGTACGCTGCTGCGATGCCGCGCCTGCTTCCAGCCGGGCCATGGCCAGGATCTGCTCGATGCGGCGTCCCAGGCGCGCCATGCTTTGCTGGGCGTTGCGCACGGTGAACTCCACTTCGGTGGGGTCGTTGCTGATCATCGCGCTTTCGAGATGGATCATGGTTGCCGCCAGTGGCGTTCGCAGTTCGTGTGCGACGTCGGTGGCAAAGCGGTGTTCGCGGTCGAGCGCATCCTCCAGCCGTTCCAGCTGTTGGTTGAGTGCGACGATCAACGGTTTGATCTCGCTAGGTGCGAGTTCGGCAGGCATGGGTTTGCGGCTGCCGGGTGTACGCCGGTCCAGCATCTCCGTGAGCACGGCGACCGGGCGGAGACCGCGCTTCACCGCCAGACTCACCAGCAGGGCGAGCAGTGGGAGGCCGATCAGCAGCGGCAGCGCGTGCTCGATCACTAGGCCGCGCGCGATGTCACTGCGGTTGTCGGAGCGCTCACCAATGCGGATGACCAGGTTCGCGCGATTCTGCAGGGTGAATGTGCGCCATTGCCGCCCTTCGTGCTGGATGTCGCGGAAACCACGCTCTTCGGTCGTGGGCGGCGACAGGTCGGCAAAGTTGGAGGTGGCGGCAATCAGGTCGCCTTGCGGGTCGTAGGCCTGGAAGCCGACTTCGGGTTCGTAATTGCGTGGATGCACCGACACGACCACGCCGTGCCCATGCTTGTCGCCGTTCTGTTGGATGGCTGGCAGATCGGCGTCGCGCAAGGGGATTTGGCCGTGAGCGATCAGCGTACCCAGCGTACGGCCCGCCTGGGCGAGACGGCCATCCAGCAGCTCGTTCATCTCGCGCAGTTCGCGGCGATAGCTGATCCAGCCTAAGGGAATGAGCACAGCGACCATCACGGCGATGATCAGCCAGGTGAGACGGGTACGGAGGCTGGCGGGATAGGAGCCTTTCGTCATGGTCCCCATCCGCCGCGTTGCCTTGCCGTGGCCAGCAGGTGGTAGACCGTGGCGCAGCCCATGCTGGTGGCATGGGCAAGCCGCGGGCTGCTGCATGATGGCCACGGCAGGGCAACCCGGAGGGCCGGGTCTGTTTGCCCACAGGGCCGCGTCATCGCTCGGTCATGTATCGACATACATTCCCTCTCTCTTCCTTGCCCTGCGCGCAAACAGCTCCCGGCGCGGCGCATGGGGACCATGACGAAAGGCTCTGGGTCATTGCGGCTCGCGTGGGATCATGTAGCCGATACCGCGTACCGTATGGATCACTTCCGGACTCAGCTTGCGTCGTAACCAGTGCACCTGCACCTCGATAGCGTTGCGTTCGACGATGGTGTCCAGGCCGTAGACCGAGTTCTCCAGTGCCTCACGGCGCACGATGC
The DNA here is from genome assembly GCF_016428905.1 of Dyella sp. ASV24. Lineage (GTDB taxonomy): Bacteria > Pseudomonadota > Gammaproteobacteria > Xanthomonadales > Rhodanobacteraceae > Dyella. The sequence continues at coordinate 7,830 of NZ_JAELTQ010000084.1, read as the reverse complement.
GGCCGGCGCGCTCCATCAGCACGCGGAGCAGGGCGAACTCGCGGCGTGTCAGCGTGACGCGCTCGCCGCGGAACTCGACTTCGGCCGTGGCGAGGTTGAGGCGCAGGCCACCCACTTCGACCAGGTTGTCGGCCAAGCCTTGGGTGCGGCGGGTCAGGGAGCGGATACGTGCGGCCAGCTCCCCCAGATGGAACGGTTTGACCAGATAGTCGTCTGCGCCCAGGTCCAGCCCACGAATGCGCATTTCCAGCGCGTCGCGGGCGGTCATCACCAGCACCGGCGTCTTCACGCCCGAGCGTCGGGCTTCGCCCAGTACCTCCAGCCCGTCCTTGCCGGGCAGGCCAAGGTCGAGCAGCACCAAGTCCACGGGATCGCCGCGCAGAGCTTCCATGGCCTCGCGGCCGTCGCGTAGCCAGGTCACCGCGTAGGATTGGTGTTCCAGCGCATGTTTGATCGCGCCACCCAGCTCGGCATCGTCTTCCACCAACAGAATGTGCATGCCATGACACCTCGGACTGGGCGACGGCGCGGTCTGGCCGACACCGCCTCCATAATCCGCAAGCTACCTTTTGTGGATCTTTTCCCGGCCGGGAGGTGGCAGGGATTCCAGGTGTCACGTTGGCAACTGAGACGCGCCGCGTCAATCCGGTCGGGCAAAAGAAAAACGGCGAGCCCGTCGGCCCGCCGTCTTCCTTCCTGTTTCAGCGCCCATGCACGACGCTGTTGAAAGCGTGAAGGGAATGTATGTTCAAGGCGTCTTGGCGAGCGCGGCCTGCACGATGGCGTCACGGAGCTGGGCTTGGTTGAGGGCGACTCCCTGTGACTCATCGATGGCTACCGCCTTGATCGACTGCGGCTTGAGCATCAGGTGGCGCTGCAGCTCCCAGCTGCTTGCCTGCTGCTGGGCGCGTGCATAGTCGTCCGGGGTGCTTCCTACAAACCCGATGACGGCGTAGCCATTAAGGTCGACAGTATAGGTTTCGACGGTGGCTTGCGCCTGACCAATGCAGGCGAGTCCAACTGCAGCCACGACAGCGGTGAGAATGAAGCGCTTCATGGTGGTGCCTCCTGACGGGGAGAGTTCCGGGGGAGGTTTGACCTTAGGCCTGTGGCTGCTTTCAAGCTTGATGAACTTGCGCGAAAGGCTGAGGAATTCGTGAGGTTTCCTGCTGCATACCTCGTGCTGTATGCCACTCGTCATGCATTTTTTTGCAAAGTGGTTTCGTCTAACTGCAACACGTCGCTACACGTGCATGACATGGCGTGTTGGGCAGATGACATTCGCCTGTATCGATGTCTCAGTAGTTCACTTGTAGTTGCACGCGAAACAGATCGCCATTGAGGACCGGATATGGTGATGCCGTGACATTGCTCCGTCGCATATTGGCGTATGCCATGGTGATCTCGATGGCGCTGGACGGTTGCCACTCGACGCCGAGCTCCGTCTCGTCGACCAGCATGCGTGGGTTGTTGGTGTCGAACTTGGCCGCGCCGCGATAGGTCTGCCAGCGCAGATAGGGGAGCCATGTGCCGCTGTGGCGTGTGTCGAGTTTGTATATGGCCTGCACATAACCGCCGCGCAGCGACCGTGTGCGGATGACGCCCTTGTCGAAGTCCAATTGCGGCCCGCGCCCCACGGTCCATTCCGCTTGCAGGCCAAAGGGTTGCGGGTAGTAGATAGCGTGCACGGCCACGCGCTGGTCGAGGGCGCCGTTCTTTGACGATGTGTCCACGGGGGTTACGTTGCGCTTGCCCACGGTGATGGGCGCGGGTGTAGCCACTTTGAAGCGTCCCGAGTAGGCATCGGCACCCACTTCGAGGTACTGGCCATTGTCGAACTTGAACGGATAGGTGAGATGGACGATGGCGTGCATCTCACCGTTGCGCTCGGCGCGGTTGGCGCCCTGTCCGTTGTAGAGACCGACGCCGACGACGCCGTAGTCGCCCGAGCCTTTGAGGCCTGACTTCACCAGGTACTGGAAGCGGCTACGGATCTCGCTGGGCGTGTAGTAGAAGAACACGCCCATATCACGCTCGTCGCGGATACCTGCATTGAGCGCGTCGGCGCGATCGAACGAGAGGCGGTTCTGGCTGGATTGCAGGTTCTCCCAGCCGTAGGGGATTTTGGACTGGCCGGCGCGCACGCGGTACTCACGTTGCGGATCGAAGTAGATGTCCGCGTACGCATCGCGCAGCTGCGCGAAGTTGGACGTGCTCGAACCGGTCGGCGTGCTGGCGAAATCCGGCTGCAGATAGATCGACACGTTGTCGGCAATGTCGCCGCTGATAACGAGACGCGCACGACGCAAGCCCATCGTCTGATCGTCACCGATGAAACGATCACCTGGCGAGCGCAGCAAGGAGGCTTCCTCGCCGATGCCGTGGTTGTAGCGCATCTGCAAGTAGCCGCGCAGCGAGAGATGGTCGTACCACTTCTTGCTTGTGCTTTCCGTCTTGGCGGGCGTCGCTACCGCGACTACAGCTGGCGCAGTGACCGGCGGTGCGGGTTTGGGCGATGGTGGTGTGGGATCAGCACCCGTGCCGGTGGCTGGCACTTTCGCCACGGTCGTTTCGTCGACCTGGACGAACTTGCCCAGGCGATCGCGGCCGGGGCCGGGCTCGGCGAAGATTTGTTTGGTCTTGCGGTCGACGAAGAACTCGATGGCCTCTTCGGCGAATGCTTCGCCTGACGTCGTCGCGCCCAAGCCCCAAAGCATCGTTGCCAGTGTCTGTTTTTTCATGCCATCGCCCGGGTGGTGGGGCGATGCAATGCAGGCTCGCCCTTATCTGGTGATCGCAAAAATTTGCGATTCGGCGATGCAACGTAAAGGGGCTATGTGTCGATGGCATGACAGAGGTGTTGCTCGGCCCTCTGTTTATTACGGTTCCGCTCAGGCCGCCGTTTTGTCCTTGAAGCGGCACAGGTCGCGGATGACGCACTGCGGGCAGTCGGGCTTGCGGGCCTTGCAGACGTAACGGCCATGCAGGATCAGCCAGTGATGCGCGTCCTGCTTGAACTCAGCCGGCACCACTTTCTCCAGCTTGTCTTCTACGGCGCGTACGTCCTTGCCGGGAGCGAGGCCGGTGCGGTTGGAAACGCGGAAGATGTGCGTATCGACGGCGATGGTCGGGTGCCCAAAGGCCGTGTTGAGCACCACGTTGGCCGTTTTGCGACCGACGCCGGGAAGGGCTTCCAGCGCCTCGCGCGTACGCGGCACTTCGCTGTCGTACTGATCGACCAGAATGCGGCACAGCGCGATGACGTTCTTGGCCTTGCTGTTAAACAGGCCGATGGTGGCAATGTACGTCTTGAGCTTCTCTTCGCCCAGGTCAAGGATCGCCTGCGGTGTGTTGGCGACGGGGTAGAGCTTCTTGGTCGCCTTGTTCACGCCGACGTCGGTGGCTTGTGCAGAAAGCACCACGGCCACGAGCAACTCGAACGGCGTGGTGTAATCCAGCTCCGTGGTGGGGTGCGGATCGAGTTCGCGCAAGCGGGTGAACAGCTCGACGACGTCGGCTTTCTTCACTGGGGCTTTCCTTGTTGCTTGGCTTTGGCGCGGGCCAGCGCGGCCAGCACTGGATTGACGGGTGTCTGCGTCGAAGCCACTTCGGCCTTGCGTGCGGCTAGCTCGGCTTCGCGTTGTGTTTTTTCGCGCGCCAGTCGCGACTCGCGACGTTGGAAGTGCAGGCGGGCGGCATCGGCATGGGCAAGGTCGTCTACCTGCGCCTGTGGCATCGGTTCAAGCACGATGCAATCCACCGGACAGGCCGGCACGCACAACTCGCAACCGGTGCAATCGTCACTCAACACCGTATGCATCACCTTGGACGCACCAATGATGGCGTCCACCGGACAGGCCTGGATGCATTTGGTGCAACCGATGCAATCGGCCTCAACGATACGCGCGAGCGTGCGTGGCTTTTCGATCCCATGCTCAGGATCCAGCGGCAACACCGGCACGTTGAGTAGTTCCGCCAGCCGGGCGATGCCAGCGGCACCGCCCGGTGGGCATTGGTTGATCCGGGCGTCGCCGCGCGCGATAGCCTCCGCATAAGGGCGGCAGCCGTGGTAGCCGCATTGTTCGCATTGCGTCTGCGGGAGCAGGGCGTCGATGCGATCGGCTAGCGACATGGGAAAGCGATCAGCGAACGGTCGCGCCCGGCGTCGCACCCTGGTCTGCGTCCAGCAGGAACAGGTCGCTGCCGCCGTTGCCGGCGGACAGGATCATGCCTTCGGACAGACCGAAGCGCATCTTGCGCGGCGCGAGGTTGGCGATGAACACCACGTTGCGACCCACCAGCTTCTCCGGCTCGCCATAGGCGGCGCGGATGCCCGAGAAAATCTGGCGCGAGCCTAGCGGGCCGGCGTCCAACTCAAAGCGCAACAGCTTGTCCGAACCGTCCACGAATTCGCAGGTGGTGACCTTGCCGATGCGCAGGTCGAGCTTGGCGAAATCATCCATGCCGATGATGGAGGTGGCGTCAGTGGCGGGCGTGGTGCTGGCTTCAGTCATGGTCTTGGCTTGTTCTTTGGCTTTCTTGGGAGCGGGCTTGGTTTCGGCGGGCGCGAGGGAATCCTTCGACGCCTCCACCATGGCTTCGACCTGCTTGGGGTCGATACGGCCGAGCAGGGGCTCGAACGCGTTGATGGTGTGGTTGTGGAGTTCCGCGCGCGCGTCATCGAAACCGGTGATCGGCGCGGCGAGAAAACGCTCGGCGGCTTCCACGGTGGCGGGCACCACAGGCTTCAGCAGGCCGGCCAGCAGGCGGAACGCAGCCAGCGCGAACGAACACACCTGGTGCAGCTCCTCGCGCAGCGACTCGTCCTTGGCCATGGCCCATGGCGCCTTGGCCGCGATGTAGCCGTTCACCATGTCGGCCATGGTCACGAAGCGGCGCGACATCTCGGCAAAGTCCTTGGTGTTGTAGAGCGCCGGCACATCGCCATAGAGCGAGAGCAGCTCGCGCCACAGTTCTTGTTCTTCGGCGCTGAATGCGGGCGCCAGACGGCCGTCGAAGAACTTGTGCACAAAGCCCGCGGTGCGGCTGGCGATATTCACCCACTTGCCGACCAGATGCGAATTGACGCGTTCCTCGAAAGTCTTGAGGTCCAGGTCCACGTCCACCGGCGTGTCGCTCAGCATGGTGGTGAAGTAATAGCGCAGGAATTCCGGATGCAGGCCGGAATCCAGGTAGGTGCGCGCCTTGATGAAAGTGCCGCGCGACTTGGACATCTTCGCGCCGTTGACGGTCAGGTAGCCGTTGACGTGCAGCGCGGTCGGCACGCGGAAATTCGCACCGTGCAGCATGGCCGGCCAGAACAGGCCGTGGAAGTTGATGATGTCCTTGCCGATGAAGTGGTGCATCTCGGCGCGGCTGTCGGGTGCGAGGAAATCCTCGAACTTCAGGTCCGTGCGGTTGCACAGTGCCTTGAAGCTGGCGAGGTAACCCACGGGGGCGTCCAGCCACACATAGAAGAATTTGCCGGGCTCGTCGGGAATCGGGAAGCCAAAGTAGGGCGCATCGCGCGAGATGTCCCAGTCCTTCAAGCCACCGTCCAGCCATTCGCGAAGCTTGGCGGCCACGCCGCTGTTCGCCACCGGCTGGCCGTTGGTGAACTTGCCGGCGAACCAGTCGCGCAGCAGTGTTTCGAACTTGCCCAACTCGAAGAAGAAATGTTCCGAGTCGCGCAGCACCGGCGTGGCGCCCGACATCACTGAGTACGGGTTGATGAGGTCGGTCGGCGCGTAGGTGGCGCCGCAGTTCTCGCAGTTGTCGCCGTACTGGTCGGGCGTCTTGCAGTTGGGGCAAGTGCCTTTGATGTAGCGATCCGGCAGGAACATCTCCTTTTCCGGATCAAACAACTGCTGGATGTTCCGGCGGGCGATGAAGCCGCCATCACGCAGGCGTGTATAGATCAGCGAGGCAAGTTCGCGATTCTCTTCCGAGTGCGTGGAGTGGTAATGGTCGAACGCCACACCGAAAGCCGCGAAGTCGGCTTCGTGGCCGACGCGGATTTCCTCGATGTATTTCTCGGGAGACAGCCCGGCTTTTTCCGCGGCCAGCATGATCGGCGTGCCATGGGCATCGTCCGCGCATACATAGACGGCCTCATTGCCCTGCATCCGCTGCGCGCGCACCCAGATGTCGGCCTGGATGTAGCCCAGCAGATGACCCAGGTGAAGCGGGCCATTGGCATAGGGCAGCGCGTTGGTAACGAGTAGGCGGCGGCTCATGGGGTGGCAACGGTCTTGTTGGACGGGGTTGTCCATTATGGCATGCGTCGCCAGGGGCTCCGCATCACAGCGGTTTGGACGCCCGTCGCACCATAAGGATGCCGGCGGCGAGCACTGCAACTGGCAACCACACCCAGCACAGTTCCGAGACGATCACATGCCAGCCGCGCTCGCTGAAGAAGCGTGCCCCGATAGGCGACACGGCGATGGGATGGAATGGCGCGAACCATCGCGCATCGCTGAAGGGCCACCACAGGGCCACGCCGAGACCGCCATCAGTGCATGCATCGAGCAGGGGATGCGAAAGCGTGGCTAACCCCACAAACCATCCTGCGCGCTGCGCCGTGCTGTTGAGGCCGCGATGAGCCCATGCGGCCAGTAATCCCAGCAGGGCGGCAAAGGCCATCGAGTGCGTGGCGCCGCGATGGCCGAACGCGTCCGCATAAGGAATATGCAGATGGAAGGCAATTACGTCCGCATCGGGAAGCATGGCGGCCAGCGCGCCCGCCGCAAGCAGGCGCCCGCTGATGCGTTGGCGGCCGGCGGCTGCGCCGAGCATCAAGGGGACGACGGCGTGGGTAAAAACGGTAGTCATGCAAAACAGTCCTTGTTGTCGCGTTCGATGTCCGCGAGGGTGTCACACCCTTGGGGCGAAGCTAGGGCAATCGGGTGGCGTGCCGGCAGTCGCCAGAAATATCTTGCACGTTTATGCACGTTTCAATACATTTATACCCATTCTTGCAGATGGGTACCGCTTGTGGACGTCACCACCGACACTTTACGCAGGCAGGCCGTTTCGACGCTGCCGGCCGCCAAGCGGGCAACCCGCCTGATTTTCCTCGTCTCCGGCATCGGCATGTCGGCCTGGGCGCCCATGGTTCCGTACGCCAAGGCGCGGCTGGGGCTCGATGACGCTCAGCTCGGCCTCGCCTTGCTGGCATTCGGTGGTGGCTCGATGTTGTCCATGCCGTTTGTGGGCTGGTTAGCGCACAAGCTTGGCAATCGCACGGTGATTGTCGCTTCGGGCCTGCTCATGTGTGCTGCGTTGCCTGCGTTGGCGATGGTGTCGAGCACGGCTGCGCTGGTCGCGGCCCTGCTCTATTTCGGCGTGATGCTGGGTGCGGTCGATGTGGCCATGAATGCGCATGCAGTGGATGTCGAACGCCATGACGGTGGCCGATTGATGTCGGGTTTCCATGGTCTTTTCAGCCTGGGTGGTCTTACAGGCGCGGCGGTGATGAGCGGACTGCTGGCGGTCGGCGTGCCGTTGACCTTTGCCGCCAGCGCCATTGCCGCGTTGTTGGTGGTGTTGGTGCTGTGGCTACGGAGTGATCTGCTCAACGATGCACCTGCAGCCGTCGAAGCACGCAAAGAGCCGCTGGGTATGCCGCATGCGCTGGCCTGGCTGCTGGGTTTGTTGTGCTTCGTCAGTTTTCTTGCCGAAGGCGCCATGCTTGATTGGAGCGCGGTGTTCCTGCGCGACTTCCGCGGCGTTTCGCCAGCATCTGCAGGATTTGGCTATGCCTGTTTCTCCGTGGCGATGGCCACGGGACGCCTGACGGGTGATCGCATCGTGGGTCGTTACGGGCCGGAG
>NZ_JAELTQ010000623.1 GCF_016428905.1 Dyella sp. ASV24 | reverse complement strand
CCCCCCCCCCCCCCCCCCCCCCCCCCCCCCCCCCCCCCCCCCCCCCCCCCCCCTTTTCAAGCAGAAGACGGCATACGCGATGGCCTGTCCTGTCTCGTGGGCTCGGAGATGTGTATAAGAGACAGCCATTGGACGAAGCGCCACTGGCGACGCACAGCGTTGCGTTGTTGACGCTGCTGCCGTAGCCAGCGGTGCCTGGGGCGCCGGTGCCACCGGTGGTTCCGGTGGCGTTGATCAGTGTCGCGCCTGTC
>NZ_JAELTQ010000083.1 GCF_016428905.1 Dyella sp. ASV24 | reverse complement strand
CGAATAACCAGCGCGTGGACATGACGCGCGAGAGCCAGCCGGAGAGCGGGATCACCACGATCTCTGCGATCAGGTAGCTGGTCTGCACCCACGCCGTTTCGTCCGTACCGGCGGACAGCCCACCGCCGATGTCGCGTAGCGACGCGGACACGATCTGGATGTCCAGCAAAGCGATGAACATGCCTACGCACATGGTGGCGAAGGCGAAGATCTTCTGTGATGCGCTCAAGGACGCCGGATCGATCGGCGACGAGAACGGCAGACGGCCGGCGACGGTGCTCATGGCGTGGCGGCGCCACCACGCGTGTCCACGTCGGCGATCACGGAGAGACCCGGGCGAAGCGTGCCGAGCTCACCGTCTTTGCCGTCCAGCACCACCCGCACCGGTACGCGCTGCACGACCTTGGTGAAGTTGCCGGTGGCGTTCTCCGGAGGCAACACGCTGAATTGCGCGCCGGTGGCCGGTGCGAGGCTGGCCAGGTGGCCACGGAACACGCGACCTGGCAGAACATCTGCGCGGATGTCGACCGGTTGGCCGGCATGCATGCGGGCGAGTTGGTCTTCCTTGAAGTTGGCATCCACCCACAGGCCGCGGGCAGGCACCACGGACAACAGTTGCGTACCGGCCGCCGCGTAGGCACCCGTGCGGGCGCGGCGATTGCCGACGACACCATCGACTGGCGCGCGCAGCTCGGTGTATCCCTCGTTGAGGCGTGCGATATCTTGTTCGGCCTTGGCTTGTTGCAAAGCCGCCCTCGCTTGCTGCTTCTGCGATTCGATAACGTCGATCTGCCGCTGCGCTGCTACGAGTGCAGCCTGCGCCTTGTCCGATGTAGCGCGAGCCGTCTTGTAAGTGGCGTCCGCGCGCTGCGCGCTTTCGATAGAGACGGCCGAACGGCTGGACAGGTCGCGATAGCGTGCCTCGTCGTCGCGCGAGCGTTGCGTTTCGGCATCGGCTGCGCTGACGCCGGCCTGGGCCTGGCGGATCACCGCCTCTTGCAGTTTCTCGTTCGCGTCGAGGTTGGCGAGCAAGGCTTGCTGTGCTGCGACCGCGCCATCCGCTTTGGCCAGCGCGGCGCGGTAATCGCGATCGTCGATCTTTACCAACAGGTCGCCCGCGTGCACGCGTTGGTTGTCGGTCACGGCGACCTGGGCGATATAGCCCGGCACTTTGGGACCGATGACGGTAACGTCGCCGCCGACGTAGGCGTCGTCGGTGTTTTCAATGAAGCGGCCGACCGTCCACCAGTGGATGCCATACACGACACCGGCGATCAGTGCGACGCCGATGGCGAATCGCAGCAGGTGTTTCTTCCGATGGTGCGGAACGGGTTCGACAAGGGCGGGGCTATCCGCGCGCTCGGCAGCAGTAGCGGCATTCATGAGGTTGACTCCGGGGAGGTGGGATCGGATGGGACTGAACGTGAATTTCTAAACGCGATGCGCGCCCGCATGCGCTCGTCAGCCGCTGGGCCGGCGCGCATCTGGTGACGTTCTCGCGTGATGGCTTCGCCCGTACGGCGGTCGACGAACATGGGCTCGACCACTTGGCCGGTCTGCCGATCGACCAGTTCGATAGCGTGACCCTCCGGCGAGAAGTGGCGGTTGCCCCACGCCATCATCGCCAGCAGCACCGGGCGGAAATCGCGTCCGCACTCGGTGAGCACGTATTCGTGGCGCACTGGACGGCTGTTGTAGCGGCGCCGCTCGAGCATGCCCATGTCCACCAGCATCGCCAGCCGACGGCTGAGGATGTTGGGGGCTATCCCTAAGCTGGTCTGGAAATCGTCGAAACGGGTCAGGCCGTAGAAGGCGTCCCGCAGGATCAGCATGCTCCAGCCGTCACCGACCCGATCCAGGGCTCGGGCGATGGGGCACTGCATGTTTTCGAAACCGGTGCGGCGCACGGCGGCGGCTCGTGTTACATAGAATGATGTAAATCATATAAAGCGTAACTTGCGGAATGCAAGTGACTTTTTGTGATGCCCGGGTGAAGCACCCTCCCGCAAAATCGCCTGTCGCCCGGCCTTGAAAGCCGAACAAACCGCTTTTATATGATGTAAGTCATATAAATAGACATCACCCATCCCAGCCACCCACCGGACATCCATCCATGAAAATCCAAGGCTCAACCGTTCTCGTCACCGGCGCCAATCGCGGCCTCGGCCTCGCCTTCGCCAAGGCCCTGCTCGCAGCAGGCGCGCGCAAGGTCTATGCCGGCGCGCGCGATCCATCCACCGTCACCCTGCCCGGCGTGGTGCCGGTGAAGCTCGACGTGACCAACCCCCAGGACGTTGCCGCTGCGGCAGCCTTGGCCGCCGACGTGGATATCGTGATCAACAACGCGGGCATCAGCGGTGGCGCCGTGCTGCTCGACGCGAAGGACGGCCAGGACAATCTGCGCCGTATCATGGAAACCAATCTCTACGGCATCCATGCAACCAGCGTTGCGTTTGCGCCCGTGCTGAAAAAGAACGGCGGCGGCGCGCTGGTCAACATGCTTTCCGCACTGAGCTGGTTGAGCCTGCCCAGCACGAGCGCGTACTCGGTATCCAAGGCGGCCGCCTGGGCGCTGACCAACAGCCTGCGCAACGAACTGCGCGAACAGGGCACGCAGGTGCTGGGCATCCATGCGGGTTACATCGATACCGATATGGTCAGCCACGTCGATGCTCCCAAGACGAGCCCCGACGACATCGCCCGACGCACGCTGGAAGCACTGGAGCGTGGCGATTCGGAAGTACTTGCGGATGAAACCTCCAGGCAGGTGAAAGCTGGATTCAACGCCCCGCAAGCCGTCTACCTCGGCGCAACCTGATCGTCGCCCCGCGGACGGGCCCTGAAGGCTCGTCCGCGATGGACGGCCGGACGTCCGACCATTCGCCAACGAATGGCCGGAGGATCACGATTCGCTGCACTGCACTACTGGACGAAAAAGCCCGAGGGAGTCACCCTTACTGTCTCCCCAAGTGCAGGATCGTCCATGAGAACACCAGCCCGTGCCGCCCCGACCCTGCTTGCTGACCTCGGCGGCACCAACGTGCGATTTGCACTGGCAGACACGGGCCGGACCAATCCGCTGATGGACGACAGCGTGCGCCGGTACCGGGTCAAGGACCACGCCTCGCTGGCTGAAGCTATCCGGCAGTACTTCACCGACACCGGCCTCACCGCCTCGCGCGCTGTCATCGCCGCCGCGGGCCGCGTGAGCGAAGGGGAAACGGTAAAAGTCACCAATAACCCGTGGCAAGTTGCGGCGCACGCATTGCAGGCCGAACTGGGCATGGAGGCAGTGCACCTGGTGAACGATTTCGCTGCGCAGGCCATGGCGGTGCCGCTGCATACGCAGGAACAGCTCACCTCCGTGGGCGCGCAGGCGATCCCCGGACTTGGCACGAGCGATACGCAGACCTTTGTGGTGGTCGGCCCCGGCACGGGCCTTGGCGTGGCCGGACTGATGCGCCGCGAAGGCCGTTGGATCGTGCTGGAAACCGAAGGCGGCCACGCAGGCTTTGCTGCGCATACGGCGGAAGATGTGGAGATCCTGCATCGACTCAACGCGCGCTTCGGCCGCGTGTCCAACGAGCGCATGATCTGCGGCAACGGCCTGGTGAATCTTTACCTCGCGCTGGCCGACATTGCCGGCCAGCCGCCGGAGGAATACACCCCGGAAGACATCACCGCGCGCGCCGAGGCGGGCACCGATGCGCTGTGCGTGCGCACGGTGGAGACACTCGCCGGCATTTTCGGCAGCGTGGCCGGCGACCTGGTGCTGAGCCTGGGCGGTTGGGACGGCGTGTTCCTCACCGGCGGCATGCTGCCCATCCTGCTGCCGTGGTTGAAGCACGGTGGTTTCCGCGAACGCTTCGAAGCAAAGGGCCGTTTCCGCGAAACCATGGAACAAGTGCCCACCATCGCGATGATGCACCCGGATCCGGGCTTGCTCGGCGCTGCCGCCCTGGCCGTGCTCGACGCAGGCAAGCCGCTGCTGCCGAACGGCTGACGTCACCGTCAGCCGCTCCTGGCCGACTCAGCGGTACTGGCGCATGACCAGCATCTTGCGGCCGCCATCGCCACGATCCACGAAGTAATCGAGCATGGCGATGCCGGTATGGTCACTCGCCGTGCTGCTTTGCTCGGCAAAGACGGCATGTGTCACGCCCGCCACCTCACAACTGCCCATGCCACCGCGCATGCCAGGCAACGGTGCGCTCGAACTGCAGGCCTCATTGAGGACGACGCCAACGAACCTTAGATGGCCCGTGGCTTCGTTCGCGCCCATGGCATTTGCACCAACGGCATTTGTGGCCACCACGGCCAACGTTCCCATTACAAACCCAAGACCGATGCGTTTCATGATGTTGCCCCAAGACAGTTGATCGGTACGTCTGGCGTACGTTCCGCCGGGGGCAGGCCTGCGAGCCGTGCAGAGGCACGGCCGGGTCGTGGCTTTCGCTCCTTGCCCCCTGGCTAGATGCGTCCGTTCGTCGGAACCCACCCTAGGCGCCCTCTTAAGAATTTTCTGTCAGCTGACGCGCAGGCCTACATCAGCGCGTGCGTTGCGTCACGCTTCTCGGGAAAGACAAATGCGGGTGCTAGGCTGTTGCGCCCACTCCAACGAAGTGAATCCGCCATGCCCCGCGCCGATACCGCCTTCCTGTTCGATCTCGACGGCACGCTCGTCGACAGCGTTTATCAGCATGTACTGGCGTGGAAGGAGGCACTCGATCGCGAAGGCGTGGAGCTGTCTGTGTGGCGCATCCACCGCAAGATCGGCATGAGCGGCGGCCTGTTCGCCAACATCCTGCTACGCGAAACCGGGCTGGAGATCACCGAGGAGCGTCTGGCCCGCCTGCGCACCTGGCATGCGGAGGCATACAACCGACAGGCCACGCAGGGCTCCGTTCGCCCGCTGCCCGGCGCACGCGAACTGCTGGCCTTCCTGACCGACGCCGACATCCCGTGGGCTATCGCCACCAGCGGACGCATGCAGACGGCCGCGCACAACCTGGAAGCGCTCGGTGTCGATCCATCGAAGGTGCCGGTAGTGACGCGCGACCAGGTACGCCACGCCAAGCCCGATCCGGATCTTTTCATCACGGCGGCGCAACGACTGGGCGTGGACATTCACTACAGCCTCGTCATTGGCGACAGTATCTGGGACATGCTCGCCGCGCAGCGTGCGCGCGCACTCGGCGTCGGCCTGCTTTCCGGGGGCTACGGCCAGGAAGAGCTGGAGGATGCCGGCGCATTCCGCGTTTACGAGGATCCGGCCGATCTGCTCAAGCACATCGACGAAGTCGCTGCGCGCAGCTGAGATCGATAAGCGACCGCTGTATTCAACGCGCCTCACGTATCCGGCTTAACTCACTTCTCATATTTGCCGTCAGGCGCGATTCATCGCCGCACTGACGGCAGCGGTTAGTCTCGAAGACCGATCAGGAATTCTGGAGGCCGCCATGCGCCGTTTCCTCGCCATGCTTCCTCTCGCGCTGCTTGCCGCGTGCTCGCCAGCTTCGCCGCCGCCCGACCAAAAGCCACCGCAGCCCAAGGCCACCGCGCAGAGCACGCCCGACAACGCCGAACTCGGCTCACCGCAATGGTACGAATGGGTCGACGAGCGCCTGCACATCAGCGACGACGGCCACGGCCCCGATCGCGGCTCGCCGGAATGGAACAGCGCGGTGCAACACAAGCTGGGCCAGGAGGCACCGCAGTCACAACCCGGCTCGCCCCAATGGCAACAAGCCGTGGACGCGCTGTTGCGGACGCGTCCAGCGATATGATCCGCCCCAGGTAGGCGGATCACGCCACAAATCCCACGGCCTGCCGGCGCATGCCGGGTTTCATCTCGTGCTCGGCGCGAAGCCACTGGAGCAGATCCAGACGACTACAGTCATCGCCTGCCTCCAGTCGGCGCTGCACAGCTGCGTAGTCGCCCGGCGTCAGCTGATCCAACCGCGACAGGCTTTGACGCAGCTCGTGACCATCGAGATTGCCGCGCAGCGCATATCGCTGCGCGTAGGCCTCAAACAGTGAAAGCCGTTGCGCCAAGTCCATGCAATCAAAACGCAGCTTGAAGTCAAAGCGCCGCAACGAAGCCGCATCCATGCTTCCGAGAAGGTTGGTTGAAGCGATGAAGATGCCCTGGAAGTCCTCCATCTGCGTGAGCAATTCATTGACCTGCGTAACCTCCCAGCTTCGCTGGGCGCCTTCACGGTCACGCAGGAAGCTATCGGCCTCATCCAGGCACAACACCGCCTGTTCGCGCTCAGCCTGCCGAAACATCGAGGCGATACGTGCCTCGGTTTCGCCCACCCAGGGGCTGAGCAGATCCGAGGCACGACGCTTGAACAATGGCCGACTGAGCCGATCAGCAACATACGATGCCAGCGCTGTTTTGCCCGTGCCGGGCGGACCGTACAAGCACAGGCGTGCGCTGGGCTGACGCTCCAACGATTGCATGACACGATCGATCGGCTGATCCACGCGCAGCAGCGACAGGTCGAACGGCACGCGTCTCAACGAGCGGCGCAGCGGCGCCATGCCTCGCAATGAAAGCATCTCGTTCAGTGATCCCAGCAGCACCTGTTCTGCCGCCGTGGCGTCATCCACCGGCAAGCGGCTAAGCACTTTTGCCGCACGCGCGTAGTGCGCCGGCGCAAAGGCTTCGCATGAGGCAATGTCATCAAATACGGCGGGTGCAATCGCGTGTCCCTCACACAAGCGAGCCAACAGCTCACGCCGCGCACTGCGAGGCGGCGGCGTGATCTCCATCGCGATATCAAACCGGCGCCATTGTGAATCGTCCATGCAATCGATCCGGTTGCCGATCCAGATACAGGGCAATTTCGCCTCGTCCAATTGGCGATTGATCCAGCTCTTGTGACTCACCGCACTGCCCTGCCGGTTCGTGCTGTGGCGGAAGACATCCTCCACTTCGTCGAACAACAGCATGGCGCGTGGATGAGAGGCGAGCGCCCGTTGCGCCGCTTCAAAAGCCTGCAAACGCTCATGGCTTTCAATGGGCTCACCCCACTGGTCGGCACTACGCACCAGATGAAGCTGCAGACCCAGCTCTTGGGCCAGCACGCGCGCCAGCTCGCTCTTGCCAGTGCCCGGCGGCCCGTACAACAGGATATGTGCACCACCGCCATCACGCACGACCGACTCAAGATAATCACGTAAGCGCGTCAGTTCGTTACGCAGATGTGGATAGCTGTCCAGCCCCAGCGTGGTTGGCCCGGCCTGCTCGAAAAGCCTGGCAAGGTAGAACGACGCGTCCTGGGCGTCGTCTGCCACCAGTGACAGCAACACATCATCCGCATCCAGCAAATCGCAGGCATGTCCGTAGTTGCCAACACTCAGGGTGAGCAGGCCATTGGAAAGCAGTGGCCCGCGCCGGTGCAGGGAGCGCCGCAGTCGCGATTCCGGGATAGCGAGTGCATCGCTCAACATGCGCAGCAGACCCGCACGCTGGCCGGAGTAGCGATCGTTCGCTCGCGCCGCGTCCGACAAAAAGCGACCATCACCCAGCTCGCAGATGAAAGCGAGCACATGTATGGCATCCGCATCGATCGCGAACGCCTTGGCAAGATCGGCATACAAGGGATGAGAAGACAATCTAACCCTGCGTGCCGCGGGCAGGCTCGTGGCGAGCATGCGATCGATCCTGGCGCGAACGGCCGCCACATCGTCCAACCCTTTGCGTACACGCAGTCGCGCCAATTGGCGCCTGACGTCATCCAGCGTTTCGTCGCTTACCGAGGCGACATGAAGCCTGGCTCTGCACAAACGCAGCAGCCACACGCGCGCCCATGCGGCACGCACATCGTATTTCTGTTTGTTCATTTCCATCACCGGCGCGGAGTGCGCTCTGGAGAAAAGGTCACGTCAACGCAGCAGGACCATCCTGCGCGTGGCGGCGTCGCTTAGGACGCGGTGAAGCACCTTGGGTGATGGAAGGCACGCATGGCCGTAGCCCTTGGTCAGGGTTGAAGAGTGGCGAAAGGTAATGCGCGCCCGTGTGTGATGCAAGTGCCCCGCTCGTCGCGACGTTCCATAGACAGTCGACGAATGCCATGACAAGGTAGCGCGCATTGGAACAACCCTCGCCCATGCGACAACGCAAAAGGATGGCGAATATGGTCAGCCCAGGGACGAACGTCGTGGTCCATGCCGTCATCGGCATGCTGGCCCTTCCGCTCATCTTCCGACTGTTGAAGACGCACTACACGATGCTCGACATCGTGCTTGCATGCGTGCCGGCGGCACTGCTCACGCTGGTGCCGACCGTAGGCGAGGCATTGTCTTTGGTGACGATGGTCGCGGTGCTCAACTACCGCATCAGCGAGAACCTGTTTCCCGGCATTGTCGTGCCGGTCATGGTGGCCCGACTGCTGATGATCCCCGTGCTGCTGGTGTTCGAACTGCACAAGCAGATGTAGCGCCGGTCAACCCGGCGCCAGCAGTGCATCCAGATCGGACTGATCGAAACTGAGCTTCTCGCGCGTACCGCCGCCTTCGAGCACGGCTTCGGCAAGTTCCGCCTTGCGCGCTTTCAGTTCTTCGATGCGCTCTTCGACGGTGCCACCCGTGATCAGGCGGAACACAAACACAGGCTTGTCCTGGCCGATACGGTGCGCACGATCGGAGGCTTGCGCTTCCGCTGCCGGGTTCCACCACGGGTCGTAGTGGATCACGGTGTCGGCAGCGGTAAGGTTGAGGCCCACACCACCCGCCTTCAGCGAGAGCAGGAACAGCGGCACTTCGCCTTCCTGGAACTGGCGCACGGGTTCGGCACGGTCGCGCGTCTCGCCGGTGAGCGTGACGTACGAGATGCGCTGGCGATCCAGCTCATGCGCGATCAGCTTGAGCATTTCGGTGAATTGCGAGAACAGCAGCACTTTGCGCCCTTCGGCGAGCAGCGCAGGCAGCATGTCCATCAGTAGTTCGAACTTGGCCGAGTCACGTACGCCACGCGCCGCTTCCAACTTCACCAGGCGCGGATCGCAGCAGACCTGGCGCAACTTGAGCAGCGCGTCGAGTACAACGATGCCACTGTGCGCGATACCACGCTGAGCGATGACCTCGCGCAATTCCTCCGCCAGCGACAGTCGCAGGCTTTCGTAGAGTTCGCGCTGACGACCTTCGAGCACGACGCGACGCGTGATCTCAGTCTTCGGCGGCAGCTCACTCGCGACCTGCGCCTTCGTGCGCCGCAGGATAAAGGGGGCAAGGCGACGGTTGAGGCGATCCTGGCATTCGGTATCGCGATGGCGTTCGATCGGCACGCGATAGTGGCGACGGAAGGCGCCTTCGTCGCCGAGCAGGCCAGGCACGCCCAGATCGACCTGCGACCACAGCTCGCCCAAGTGATTTTCCAGCGGCGTGCCGGTGAGGCAGATGCAACGCGGCGCGCGCAGGCTGAGCACAGCACGACGTGCTTGCGTGCGCGGGTTTTTCACCTGCTGCGCTTCGTCCAGCACGATCAGTGAGAACGGCTGCTTGCGCAGTTGCACCACGTCGCGCGGCAACAGCGCATAGCTGGTGAGCACCACGTCATGCGTACCCAGTTGCGAGAAGTCACCACTGCGTTGCGGCCCATGCAGCGCGAGCACGCGCAGCGCCGGCGCAAAACGCGCGACTTCCGCCATCCAGTTCGGAATCAGGCTGGTCGGCACCACGACAAGTGCGGGTTGCTCGAGCCCACCGCTGCCCTTCAGAGCCAGCAGGTGGGTGATGAGCTGCAGCGTCTTGCCCAGACCCATATCGTCGGCGAGCACGCCACCCACACCCGCTTCGGCGAGCGCGTTGAGCCAGCGCAGGCCTTCGCGCTGGTACGGGCGCAGTTCGACGGTGAGGCCTTCCGGCACGGCATCGCTGGCGCGCTCGGCCGCATCACGCAGGCGCGCAGTGAAGCCGCGCAGTGCGTCGGGGGCTTCGAGCTCACCGCCGGTCGGCAGTGCTTCGGCAAGTTCTTCCAAGCGCCCCGCCTGCACGCGCGGCAGATGGAGTTTCTTGCGTGGGCGTTCGAGGTATTCGGCCAGCGGTGCGAGCAAGCCGCGGAGTTCTTTCAGGCGCACGGGCACACGGCGGCGTTCGTCGACCGGTGCGTACCACACGGCGTCTTCCGGTTCGTTCGGCACCGGGCTCAGGTTCAACTGGTGATCGGCCAACGCCTGCGCCACGGCGGGCAGCAAGTTGTGGCGCTTGCCTTCCAGTTCGATGCCGATTTCCAGATCGAAGGCGTGGTCGTCGGTGTCTTCCACCGCGTTGCCGTACCAGCGCACCGGACCTTCCAGCACTTCGAACGGGAAGCTGGGTGCGTAGTCGAGCACGAAACCTTCCGCCTCGAGCTTGGGACGCAAGGCCAGCCAGCGCGCCGGCGTGTTCACTTCCAGCGCACCCGCGTAACCCTTGCCTGGGAAGAGCCACGCGTCGTCGGGCAAGGTGTCGGCCAGATCCCAGGGTAAGCCTTCGGTATCCACGCCCGGCGTGAGGCCGGCACGTTCGAGCTGCTCCATCGCAGAGAGTTCTTCGGCGCGACGGCGAACGATCTCGACCAGATGACCGTTGCGCACGCGCCGCACCAGCGGCTCGCCGCCACGACCGGGCAGGCGTTCGCCCGCGTAATCGAATGCGAGGCGCGCATAGGCCAGCGGCGGCGTGCCGGCAGCGAGGCGTGCGTGACGCGTAAGCGCATGCAGCGTGAGCACCGGCTTGGGCGCAAGCTCGGCGCGGCGCATCTCGCCCAGCACTTGCGGCAACGGCAGGCGATGCGACAGACGGCTATGCGGGAGCGCGTTGCGAAGGGTCTGGCTGTATTCGTGTTTCAGCGGCGGCAGATCCAGCCAACCCGTTTCTTCCAACGGCGCATCCAGGTGGCCTAGTTCGGCGCGCTCGCCATCCAGATACCAGAGCGCATCAATACGCAGTACACGATGGTTGGTCGGCAGGCAGGGCAGCAGGCGCTGGCTGCCGTCGTTCTCCAGGTGCCATTGCCAGTTCAGCTGATGGCCCTTGCCACGCGACAAGCGTAGCCCGGCCAGACCGCCGAGAAAGCACGGTGTGGTATCCAGAATCTCCGCGAGCAACGCGTCACCGACGTGGCCTGAAAGGCGTGCGTAGCTACGGCTCTTGCGCAGGGTCTGCGGCAGACCAAGCACGGTGGCTGCGAGGCGTTGCTCGTGCGGTTCAAGCGGCTGTTGCGACAGGTGCTTGCTGTCCAGCGGCGAGGGGCGCACGAAACGGCCCTGCTCAGCCACCGTCAGTAAGACGGGGGCGACATCGACGCGGGCGTAGGGCTGGCCCTCCTCAGGTACTACGTCGAGGAAAAACCCCAACACCATCGGCTCCGGCGTCGCGACTGGCACCGCCGTCGCCAGCAGCTTCCGCCAGAGACCAGGCAGCGGCTCACTGACACCCTCGTCGCGTGACGGGGGTAGGTGGTCGTGGCGTTTATCGTCCGGTGACTGCATGCGCATTCGGTCCGATGGGGTCCGCTAGGGCGACCAAAAGATTCAGCTTAGCAAGGCTCTTGCGTGTGTGCGCGTCTCAACCTCCGGTTTTTTCAAACCGGAGGTGATCGTTTCCATGAAGCGCCCAAACGTGAACGGACGAGCGGTGCCCGAAAGCGTTACACCGCAGGTGTGAACAGGCCCTTGGGATACTCAGGCTTCTGCTCGCGGCTCATCAGCCGCTTGAGCCCCTCGGCCGGGGTCACTTCGCCGTGGAGCACGGCGCGCACGCCGTTGCTGATGGGCAGGTCGAGGTCATGCTTGGCCGCCAGGCGCGCCACTTCATCGGCAGTGAGCACGCTTTCCACCACCTGGCCGATTTCACGCACGGCCTCGTCGATGGCCTTGCCCTTGCCGAGCGCCAGGCCGAGACGGCGGTTGCGGGACAGGTCGCCCGTGCAGGTGAGCACCAGATCGCCCAGGCCAGCGAGGCCCATCAGGGTCTCCGGACGCGCGCCCAGTGCCACGCCGAGGCGAAGCATTTCGTTCATGCCGCGGGTAATCAGGCCGGCACGGGCGTTCAGGCCCAGGTCCATGCCGTCGGCCACACCGGTGGCCACCGCCAGCACGTTCTTCATGGCGCCGCCCAGCTCTGCGCCCAGCACATCGCTACCGGAATACGCGCGGAAGTTAGGCGCATGCAGCACCAACGCCATGTCATGCGCGAAGGCGTTGTCGTCCGAGTGAACGGTGACCGCGCTGGGCATGCCAGAGGCCACTTCCTTGGCGAAGGAGGGGCCGGTAACCACCGCCGCCGCGCGCCCCGGGAAGCGCTCGGCCACCAACTCATGCAGGAAACGACCCGTACCCGGCTCGAAACCCTTGGTCGCCCAGGCAATGCGGGCGTCGGGGGCGAGATAGGGCTGGATCTCTTCCAGGATGGAGGCGAACGCGTGGCTTGGCACCACGATCAGCACTACCTGAGCGCCACGCAGGGCGGCGGCCAGGTCGGGCTCGTAGATCAGTTCGGCCGGCAGCTCGATGTCGGGCAGGTAACGCTGATTGCAATGGGTTTCTTCCATTGCCTTCAGCGCAGCCGCATCGCGCCCCCAGAGCCGGGTCGGCACCTGGTTGCGCGCGGCCAGAGCCGCCAGGGCGGTGCCCCAGGAGCCGGCACCCAGAACGGCCAGGGTCGGACGCTCAACCATGAGCAGACCCCTTGGATTAGCTGTTCAGCGTCGGAGCGGCGCTGCCGCCGAGGACGCGGCGCTGCTGTTCTGCGTACAGCGCGTCGAAATTGATCGGCTGCAGCAGGAACGGCGGGAAGCCACCTTCCAGCACCAGCGAGGAAAGCATCTGGCGGGCGTACGGGAACAGCAGGTTCGGGCAGTAGCTGGCCAGAATGCCGGCCTGATCCTCTTCCGAGAAACCCGCGATGCCGAACACGCCTGCCTGGTGCACCTCGGCCAGATAGGCCGTGCGCTCGCCCAGCGAGCAGGTCAGGGTCAGGCTCAGCACCACTTCGAACAGGTCGTTACCCATGTCGGTGGACTTCTGGGCCAGGTTCAGCGCGACCTGGGGCTGCTGGTCGGTCTCACCCACATCCTGGAAGATCTGCGGGGCGTTGGGCGCCTCGTAGGACACATCCTTGATGTAGATCTTCTGCAGCACCAGCTGCGGCTGGCCGGCCTGGCCGTTGGCGGAGACGTCTGCCATGGGGTATTCCTCGTAAAGTGTTCGGTGCGTGAAAACGCAAAGGACTTGATTGTTCCATACATCCCCGCGGCCCGCCATGCGCCCGGACTCTCAAACTGAGCAAATATTGCGCACTGCCCTGTTTTTCTGGGAGAATAGCCGGCTCGACCATGCCGACCCGGGCTTCCGGGCACGTCCGCAACGCGATGCGGCCCTTACGGCAGACGCGAACAGCTCCATCTCCAGCATCGCGTGGCGCTTGCGCCGCTGGGCCGATGCCGCCCTGGCTAACGGGTGGCAAACGCGCCCCAGGGCGCCTACACAGGAGGTCATCATGGCCCGTATTTGCCAAGTCACCGGAAAGGGTGTGCAGACTGGTAACAACGTCTCGCACGCTAACAACAAAACCCGTCGCCGCTGGTTGCCCAACCTGCATGAGCGTCGCTTCTGGGTCCCTAGCGAGAATCGCTGGGTGAAGCTGCGCGTTTCCAACCATGCCCTGCGCACGATCGACAAGAACGGCATCGAAGCCGTGCTCGCCGACCTGCGTGCCCGCGGCGAAAAGATCTGAGGATTGAGCCATGGCTAACAGCAAGCAAGACAAGATCCGCCTGATCTCTTCGGCCGGCACCGGCCACTTCTACACCACGCAGAAGAACAAGAAGAACACCCCGGAAAAGTTCGAGTTCAAGAAGTACGATCCGGTGGTTCGCAAGCACGTGATCTATAAGGAAGGCAAGATCAAGTAAGCCCCTTGGGTTTGCTTACTTCCACAAAGAACCCGCCGCAAGGCGGGTTTTTTGTTGCCCGCCGATGGGCTACCCCGCTTGCCGCCAGCGATCCGGTTTCAGATGATCGGCTTCCATGCCATCGCCTACCGCTCTGTTCCACACGCTATTGGATCCTGCTGACTGGCCGCAGCTGCATCCAGCCGTGCAGCGCATGCATGGTGAGGGCAACGCCATCCAAGCCAGCGGCCGAGCAGACGTGGATGGTGCGCGGCACGCCCTCGCCCGCTGGTTGCGGCGTTTGCTGACCCTGCCCGAGCCTGGCGATGGACAAGCCATCGCCCTGACCATCGAACGCCTTGCGACCCACGAACGCTGGACGCGCCGTTTTGCACGAGGACGGATGCATTCCGCCCTGTCCCGCGACGACGCCCCTTGCCTGCGAGAACGGCTAGGGCTGGTAAGCCTGTATTTCTCTCTGCGACGCGAGGGCGATGCGATCGACTGGCAGCTGCAACGCGCAAGCGTCCTCGGCCTGCGGTTGCCGCGGGCGCTTTTGGGTACCGTGTTTTCCCGCAGCGGCGCGAGCGAAGGGCGTTATACCTTCGACATCGACGTCCATCTTCCTTTGCTGGGTCAGTTGATCGCTTATCGCGGCTGGCTGGAGATCGATCATGTCGGCTGAGTTCGAGCATCCCGTCATCGTCTTCGACGGCGTCTGCGTGCTGTGCAGTCGTTGGGTGGATTTCATTCTTCGACACGACCGTAACGGCCGCTTCCGGCTGGCGGCCATGCAGGGACAACACGGTCGCTCATTGTTGGTTGCACATGGTCTGTCGCCGGATGATCCGGTGTCGTTCTTACTCGTCGATCAGGGCTTGGGCTATAGCGACACGGATGCGATCGCACGTGTGCTGGGTCAGTTGGGTGGGCGTTGGCGCTGGACGGGCGGTTTGCTGCGTGTGATACCGCGGCCGTTGCGTGATCGGGGGTATCGATGGGTTGCGCGGCATCGGTATCGGTTGTTTGGGCGACGTGAGCAGTGTCGGTTGCCTGAGGCAGCGGAGGCTTGGCGGTTTATTGATTGAGGGTGGGCGCTTGGATTGGGTGGCGCTTCAGCTCTGCTCCCTCTCCCCTCTGGGGAGAGGGTTGGGGTGAGGGGTGGGTGCTCGCCTTATCGTTTCATCTTTGGCTGTCATCCCGGTGGTGGTCGGAATCCAGTGGCTTCAGTGGTTGGCTGTCGCCTCGTGCGTAATCGCGACCTGGCCGCTTACGCAGCGGGCGTTTCGATCGTCTGCCGACGCTCGAGTCACTTTTCTTTTGCTGGCCCAAAAGAAAAGTAACCCAAAGAAAATGGCCGCAAAGCCAACGCCCGCAGCATCACGATGGGATAAGCCCGAACGGGTGAGGAATCGTGTGGCTTGGCAACCTCCACCTCTACACAGCGGGTACGCCGTAGCGCTTCGCAACGCGCCAGGGCGCAGAGGACTTAAAGCAGGCTGCGCTACGCTTCCCTACCCCTGAGGCTAGGTAAAGCTAACGCTACGCTTCCCGACCGGTGGGGAGAACTCGCTACCTAACGACATCGTCGTTGTCTTCTGCCTTGGCTTTGAGCCCTAGGGCAGGAGCAATGCGACCCGCCGCGATGCGATGTGCAGCACAGCTGCACGAGCCGTCTGCTTTGCGCTTTTGATCTTCCGGGCCCCGTATGAGGCGGCGGGCGGGTGGAGATAAGGCCCGCAGGGGAATCGGCAGGGATGCCGATTCCTTTTCGTCGGGGCAGGAGCCCCGTCGAAAAGCCCGGAACCCGACCGCGTACCTGGAGGGCGTAGCCCGGAAGGCGCCGATTCCGGGGGGCCCTTTCTTTGGATTACTTTCGACGCGAAGCTAGTCCCCGTGGGATCTTTGGGCAAGCAAAGAAAAGTGACTCGCCCTCCGGCAGGAGGGTGAAACGCCCGCCGCGTAGGCGGCCAAGTCGCCGCCACGCGACAACCAAGCGATACCGCCCTGGATCCCTGCCTGCGCAGGGATGACGACTCAAACAGTGAGGCTAGATTGACCCCTCACCCCAACCCTCTCCCCGGAGGGGAGAGGGAGCTAGAGTGACCATCACGCCCCCATTCCTCAGCCCACAAAAAAAGCCCGCCTTTCGGCGGGCTTTTCATTGATCCAGTGAAACTCAAATCAGGCGCTAGCCACCGAATAACTCTTCAGGCGACCCGCAAACTCCTGCAGCGCACGAATGCCGCTCTGCTCAGCCTCAGCGATCCACTGCTGCAAACCCTTCAGCGCCTGCTCCGCACCACGCTGCTCCATCAGAGCAGCAAGACGATTGCGGAAATCACACACGGTGCTCAGGGTCGGGCGCTTGGCCAGCACGGCCTGCATACGATCGCGACCTTCGTTGTCCAACCAACGGCCACCGTCAGCCAGCGCGCGACGCATGCGACGGGGCACCGACTTGATGTTCTCGCCAGCATGCTGCGCTTCGTCGCGCAGGGTCGGCATGATCACGTTGCGGTAGTAATCGGTCATCGCGGCGAAACGATGGGTGAGCACGCCCTTGAGCGTCTCGGCATCCGGCAGGTGCACGTTCGGACGGACGTCCAACGTCGGCGCCACGCGCAGCACCTTGGCAAGGCCCACCGCACGCAGAGCACAGATGGCCGCCCAACCGATGTCGAACTCCCACTTGCGCAGCGCGAACTTGGCCGAGCTCGGGAAAGCGTGGTGGTTGTTGTGCAGCTCTTCGCCACCGATCCAGAAGCCCCATGGAATGAGGTTGGTCGCGGTGTCGGCGCTCTCGAAGTTGCGGTAGCCCCACCAGTGACCGATGCCGTTGACGAAGCCGGCGGCCCAGAACGGGATCCAGATCATCTGCACGGCCCACAGCGCAGCACCAATGACGCCGAACAGGGCGAGGTTGATGATCAGCATCAACGCCGGGCCCCAGTACGGATGATTGGAATAGAGCTTGCGCTCGATCCAGTCATCCGGCGTGCCGCGGCCGTACTTCTCCAGGTCATCCTTCACTTCGCTGGCGTCGCGGTAAAGCGACACGCCATCCCAGAACACCTTCTTGATGCCGTAGATCTGCGGGCTGTGCGGATCTTCCTCGGTCTCGACCTTGGCGTGGTGCTTACGGTGCACCGCCACCCACTCCTTGGTGACCATGCCCGTGGTGAGCCAGCCCCAGAAGCGGAAGAAGTGCGAGATGGACCAGTGCAGGTCCACACCACGATGGGTCTGGCAGCGGTGCAGGTACAGCGTCACCGTGAAAATGGTGAGCTGCGTCATGACCAGCATGTAGATCAGCATGGTCACCCAACTGGCGTGTGTCAGGCCGTTGGACAGAAAGTTGAGTACTGCATCGAGCATGGGAAACACCCAGGTGTAAGAAATTTCAGTGTAAGCGAGGGGTTTCCGTACCCGCCAGCATGGATCAGCACATTATTGTCGCACCCCTTTGAGGCAGCGAAGTTAATGTGCTGTACCGCCCAAGGGCACTCCCTCCCCGTTGTGTGAACGTGGGGCCGCCGTGACAATCATGCAATGACCGCGCCTACCGCTGTATTGCAACTGGATCACATCACTCGACATCGGGCGGGACGCCCGGCCGTCGCCGATCTCAGCCTGACGCTGGACGCGGGACAGGTACTGGGTTTGCTGGGGGTCAACGGGGCTGGAAAGAGCACCACGCTGGCCATGATCGCAGGTGCATTGATCCCCGATAGCGGTGCCATCAAGCTGAATGGAAAGGACTTTCTGGAGCACCCCGAGCTGGCCCGTCGCGGCCTTGGCTGGCTGCCGGAACGTGCCCCCCTGTGGCCAGAACTGACGGTTCTGGAACATCTGGACGCACACGGCCGCCTGCGGGGCCTGAGCGGCGCGGCATTGGCGAAGGCCCGCCAGCACATGGTCGAGCGCCTGGAACTTGGCGCGTTGTCGCGCCGGCTGGCTGGCGTGCTCTCGCAAGGTCAGCGCCAGCGACTGGGGCTTGCCTGTGCGCTGCTGCACGAACCCTCGCTGTTGGTGCTGGATGAGCCGGCCAATGCACTCGACCCGGTGCAGGTCGCCGCACTGCGCGGGGTGATCCGCGAACAGGCCGCCAAGGGCACCGCCATCATTCTGTCCACACACCTGCTGGCGGAGGTCACCGCCGCATGCGATCGCGTGGCGATCCTGCACGAAGGGCAGCTGCGTTACGACGGCCCCATCACCAACGACGATCACAAGATGCTCGAACAGACTTTCTTCGATATCGCCATGCGCGGGGCACAGGCCGCATGAGTGTGCTCGCCGTGACGCGGCTGGAGCTGCGCCGCTTGTTCGTTCGACCGCTGGCCTGGGTGCTCGCCGCCTTGACGGTGGCACAACTGGCTGGGCGCTTCATGCTGTTGGTGCAGATCTTCACCACCCATCAGATCCAGTGGGCCGCACAGCCGGCCGGACCAGGCTATACCGACATCGTCGGCGTACCCATGCTCAGCAGCATTCTTACCAGCGGCGGCGCACTGCCCATGCTGCCGTTCGGCCTGGCCGAGCTGGCGCTGCTGGTGATACCGCTGCTGACCATGTCCACGCTCGCCAGCGAGCGCAGCCACGGCACCTTGCCGCTGTGGTTCGCTATGGGACAGTCGCCCTTTGACATGGTGATGGGCAAGTTCCTCGCGCTGCTGGTGTGGCTGACGATCTGGCTGCTGCTGACGCTGGCCATGCCACTGAGCCTTGCCCATGGCATGACGCTCGACTGGGGCAAGCTCGCCGCCGCCTCGCTGGGACTACTGCTGATGCTGTCGGCGCTATGCGCCATCGGCATCGCCTGTTCAGCCTACGCCTCACACCCCGCTATTGCCGCCGCGGCCAGCCTGATGCTCGGCCTAGCGCTGGTCAGCCTCAATGTCGGCGCGCTGATGGCAGGCATCGACAACGGCTTCATCAATTGGCTGGCGATGAGTACGCATCTGGATTCACTTGTCCGTGGCCTGATTTCCAGCGCGGATATCGTGTGGTTCCTGCTGGTGACCGCGGTGGCATTGATCTTGGCCACCCAACGATTGGGCGCGGAACGGGGGCGCGGCTGATGACACGCGCGTTCCGACGACTCCACGGCTGGTTGTTCGCCCTGCTGCTGCTCGCCTGCGCGGGCGCCATCGGCTATTTCTCCGCACGCTACGACCACGTGTCCGACTGGACTTACGGTGGCCGCGCCTCGTTGCCAAACGAAACACTCGCCGTACTCAAAGCGCTCGACGGCCCGGTGGACATCGTCAGCTATGCCAACCCGCAGGACGAGGTGCGCAGCAACATCGCCGGCTTCCTGCAGCGCTACCAGCGCGCGAAGCCTGACCTCACGCTACGTTTTGTCGATCCGCTGCAAGATCCGGCGGCGATGCGCGAACTGGGCATCACCACCAACGGCATGCTGATCCTGCACTACCGGGGACACGAGCAACGCCTCGACACCTTGGATAACCGCAGTCTCACCAATGCACTGAAGCGCCTGCTGCGCGGCAACGATCGCATCGTCGCTTTCATTTCCGGCGACGGCGAGCGCAGCCCTTCCGATACGGGCAATCCCGACCTGGGCGTGTTCGTCGCGCAGATGCAGGAAAGCGGCATCCGTGCGGTCCCGTTGAACTTTGCGCAGGTCGCGACCGTGCCGCTGCACACCGACCTGGTGGTATTGGCGAGTCCGCAGCACGCGCTTTCGTACGGTGCGGTCCAGGCGCTCACCGACTACGTAACCGCGGGCGGCAACCTGCTGTGGCTGACCGAGCCGACCAACGACGATCAACACCTGTCGCCACTGGCCGACGCCCTTGGCCTGCATGTGCTGCCGGGCGTGCTGGTGGATGGTCAGGGCACCGCGATCGGGCTGAACGATCCACGCGCGCTAGCGCTCGGCGACTATCCGGAGCACGCGATCACGCACGGCTTCCGCCTCAACACGCAGTTTCAACAGGTGTCCGCGCTGGCGCTCGCCTCCCAGACGGCATGGCATGCCGTGCCGTTCCTGCGCTCAGGCCCGCAGAGCTGGACAGAGTTCAAGCCGATCAGCAATGCCGGCACCTCCACTATCCGCTTTGATGCCAGCGCAGGCGAACTGAAGGGCCCGCTCGATTTCGGCTTTGCCCTGTCCCGCTTGTCGCCCAGCCCGGATAAGGCTGAGCAGCGCGTAGTGATGATCGGCGATGGCGACTTCCTGTCCAACGCCTACGTCGGCACCGATGGCAACCGCGAACTTGGCCGCCGTGTATTCGACTGGCTGCTAGGCGACGATGCCCTGGTCAACATGCCGCAAGCGGCGGGTGCACCCGATCGACGACTGGATATGACGCTGGCCCGACTAAGCACGGTGTCATTCGGCTTCCTGGTGATCGTGCCGCTGTTGTTGTTGATCGTCGGCGGCTGGATCACCTGGCGTCGCCGCCGCGCATGAAACGTTCGACGCGCCAACTTGCCTGGCTGGGGGCCTGCGCCCTGGCCTTGATCGGTGCCGCCCTTTGGCAGTGGCGGCGAGATGACGCTGCCGCACCAGGGACACTCCTGCCGCTGGAACCCTCCTCCATCACGCGCGTCGAGCTCGCGATCGGCCATGGATCGCCGATGCACTACGCCAAGCGGGAAGGTCACTGGTGGCGCGTCGACGGCACACCGGCGCGCACCGACGACGGACGACTGGGCGAACTGGCCGATACCGCCGCCGCTGCCGTGCTGAGCTGGCGTCCGGCCACCGATTTCGACCCCGCAAAGATCGGACTGACGACGCCTGTCGCCGTGCTCACGCTCGACGGCCAACGTCTGGAGTTTGGGGAAACTTCCGTGACGGGACCGCAACGCTACGTGCGTATTGGCGACCGTGTGGCGCTTATCTCCTTGCGCTACACACCAAGGGCTCCGGCCTCGGAGAGCCGCACGCTGGACGCCGGCATGAATCGCTGACGCGCCGCCACCCTTCACCCCATTCTTCACTCGACAGCGTACCTTGCACCGACTCGTGGACTCCCCATATGGAATCCATACCTCGACAGGAGCGACCAGATGAGCAAGCAGGCAATCGGCGTGGTGGGCATGGCAGTGATGGGCAGCAACCTTGCCCTGAATATCGAGAGTCGCGGCCACGCCGTGTCCATCTACAACCGGCATCGCGACCGTACCGATGAAGTCATCGCCCAGAATCCCGGCAAGCGCCTGATTCCTACCTACACCCTCGAGGAATTCGTCGATTCGCTGGAGAAGCCTCGCAGGATCCTGCTGATGGTAAAAGCAGGCGAGCCCACCGACGCCACGCTGGCTCAGCTCAAGCCGTTGCTCGACAAGGGTGACATCGTCATCGATGGCGGCAACACCTTTTTCAAAGACACCATGCGTCGCGAGAGCGAGATGAGTGCGGCCGGGCTGCACTTCATCGGCACCGGCGTATCTGGCGGTGAAGAAGGCGCGCTGCATGGCCCGTCGATCATGCCCGGCGGCCCGCGCGAAGCGTATGACCTGGTGGCGCCGATCCTTACCGAGATTGCCGCGCGTGCGCCCGATGGCGACCCTTGCGTGGCCTACATGGGCCCGAACGGTGCCGGCCACTACGTAAAGATGGTGCACAACGGCATTGAGTACGGCGACATGCAGCTCATCGCGGAAAGCTACGCGGTGCTGCGCGATGTACTCGGCCTATCCAACGACGAACTGGCCGAGGTCTATGCCGACTGGAACAAGGGCGAACTCGACAGCTACCTCATCAGCATCACCGCCGATATCTTCACCAAGAAAGACAAAGAAACCGGCAAGGCCATGGTCGATATCATCCTGGACCGCGCCGCGCAGAAAGGCACTGGCAAGTGGACCAGCCAGAGCGCGCTGGACCTTGGCGTACCGCTGCCGTTGATCACTGAATCGGTATTTGCGCGCCTGCTCTCCGCACTGAAGGACGAGCGTGTCGCCGCGAGCAAGGTGATCAAAGGCCCTGCAACCACCAAGTTCGAGGGCGATCGCAAAGCCTTTATTGAATCTGTACGCCGCGCGCTGTACCTGAGCAAGATCGTGTCGTATGCGCAAGGATTCGCGCAGTTGCGCGCCGCCTCCGACGAGTACCAGTGGAACCTGCCGTACGGCACCATCGCACGCATCTTCCGCGCCGGCTGCATCATCCGCGCACGCTTCCTGCAGAAGATCACTGATGCATACGAACGCGATCCACAGGTGAAGAACCTCCTGCTCGATTCCTACTTCCGTGACATCGCCACCGAGTATCAAGGCGCGTTGCGCGATGTGGTCGTCGCTGCAGTGAAGGCCGGCGTGGCAGTACCGTGCTTCTCGTCCGCCATTGCGTACTACGACAGTTACCGCGCAGCGCAGCTGCCAGCGAACCTGCTGCAGGCACAGCGCGATTACTTCGGCGCGCATACGTTCGAGCGCGTGGACAAGCCGGGTAGTTTCCATAACGACTGGAGCTGAGGTAGCGGCGATCGTCGCTGACCGACCTGCCAATGGGACTCCGCGGCCGCGCACTTGTGTGCGGCCGCACGGGTAAGCGCCCTCACCTTTCCAACCGAGACCCGCAGTGCCCGAACTCCCCGAAGTCGAAACCACGCGTCGCGGCATCGCCCCACACCTGATCGGTCGGCGCGTCACCGCCGTGACGCTGCGCCGCCCCGACCTGCGTTGGCCGATTCCGCCGGAGATCAGCACGCAGTTGCCCGGCCAGCGCATCGACGCCGTCGAGCGCCGCGCCAAATATCTGCTACTGCACACGCAAATCGGTAGCGCTCTGCTGCACCTAGGCATGACAGGCGTGCTGCGCGTACTTCCTCCCGACGCCCTGGTAGGCAAGCACGATCACGTAGACATTGCGCTCGAACCCACCGCCACCGAAGGCCCTCGCGTGTTGCGCTTCACCGATGCTCGCCGTTTCGGTTGCCTGCTATGGCAACCGGTTGGCGAGACGCATGAACTGCTTGCCGACCTCGGCCCCGAACCACTTACCGATGATTTCGATGGTGACGTGCTGTGGCGACTGTCACGCGGACGCACCGCTGCCGTGAAGCTGTTCCTGATGGACAACGCCATTGTGGTTGGCGTCGGCAATATCTATGCGAGCGAGGCGCTGTTCGCGGCGGGTATCGATCCTCGTAAACCCGCAGGCTCGATTTCGCGGGTACGTTATGCGCGCTTGGCTGCAGAGGTGAAGCGCATCCTGACGTGGGCGATCGAGCGTGGTGGCACAACGTTGCGTGATTTCATCAATCCTGATGGTGCGCCTGGGTACTTTTTTCGCGAGTTGCAGGTGTATGGGCGCGAGGGGGAGGCGTGTCGGGTGTGTGGCACGCCGATCAGGCAGGTGGTGTTGGGGCAGCGGTCGACGTTTTGGTGTCCGAGGTGTCAGAAGTAGTTGGCGAGTGTTTTGGGGTTGCGTGGCCTTTGTTTGTCCTCCTTCATGCGCTCACTAGTCGCGCGCACAGGAAGCCTCCGTTCTCCCTCTCCCTGTCGGGGGAGAGGGTTGGGGTGAGGGGGCTCGCCTTATCGTTTCGATGAAACCGTCACCCCGGCGCAGGCCGGGGTCCAGTTTCGTCAGTGGTCGGCTGTCGCTTCGAGCGTTACCGCGACCTGGCCGCTTACGCAGCGGGCGTTTCGACCTCCTGCCGGAGGCCGAGTCACTTTTCTTTTGCTGGCCCAAAAGAAAAGTAACCCAAAGAAAATGGCCGTAAAGCCAACGCCCGCAGCATTACCTTGGGATAAGCCCGAACGGGTGAGGAATCGTGTGGCTTGGCAACCTTCGCCTCTACACAGCGGGTACGCCGGAGCGCTTCGCAACGCGCCATGGCCAAGAGGACTTAAAGCAGGCTTCGCTACGCTTCCCTACCCCTGAGGCCAGGGAAGGAGGACGCTACGCTTTCCTACCGCCGAGGTGAGGTAAAGCGAGCGCTACGCTTTCCCACCACTGGGGCAAGGTAAAGAGGACGCTTCGCTTCCCGACCGGTGGGGAGAACTCGGCACCTAACGGCGTTGTCGTCTTCTGCTTTGGCTTTGAGCCCTAGAGCAGGAGCAACGCAACCTGCTGCGATGCGATGTGCAGCAACGCTGCACGAGCCGTCAGCTTGATGCTTTTGATCTACTGGGCCCCGTATGAGGCGGCGGGCGGGTGGAGATCAGGCCCCGAAGGGGTGGCTGGCACGGAGGCCAGCCACTTTTCGTCGGGGCAGGAGCCCCGTCGAAAAGCCCGGAACCCGACCGCGTACCTATCGGGCTTCTGCCCGATAGGCGCCGATTCCGGGGGGCCCTTCTCTTTGGTTACTTTCTCTTGGG
>NZ_JAELTQ010000622.1 GCF_016428905.1 Dyella sp. ASV24 | reverse complement strand
CCCCCCCCCCCCCCCCCCCCCCCCCCCCCCCCCCCCCCCCCCCCCCCCCCCCCTTTTCAAGCAGAAGACGGCATACGCGATGGCCTGTCCTGTCTCGTGGGCTCGGAGATGTGTATAAGAGACAGGCACTGGACTGCACGCTGACACCCGTGCCTTCCACACCCAACACGATCATCGAAGGTGTATTCGCCGTACGGCTGGCCACGGCGGGGTCGGTCTGGCTGGCGGTATAGCCGATGACCGGATTCGAC
>NZ_JAELTQ010000082.1 GCF_016428905.1 Dyella sp. ASV24 | reverse complement strand
GCATCAGCTCGGTGGACTCGAACAATCAGTTGTTGGTGCGTGCGCGTCCGTCGCAGTGGGCGGAAATCCAGCAAGCGATCAAGCGCCTCGACAACGTGCCGCTGCAGGTGCAGATCGAGATGCGCATCTTGGAAGTCGATCTGACAGGCGATCTGCAGTTTGGTGTGCAGTGGTATTTGCAGGGGCTGGCGAACAGCAAGCCAAACTCTAATGGCATTGCAACGAGCATCTATCCCGGTGCGCATCGGCAGATCGCGCTCGGTGCAGGCGGCAATCAGTACGGTGGTGAGCCACTCTTCTATTCGTTCCTGAGCAGCAACGGCAAGTTCCAGGTCGCCATTCGTGCACTGGAAACCAACGGCAACACCAAGACGCTGTCGGCGCCGTCGCTGGTCGTGCTCAATAATCAGGTGGCGCATATTCAGGTGGGCGATCAGATCCCGATCAACCAAACGTCGATCGTGACGGGGCTCAGCACGGCCGGCACGACGGCCAGCAGCGTCAGTTACATCCCGACTGGTGTGATTTTGGATGTACAGCCGCGCGTGAATCCGGGTGGCCTCGTTTATCTCAACGTGCAGCAACAGGTGAGCAACACTAGCGGTGCAGCCAATTCGCAGGGCAACTTCACTATTCAGCAGCGCGCGGTAGGCACGCAGATTGCGGTGCAAAGCGGGCAGACGGTGTTGCTCGGTGGCCTGATCCAACAGAACGAGTCGGTCAGCGATACAGGTATTCCCGGACTCAATCGCATTCCTGCGCTGGGGCGTCTCTTCGGCACGACGGAGCACAAGCGAAATCGCACCGAGCTGATCGTACTGATCACGCCGCGTGTCATCACCAGCAGCGAGGATGCCAAGCAGGTAACGGATGAGTATCAGCGCAAGTTCGAGTCGCTGGCGCCGCTGCGAGCGACGAAATCTGGACAGGCGGATGCGGGGGCGCGGTAGGGCTCAGAGCGTTGGCATTCGTATTGCGTTGCTCCAAATGAGAGCTGCGTCGCATTTTTTGTTGTTGATGCAGCTGCCGACGAAGGCTCACCGGAAGATCTGACGCTCTGCCGTGCGGTGCGTGTGGTGCTCGTTGCGAGCAGGCGTCTTGCCGTGGCGAGTTGAACGCACTGCACAGGTTAAATCATTGATATGTAAATGAACGGGTCAGGCTGGCACGCTTTGTATGCATGTGCGGCATGGGGTTGCCATCCAGGATTCAACAGAAAAACTATCGTTTTACGGGACTTTCCTCGGCACGCTCTGCATCAGGCAGCGCTCGCGTGCATGGTACGATGCGTATCTTTCCGTCATGGCCCAGATGGCGAAACTGGTAGACGCAAGGGACTTAAAATCCCTCAGCCGCAAGGCTATGCGGGTTCGATCCCCGCTCTGGGCACCATCCGACCGATGGCAATCGAGGGATGTC
Source organism: Dyella sp. ASV24 (assembly GCF_016428905.1). Classification (GTDB taxonomy): domain Bacteria; phylum Pseudomonadota; class Gammaproteobacteria; order Xanthomonadales; family Rhodanobacteraceae; genus Dyella. The sequence goes on along the minus strand of NZ_JAELTQ010000082.1, from coordinate 22,909 downwards.
TGATGAGTGGCATCAGATTTATCGGGCCTTTTGATGATCGTGTCGCTGCAGAGTTGCCAGAAGGTTTTGTCGTTGGTTACTGCAAGGGCGACTGCAGGATCGAGCCAGGTACTTTTGTTGATGGCGTCCTTCGCCGCACGGGCGAACAGGAATGGTCCGATAGCCATGGACACATGGTGACGGTTATTGTTGAGGACTTCGATCTCAATGCGCAGGGACTACGAAATTGGTCCACGGGCGTCGAGTAGTCTTGTCAGTAGCGCGGTGGTGGAACCTGTAAGGTAAGGCCCAGGGCCGTCGTAGGCGGGTTTTGTTGCCATATTTTTTAGGCGCCTCAAGTGCTTGCATTGAGCCATGGGGCGGCCTATGTTCGCCGAATACACCCAAGGAGGGCGACTGGTGATCAAGGTAGTGCTGATTGACGATCACGAGCTGGTGCGCACGGGATTCAGGATGATCCTGCAGCAACAGCCGGATATTCAAATCTGCGGTGAAGCGGGTACTGCCGAAGAAGGCCTGAGGTTGATCCGCGCGAAGATGCCGGATATCGCCCTGGTAGACGTGCATATGCCTGGCATGAGCGGTATCGAGCTTACCGAGCGCGTTTCTCGCTCCAAGCTCACGACGCACATCATCATCGTCACTGTCGTGGACGATGCACGTTTCCCCAAGCGACTGCTCGATGCCGGCGCACTCGGTTATCTGACCAAGGGCTGCTCATCGGAAGAGCTTCTTGATGCGGTACGCCAAATTGCTTCCGGGCGTCGATACCTGGCGCCCGCGGTGGCTCAGCAGCTCGCGCTGGCGACGCTGGACGGCGAAGGGTCGCCCTTCGACGCACTTTCCAGTCGTGAGCTCGAGGTGGCCATGATGTTGGTGCGAGGCAAGGCACTGACGACGATCGGAGAGCAGCTCAACCTGAGCCCGAAGACTGTCTCTACCTACAAGCAGCGGTTGATGGAAAAGCTGCAGGTGGATCACATCATCAGCCTGGCTCACCTGATGACCATTCATGGTCTGCTGGATACTCACAACAATCAGGTAGGCAACAACGTACCGGGTATGTGATTCGATACGTTGGCATAAAAAAAAGCCGGACAATTGTCCGGCTTTTTTTATGGGTGAAAAGGGGCGTCGTCAGCCGTGCGACGACGCATCCTTCTTCACATCTTCGGCGCCTTCTTCAGCGACCGGAGTGACCGGTGCCGACTCGGCGGTAGGCTGCTGCTCAAAGCCCGCGTGAGCCAGCAGGTCTCCCTGTGCCGGCTGCGCAACCGATGCGGGGGTGCTTTCCGCAGGTGGCTCGACATGTACGGACACGTCGCGCTGTGTCTCTACTGTCTCGCTCGGCTGTGAACCGATCGGCTTTTCGGCAACGGGTTCGATCTTTGGCGACACATCGAGGTGCGCCTGGACATCGACAGTGGTGCTTGCCGAGGTGACGTGACTCACTTCTTGCACGGCGATGGCGGTGACAGCTTCCACCGGAGCATGGATGGTGCTGGCAGAGACATCAGTGGTCGTCGTATGTGCAGTGACGTCAGCCACCTGTTCAACGGCAGCGGCCACTTGGTCCTTGTATGAAGAGACGTCGTTAGACGGCTCGGCAACCTTCGGAGCATCGACCTGCACATGTTCCACCACGGCGTCAGTGACGGCGGCTGGCGAAGGAATCGGCGGAAGCGCAGGCAGATTGAACGATGCCGGTGCGACGGCGCTCACTACGTGCTCCGGGGCTGGCGTGGAAGTGCTCGGCACCGGCGCGGCAACCACCTTTTCAGTGATCGCGGACGGAGCTTCGGCAAGCGATGCCGCACCGTTCTGTTCGGATGTTGCTGCGTGGGCAACCACCGTTGCGGCGACCGTACCTACGACAGCCGTGGCCACCGAGGCGGCGTGTGTCGACGGCGTGGTCGCTTCGTTGCGGTCCTCATCGTCCAGATCGTCGAGATGCTGGCCCGTGGAATCTGCGGTCTGTGCGTCCGCCTGCGTGCCATCCTCATGACGACGACGGCGACGACCACCACGACGACCGCGGCGGCGGCGTGACTGTCCACCCTCGGCTTCCGGTGTGCCAACCGTGGCGTCCATGACGCCCGTGGTTGCGACATCGGTAGTGGCCTCGGCGGCGGCAGGGATGTCCTTGATCACCTCAGGAGCGGGCGCGTGCTCCAGTCGCTCGGCTGGGGCAGCGTTTGCTGCGGGAGCCGTCGCAGTGGCGGCTGCCGCGGCGGGAGCTGCCGCATTGGGCTGGGCCTGCTGCGGCTGACGCTGTTGGCGCTGTTGCTGCTCCTGGCGCTGCTGCTTGCGTTCATTCTGCGTCGGTTGCTGACCTTCGCCCTTGGGTTGCTGCTGGCGTTGTTCCTGCTTGGGCTGCTGCTGGGCCTGCTGCGGCTGGCGCTGTTGCTGCTGGCGATTACCCTTTGCCTGTTGCTGGCCCTTCGGCTGCTGGCCCTGCTGCGGCTGTTCGCGGCGCTGCTGTTGCTGCTGCTGGCGATTACCTTGCTGCTGACCACCCTGGCCCGAACGGCCGCGGTCGTCGCGGCGCTGATTGCCGCGGTTTGTCTGAGCGGGTTCGGACTTCGCAGCCGGAGCAGGCGTAGCGGGGGCAGCCGGGCTGCGGAACCAACCCAGCAAACGGGAGAGCACGCCGCCGCGCGGGGCAGGGGCTGCAGCAGGCTTGCGCGCAGCCACCGGCTGCGGCGCCGGGGCGGCTGCGGTTTCCTCGCGGACAGGAGCCGGGGTGGCGGGCACGATACCGCTGACAGCCGGCTGTTCGCTGCTGCCCAGGGTCTGGCCCATCTTGGGAACCGGGGACGCTTCGACGGCCGTGAGGCGCTCGTAGCTGGGCTTGCTGTGCTCGCCCATGTCGGCTTCGCGGATGCGCTGGATCTCGATGTGCGGCGTTTCGAGCTTGTCGTCCGCCACGATCACCACGTGCACTTTATTGCGCAGCTCGATCTCAACCACGCTGGCGCGCTTCTCGTTGAGCATGAAGTTGGCCACGCTTGGCGGGGCCTGCACCAGCACCTGGCCGGTGTTGTCCTTCATCGCGTGCTCTTCGATCAGGCGCAGGGTCGAGAGTGCCAGTGACTCCACACCGCGGACGTGGCCATGGCCTTCGCAGCGCGGGCAGACGATCTGGGTGGCTTCGCCCAGGCTGGGGCGCAGACGCTGGCGCGACATCTCCAGCAGGCCGAAACGGCTGATGCGGCCGATCTGCACGCGGGCGCGGTCGAGCTTCAGCGCTTCCTTGAGGCGCTCTTCCACTTCACGCTGGTGCTTGGGGCTGTCCATGTCGATAAAGTCGATCACGATCAGGCCGCCGGCATCGCGGATGCGGAGCTGGCGGGCGATTTCCACCGCCGCTTCCAGGTTGGTGTTGAACGCGGTCTCTTCGATGTCGCTGCCCTTGGTGGCCTTCGACGAGTTGATGTCGATGGCGGTGAGGGCTTCGGTCTGGTCGACAACGATCGAGCCGCCGGAGGGCAGGCGGACCTGGCGGTCGAACACGCTCTCGATCTGGGTTTCGATCTGGTAACGCGAGAACAGCGGGGTGTCGTCGCGGTACATCTTGAGCTTGCGCAGCGCGTTGGGCATCACCTGCTGCATGAACTCGCGCGCGTCGTTGTACAGCGACTCCTCGTCGATGAGGATCTCGCCGATGTCGCTGCGCAGGTAGTCACGCAAGGCGCGGATGAACAGCTTCGATTCCTGGTAGATCAGGAACGGCGCCTTCTGCGCCTGGGCAGCGCCGGAGATGGCTTTCCAGAGCTGCAGAAGGTAGTCCAGGTCCCACTGAAGCTCTTCGGCGTCGCGGCCGAGGCCGGCGGTGCGCACGATAAGGCCGACGTCATCGGGGACGTTGAGATGCTCTAGCGCTTCCTTCAAGGCCTGGCGGTCTTCACCCTCGATGCGACGCGAAACACCACCCGCTTTCGGGTTGTTCGGCATCAGCACCATGTAGCGACCGGCGAGACTGATGAAGGTGGTCAGTGCGGCACCCTTGTTGCCACGCTCTTCCTTCTCGACCTGAACGACGACTTCGTGACCTTCCTTGATGAGGTCGCGGATGTTGGCCTTGTTCGGGTCCAGGCCCGGCGTGAAGTACTCGCGGGCAATTTCCTTCAGCGGGAGGAAGCCGTGGCGTTCGGCGCCGTAGTCGACGAAGCAGGCCTCAAGTGAAGGCTCCACGCGGGTTATGCGGCCCTTGTAAATATTGGCCTTTTTCTGTTCGCGGGAGGGGATTTCGATGTCAAGATCGTAAAGGTTCTGGCCATCGACGATGGCCACGCGCAACTCTTCACGCTGAGTTGCGTTGATCAACATACGTTTCATTGTAATTTTTCCTCGGCTTGCCGCGCGTCGCGTGCCTCGGTGGCGCCAGTCGCTTCGGCGGCCTGCCGGGGATCGCGCCGCTGCGGTTAAGCGGCAAATGACGGCATCGTTCTCGGTGCCGGGATGATTCTTGGCAATGCGCCGATCGCTCTCCGGAGCCCTTCGGGAACCGGACAAACGACAACCCAAACCGTTACGATGTAAGGGAGCAGCAACCGGCTGCCAAAGAGGCGACCGGCGCTATCCTCGCCGACGTCACGGGATGGGCATCCCGACTCCATCCGAACTTCGGCAGGGCGGGATCAAACGCCGGCCGAGTATCCTATTTCGTCAGGTTTTTTTCAATGCAGACGGTAACTTCCCCCGACGCACCTCACGGTGTGCGTCAAGTCGAGATTGGCCCGGAACGGGACGGTCAGCGTATCGACAATGCGCTCATGACCCTGCTCAAGGGGGTACCGAAGAGCATGATTTACCGCATTCTGCGTACCGGTCAGGTGCGTGTGAACGGTAAGCGTGCGAAGCCGGAAACCCGTCTCGTGGCGGGTGACATGCTGCGAATTCCCCCTGTGCGCACAGCCGAGAAGGTGGTCGGAAAGGGGCCGTCGGCCGGCATGGTCTCAGCCATCACTGAGTCGATCATTTTCGAGGACAAGCATTTCCTCGCTATCGATAAGCCGACCGGCATCGCTAGTCATGGTGGCAGTGGGGTGAGTCACGGAGCCATCGAGCTGCTTCGGGCTGCCCGCCCGAACGAGCACCTGGAGCTGGTCCATCGTCTCGATCGCGATACCAGTGGCGTGCTGGTGTTCGCCAAGACCCGTGCTGGACTGACCGGTTTGCAGGCCGCCATCCGGGACGGCTCGGTGACCAAACAGTACCTCTGCCTGATGGTGGGACACCCCGGAAAGGCCAAATTCAACGTCAACGCGCCGTTGCTCAAGTCGGTGCTCCAGGGCGGAGAGCGCATGGTGCGGGTGTCTGAAAATGGCAAGCCGTCGCTCACTTTTTTCCAGGAAATGGAGCAATACCCGGGTGCGCGCCTGATGCAGGCCATATTGGGAACCGGGCGCACGCATCAGATTCGCGTCCATGCCGCCCATATTGGCCACCCGCTGGCGGGCGACCCCAAGTACGGCAATAAGGAAATGAACAAGGCGTTCAAGGAGTTGGGGCTGAATCGCCTGTTTCTGCACGCGTCGCACATGAGTTTCGAACTGGATGGGCGCTCTTACAGCTTTTCCGCGCCGCTGCCCGACGATTTGAAGGAATTTCTCGACAACTTCGCCGCAAAGAGCAGAAAAGTCAGGCGCTTGTGGGAGCAGCTACAGGAAAAAGCGCGCACTGACCTCGAGTGAGCGCAGCAGGTGGCCGGTCAGGCCACTTTCTACCAACAGCGCGCTGGCGGCATGGGCGATGGCGATGGGGATCAGTCGCGGTGACCGCATGAAACTCCATGCCCACCAGAGTTCGGCCAATGCGCAAAGCTGCATGAGCGAACCATTGGGCGTGTGAAGCAGGCCGAACAGGCTGGCCGTAATGAGGATGACGGCGGCCCGGGGAAGCCCGGTACGTTCCAACCGCCCCATCACCAGCGCAAGCATCGCCCACTGTTGCAGCAGCGCCCAGCCGAGATAAGCCAGGATGTGTCGACCATCCAGGTGGATCAGATGGTGGCCGTCGGCCCATGTCAGTGCCGCTGCCACAGGTAAAGGAACGAGCGGGTAAAGCCAGTCGGCCGTGCGCCGCCCCCACCAGCTCCATTCGACCGGCCGGCGGCGCCATTCGCTCATGCCACCATAGACGAGAGCGCCGAGAAAAGCGGTGATGCCGGGGATGGACGGTTCTGGCCCCCAGCGAAGTCCGGCGATCAACCAGAGTGGGCCTGCAGCAATGGCCGCGATTTCTGTCCATGGGCGGATCACGCCGGGGCGCTGTCGGATCGCCAGCCAGATCAGCCACCCTAAATAGACTCCGCATACCCCCACATCGAGCCAGGCAGGCATGCGGGTGGATGCTTCCGTCGGCAAGGGTTGGCCGAAGGGAAGGATGATCGCCGCGGGCCAGTACCGCCGGATGCGGTCTCGCAGCAGCAGCATGGTTTCAGCCGATGCACCTTCCGGCAGGCGCACCAGCGGGGTTCGGTAGCGGGCCAAGGTGTCTGGTTGGGGCGCCCACGCGTCGGTGGCCGCTGTTCCTGAGAGGCGAATATCGGCGATCTGCCAATCGATTACCCGGGGAAGCGACGCCGACTCGGCCGATGTGAGGGTTATCGAGTGGATGGTCAGCTTGGCGCCGGCTGGCACCGACACCCGCAGCCGCAACATATAGGCGACGACACCTGGGGGTTGGCAGGTGCGCCCATCAATCGACCGCCACGCCAGGTTGTGCAGGTCGATGTCGAGTTGCGCCTTATCCTTTGATACGGTTGCTGCATGGTGGGCAGCGCAGGGGCCTGCTGATTCCAGCGGCTGGTAGATCAGATCCAGCGTGCCGCCGTGGTTGCTTTGCATGTCGATGCGCAGCAGGGGCCAATGCGCCAGATCGACTGGACCCGCTAGCGGCAGGCCCATTTCGAACGGCGTACCGTCGCGGCTGTTGATCGTTAGCCCGTCCGTTGTTGTGGCGAGATCCGCAGAGCCGAACACGCGGCCGGCCACCAAGTCGGAAGGCTGGTGCAGCGTCCATTGCCAGAGTGGCGCGCCACTGCGTAGCAGGGATACATTCCTATCTGCTTCATGGAGCAACTGGCCGCGCGTGATCCAGCCGGACAGCGCCGCCAGGCACCAGAGCATGACAGCGACCGCCGCCAGGAAGCCCGCGGCGGGTAGCAGGCGAGGCGTAGTGCGCGGTGCGCTCAACGTTCGAGCAGAACGTCCACGCGTGCGGCGCAGATGATGTCGTTCATCGACAGGCCGCCGACGTCGTGCGTTGACCACAGGATCTGGCAATGACCGTAGCCGGCCTCCAGATCAGGATGGTGGTCCTCTTGATTGGCCATGAAACCAACCGCATTGATGAAGCCGAGCGTGTGGTGGAAGTCGGGAAACTTGAAGTCCTTGACGATGGCCTTGCCGTCGTCGGTGACCTTCCAGCCCGGCAGCGCGCCGAGCAGCTCCTTGAGCTTGGCGGCATCGAGCGCGTGTTCCTTGCCCTTGCGCGGCGTGCAGTGCTGGCTGGCGAGTTGGCTGAGGTTCATGGCGAAACGTCCCTGGCAAGTGAAAGGTGCGAAGCGTCGAAGCTCGGCGCAGAAAAGTCAAAGCCGGGCAGTCGAGGCAAAATAGGACTAAAATGGTGCTGTATTCCCGGCCATGCCGGAGTTTCAGCGAGAGTAGACATGATCGATATTTCAGAACGCGCGCAAAAGCACTTCCTGCGCCTGCTTTCCCAGCAGGGCATTGAGGGGCTGAGCATCCGCCTGCGCGTAACCGCGCCTGGCACCGCGGCGGCGAATTGCGAGCTGGAGTTTGCCGAGCCGGACGAGCTGAGCGGGCAGGAGTGGACTGTTGTTTGCGATGGTTTCGACTTCAATGTCGATGGCGACAGCGCACCTTGGCTGGAAGGCGCCAGCATCGATTTTGAGCCGAACGCGACCGGGGGCCAACTCAATATCCGCGCACCGCGCATCAAGGGTGAGATCCCGGGCGAGGGTGCAGGCCTTATCGAGCGCGTGCGCTACGTGCTGGAGGCCGAGGTGAATCCAAAGATCGCTTCGCATGGTGGTCGCGTGAGCCTGCTCGAAGTGGATGCCGATGGCGTGGTCATCCTGCAGTTCGGTGGCGGTTGCCATGGTTGCGGCATGGTCGACGTTACGCTCAAGCACGGTGTCGAGAAGACGTTGCGTGAGCGGGTGCCGGAGATCACGGCGGTTCGCGATGCCACTGACCACAGTGGCGGCAGCAACCCGTATTACAGCAAGAAGGAAGGGCAGTCAGCCTTGGGTTGATTATTCGCCGTTTGGACGTCCAAAAGAAAAGGCCCGCCTATGGCGGGCCTTTTTGTTTCTTCCAGTGCGGCTTATTTGTCGCCCTGGATGTGACCTTGCAAGGTGTCGAGCTTGGTCGGCAGGCTGGAGAAGTAGGCGGCGACGTCCTGGATATCCTGGTCGGACAGTTGTGCGACGAAACCCTTCATGATGGCGTTGTCGCGTTGGCCGCTCTTGTATTCGTTGAGGGCTTGCTGGATGTACATGTTGTACTGGCCAGCCAGACGCGGGTACTGCGGATCTACCGCGTTGCCATCGGTGCCGTGGCAGGCGAAACAGGCGGCAGCCTTCTGCTTGCCGTTCTCGATGCTGCCCGAGGCCAGTAGTTGGGTGGAAGCGAACGCCAGGACGGCGCCGAATGAAAGCAGGGTCAGTGCACGTTTCATGCGGTTCGGGTCCTTGGCTTACTTGGCGAGGCTGGAGAGATAGGCGGCAACGTCCTGGATGTCCTGGTCGGACAGACTCTGCGCCTGGGCCATCATCGTTGGATGCTTGCGCTCGCCCGCCTTGTACTCGTGCAGCGCGTTGACGATGTACTGCTCGTTCTGCCCGGCGATGCGCGGCACGGGGTAGTTCGGATAAGCGTTGGCGTAACCCGGTACGCCATGACAACCATTGCACGTGTAGATCAACTTGCGTCCGGCAGCTTTGTCACCCTCGGCATGCACGCTGGCAGTGGCGAAGAGAGCTGCGGCCACGGTCAGGCCAAGCAGTTGCAGTCGAGTCATCAGGATCGTCCCCACGATTCCGGCTGGTACATGGTGAATGTCACGGCAGTATAGTCGGAGCATTCACGAACGGACAACATGCCGCAACTCACTGATTTCAATCAGTGCACAGCGCCTGCACTATTGGGGCGGCGTGTATGAGAAGCGGCAGCGCACGATAACAAACGCAGGGGATGAGCATGGAAAAAACGCTTGGGAAAGCCGGAAACCGACGTCTTTTGAAGGCAGCGCTGTGTGCGGTGCTGACCTTGGGCGTCACGTGGCACGCGGGATCTGCGATGGCGTCACCCCCTGCGGCAGATTACCGCATCGTCGGCTATGTAGCGGACACCAACCCGTTGCCTCATGTGAGTGCCGACAAGCTCGACGTGATCAATTACGCGTTTGCCAGGCTCGATCCCAAGGGCAACGTGCTGTTTCCCAGTCCGGTGGCCAGCCAGACGCTTGCCACTCTTACCGGGCTGCGCAAGCTCCATCCGGGCCTGAAGATCGTCGTGTCCATCGGTGGCTGGGGTGCGGACTATTTTTCAGATGTCGCTCTCACGAAAGCCACGCGCCAACGCATGGCTGACAGCGTGGCGGCATTCATCGAAAAGTACGATGTGGATGGCGTGGACCTGGACTGGGAGTATCCGACCTTGCCAGGTCCGGGTATCAGCCACCGTCCGGAGGACAAGCGTAATTTCAGCTTGCTGCTTGAGACCTTGCGTGCGCGTCTCGACAAGGTAGGTGCCGCTCACGGCGGTCGCCATTATTTGTTGACCATTGCCGCAGCGGACAGCGAGTTTGTCGAAGGTATCGAGCTGGAGCGGGTGTCGCATTCGCTCGACTGGTTCAACCTGATGACTTACGACTTCCACAACGGTCTCACGCCGACCACAGGGCATCACGCGGGACTGCACCTGTCCGATGTCGCGCCTGCAGATGACCGTGCAGGCGATAAAGCGGTAGCGCAGTTCCTTGCGGCTGGTGTGCCGGCGAAGAAACTCAATCTAGGCGTGGCTTTCTATGGGCGCGAGTTCACGGGTGTGGATTCTGCGCACGATGGCTTGCAGCAGAAGTACGCCAAGTTCGTGGATGCGCCGGCGTGGCGCGTGCTGGTGAGTAGCTTCATCGATAAGAACGGCTTCGTGCGGCACTGGGATGCGAAAGCCCAGGCACCCTATCTGTGGAATGCGCAGACGCGCACGTTCATCAGCTACGAAGATCCAGAGTCGTTGCGCGCCAAGACGGCCTTCGTCAAGGAGAAGGGCCTGGGCGGCGTGATGTACTGGGAGCACAGCCTGGACCGCAATGAGGAGTTGCTGGACGTGCTGGATCAGTCGTTGCGGTCACACTGATCTTGTTCGTCATTCCGGTCCGTCCCCTTCTTTGGGGATGTGCCGGAATGACGAGCGTGACGACTCTGGCGGATGTCTGGAGCGTGTTCGAGCCGGAAACGAGTTCGCCTCAGAACAGGCTCTTGAAGATATGAATGCCGGCGGTGTACTCGCCGATGATCGTGCCAAAGCAGACCAGGAAGAAGTTGAGCAGCGTGCGGGCGACGCGATTGCGCCACCAACCGCGCCAATCGCCGATGTCGTCGCGTAGTGCTTCGAAGTCGGCCACTCGCGGGCGACGTACCCAGGCCTCCACCATGGCGCTGATGCCGCCTGACGGAATGCCGGGGCGGAACGGCTTGATGGGGCCGGCAATGAATGCCGCGATGACGCTCAATGGATGCGCCCCGGCGATGATGGCGCCGATGGCGGAGAAACCACCCGTATAGAGGATCCAGTCGCGCAGTGCCGCCGTACCCAATGCCGCATTGCGATGGAAGGCGAAGCCGATGGCGACGAACACCGCAAGTACCAGGCCAATCGCGACCCACTTGGGCCAGCGTGCTTTCGGCGGCGCCGCGGCCAGCGTGGCAGCTTCCGCCGTAGGATCCCCTTGCTGAGTGCGCAACTGCTCACACAGGCCCTTGAGGTGTCCCGCGCCGATGACGACCAGCACGCGGCGACCTTCGCCGAAGCCCGCCTGGCTGGCTTGCTCGCGCAAGCGCGCGGCCATGTAGGCGTCACGTTCGGCGATCAGTGCGCGATAGAGCGGAGCTGAGTTGGTGGCGAATTCGCTGAAAGCGCTTTCCAGCATGTCGCCTTGCTTGAGCTTTTCGATCTCGGACTCTTCGATGTCCTGGCGCTCGAACACGCTGGCGATCAAGCCGCCCATGAGGCCGAAACGCTGCCAGAAACCTACGCTGTGCCATGCGCGGCGCAAAGTGGTGCCAACCTCGCGATCCACCAGCCAAAGAGGGATGCTGCGCTGGTCCGCACCGTCCATGCCGGCTTTCATCTCTGCACCGGGTTCGATGCCGTACTGCTCGGCAAGCCGCTTCTGGAACGAAGACAGCACCAGGCTCGCGGCCACCATGCCAGCCTTGCCTTGTCGGATCACCTGGAACAGATCCATCTGCTTGAACGCGTCGGGATCTCGCATGCCCTGCGCGCGGCTATCGCATAGCTCTACAGCGATGGCATCGAAGGTCTCATGCGCGAGCAGCGCTTCCACGGCCTCAACACTGGTGCGCGACACGTGCGCCGTGCCAAGCACCACGTACTCCACGCCGTCTCGCGTCACGCGCTCGATGGGCTGGTCGTGCAACACCGGCGGCAGGGAATCGGCGATATCGGTCTGGCTCATGCGTGGTGTCGGCGTGGTTTAGGCTAAAGACGGCATGGGGGTGGTGCTGGCGCGATCCAAGCTGCGCCGGTGCGGTTGTTCAGTCGCGGAAGCGCTTGAGCAGGTCGCTGTAGGCGTCGATGCGACGGTCGCGCAGAAACGGCCAGATGCGGCGCACGTGTTCGCTGCGCGCCATGTCCACGTCTACGATCAGCAATTCGCGCTGGTCCGTGCTGGCCTGCGCCAGGAATTCACCCTGGGGCCCAGCCACAAACGTGGTACCCCAGAACTGAATGCCATTGGTGACACCCGCTTTGTCAGCCTCAAAGCCCGTGCGGTTGCACGATAGCAGCGGCAGACCATTGGCCACCGCATGGCCGCGCTGCACGGTGACCCATGCTTCGCGCTGGCGATCCTTTTCGGCTTGGTCGTCCTGTGGATCCCAGCCGATGGCGGTGGGGTACAGCAGCAGGTCTGCGCCGGCCAGCGCCATCAGGCGAGCGGCTTCTGGATACCACTGGTCCCAGCACACAAGCACGCCGAGGCGGCCCACCGAGGTGTCGATAGGGTCGAAACCCAGGTCGCCCGGCGTGAAGTAGAACTTCTCATAGAACGCCGGGTCGTCCGGGATGTGCATCTTGCGGTACTTGCCCGCGATGGCGGCTGAGCGATCGAACACCACGGCGGTGTTGTGATACAGGCCGGTGGCGCGCTTCTCGAACAACGACGCGACCACCACCAGCTTTAGCTCCTCGGCCAACTTGCCAATACGGGCTGTGCTGTGACCCGGGATGGTTTCAGCCAAGTCGAACTCGTCCACCGACTCGCGCTGGCAGAAGTAAGGGCCGTTGTGCAGCTCCTGCAGCAGTACCAGTTCCACGCCCTTGGATGCGGCTTCGCGCAGGCCCGCCTCAATAGCGTCGAGATTGGCATCACGGCTGCCGCGGTCAGTTTCCTGCAGCAAGGCGACTTTGAGGGTCTTGCGGGTCATCGGCGGGATCTCGGTAAGGGCTGCCGGGGAAGCGGGCCGTACAGTTTAACGGATACGACAAAGCCGGCCCCATACGGGACCGGCTGGCGGTTCATGGTTGGAGCAGGCTGGGCCGGTTTTCACCGCGGCCCAGCGTCTCAGACGATGCCAGCGGGCAACTGCATGGTGATGCAGTGCAGGCTGCCGTTCTGCCAAATCAACGGACGGCATGGCACCTGTACCACCTCGCGGCCCGGATGGGCCTGGCCGATGATGCGGGCAGCCTCGTCGTCGGCCGCATCACCGTAGGCGGGCACCAGCACGGCGTCGTTGACGATCAGGTAGTTGGCATAGGACGCCGCCAGGCGGCGCCCCTCGTCGATAATGGGCTTGGCCCAGGGCAGGGGGTAGAGCGTGTAGGGCTTGCCATCGGGTGTGCGCAGCGCGGCCAGTTCTTCGCCCATGCGCTTGAGCTCGTCATGATGCGGGTCGCTGATGTCGTCGCAGGCCTGGAACACAATGCGGTCGCCCGGGGCGAAGCGGGCCAGCGTGTCGATGTGCGCGTCGGTGTCGTCGCCTTCGAGATAGCCGTAGTCCAGCCATAGCACACGCTTGGCATGCAGGCTGTCGCTCAGGATCTCGGTCATGTGCTCGCGCGACTGCTCGGGATGGCGCTGGGTCAGGCAACGCCACGTGGTCAGCACGGTGCCCACGCCATCGCTCTCGATGCCGCCGCCCTCAAGCGCCCAGTCGATGCGCTTGTGCAAGGCGTTGCCGAATACACCTTCCTGCACGAGACCAGCGATCAGGGCGTCGTCCTGATCGGCGCCGAACTTGCCGCCCCAGCCCGTGAAGCGGAAATCGGTGAGCTGGAAGCTGCCATTTTCGGCTTTGAGCGTGATCGGGCCGGAATCGCGCAGCCAGGTGTCATCGTACGGTTGCTCGACAAAGCGGACCTTGGAGAGGTCGACACCTTCGCCGGTAAGCAACGCCTGCACTCGCAGACGCAGCGTGTTGTCGCCCACCACGATGATCAGTGATTGAAAGCGCGTAACGGCGGCAGCGAGTGCGACATAAGTGGTTTCTACGTCGGCCAGACGGTCGGCCCAGTCGGTGCCGGCATGCGGCCAGGCGATCAGCACGGCCGATTGCGGCTCCCATTCCGCTGGAAGGCGAAGGCTATGGTCAGTCATCGTGAACAGTTCTCTTGCGGGGCGGCAGCCCGGGCGCCTCCGAGTGGGTCAGGGCATTCCGGGCAGGGACGATGGAGGGCGCAGAGTGTAAACGATGCTGCGTGACAGCACGGAAAAGACAACGCGGCCCGTGTTTCCACGCGCCGCGCTCAAAAGACGGAGACGCCGATCAGTTGGCTGAAGCGGGATTGGTGTTGTTGCCGGCGGGTGTGTTGAGCACGGCATGGATCACGTGGCTCTTCTCGAAATACACAATGAAATTCGAGTAATCCCAACGGTTGATCACGGGATGCTTGGCACTGTCCCCGCCGCGGGGCGTGAGCTTGTGCTGCGGGGCGCCGTACTTCTTTTCCACCTCCGCCATGCTCATGCCGCGGGAGGGCAGGTCCATCGATTGTTCCTGCTGCACGCGGTTGACGAGCAAGCTTTCCGCATGTGCGGCTGATGGCGCGCCGAAACCGGCGGCGGCCAGCAGGATAATGGACAGGCTGATGCTGGACTTGCTGAATCCGAACTTGTTCACGGTTCCCCTCTCCGCACAAGGCGTTGCGGCGTCGTTGTAGCAGAACTGTCCGGGCTTATCCACGCGAATCTGTGGCGATTGCGACGCCGTGGGCATTCATGGTGAGGAATGAGGCATCCGGGCCGTTATCATGGGCGGCTTCGGGCGGCAGAACGCCCGGTCCGGATTAAGTGCCTCCTCATGATTTCGTTCCGCCATTTCGCCCTCCGCCGCGGCAGCCGGCTGCTGCTTTCCGACATCGACCTCGTGATCCAGACCGGTTGGCGGCTTGGTGTGGTGGGGCGCAACGGCTGCGGCAAGTCCAGCCTGTTCGCCGCGTTGCAGGGGCAGGTAGAGGCCGACGCCGGCGACCTAGACATGCCAGCCAAGATCCGCCTGGCCTCCGTGGCACAGGAAACCCCCTCGCTGCCTGACCCGGCCATCGAGTACGTCATGGGGGGGGACGAGGAGCTCGCGAAAGCGCTACGCGACGAAGTCGACGCAGAGGCGCGCGGCGATACCGAGGCGATGGCACGAGCTCATCACCGCATTGAAGAGCTGAATGGTTACGACGCACGCGCACGCGCGGGGCGTCTGCTGCATGGTTTGGGTTTTGCGCCGGAAACCCACGAGACACCGGTGAAGGAGTTCTCGGGCGGCTGGCGCGTGCGCCTCAACCTGGCGCGCGCGCTGATGGCACCATCCGAACTGCTACTGCTCGACGAGCCGACCAACCACCTCGACCTTGATGCGGTGCTCTGGCTAGAGGAATGGTTGCGTCGCTACCAAGGCACCCTGCTGGTGATCTCGCATGACCGAGAGTTTCTCGACGGCGTCATCACCCACACGCTGCACCTCAACGATGGCAGCGGCAAGCTGTATACCGGCAATTACAGTGCGTTCGAACGCCTGCGCGCCGAGCAACTGCGCCAACAGCAGATCGCGCACGAGCGCGAACAGGCCGAGCGTGCGCATCTGCAATCGTTTGTGGATCGCTTCAAGGCGAAGGCCAGCAAGGCCAAGCAGGCGCAGTCGCGCGTAAAGCGACTGGAAAAACTGGCCGGTACCGAGGCGGTGCGTGCAGAGCGTCCGTTCCATTTCCGGTTTGCAGTGCCCGCACGCCTGCCTGATTCGATGGTGCAGATCGAAGACGTCGATGCAGGCTACCCGGGCGACGATGGCGCCGCACCAACGAGGATCTTGCGCGACGTGCGTTTTCGCCTGGAAGCGGGAGAACGCATCGGTCTGCTCGGCCCCAACGGCGCCGGCAAATCCACCCTGGTGAAGACCCTGGTTGGCGAGCTGACACCGCTCGCAGGCGAGCGCAAGGGGCACAAGGATCTGAAGATCGGCTACTTCGCCCAGCACACGGTTGAAAGCCTGCACGAAGGTTCCTCGCCGTTCGATCATCTGCAGGAAAAGGCGCCAGGTGTGGCCGCGCAGGCCTTGCGCGACTTCCTTGGCTCGTGGAATTTCGCTGGCGACCGTGCATTTGAATCGGTCGACGGTTTCTCCGGCGGCGAACGCGCGCGTCTCGCACTGGCATTGATCGCCTGGGACAAACCCAACCTGCTGCTGCTCGACGAACCCACCAACCACCTTGACCTGGACATGCGCGAAGCGCTGGCCGATGCGCTCGCCGAATTCGACGGCGCTCTGGTGCTGGTTTCGCATGATCGCCATCTGCTTGGCCTGGTCTGCGACAGTTTCTGGCGTGTGGCCGACGGTGCGGTGGAGCCGTTCGATGGTGATCTCGATGATTACGCACGCTGGCTGCGTAGCCGGGGCGCGACGGCAAAGAAGAACAAGGGCAAGGGCAAGGAAGAAGCAAAGCCGGTGCCGCGTGTCGAGTCGCCTGAAGAACGTCGACGTGACACTGCCGCCCAGCGCGAGAATGAGAAAGCTGCGCGCCAGCGTGTGAAGAAGCTCGAGACCCGTATCGCCACGCTGGAGGGCGAGCTGACCACACTGGAGACCAAGCTGGCTGACCCGGCAACGTACAACGGCCCCACTGCCGACATGATGCGATTGAGTCAGAGACAGACTGAGCTTCGCCGTGAGAAGGAAGTCCTCGAAAGCGAATGGCTCGAACTCTACGAACAGTTGGAGGCATGAGCGACCGCATGGACGATCCTGCTCGCCACGTGATCGATATCTGGCTGCCGGACGTTGCTCGGTTTGCGCCTGATCACCCGCTGCGGGCGTTATTGCGCAAAGCGGATCCTCTAGCAAATGGCGCGCAAGGCTATATGGACGGTCTCGCGTCTCGCTTTGGTCTCGCCGGTTCGCTACCGGCGGGATCGTTGACGAGAGAGTTGATCGCGGGTGATGCCGGGGACGACTTGTGGCTGTGCGCCGACCCTGCCTGGGTGCAACCGGATCTCAACGGCGCGCGCCTTCTGGCCTGTGGTCAGATGCAATTGTCCGAAGAGGACGCCAAAGCGTTTGCAGAATCGCTGATGCCGTTGTTCGAAGAAGTCGGCATGACGCTTCATGTGTCGTCGCCCGACCATTGGCATGTGCGATTGGCCGCCGATACACAGGTCCCTGATTTCGCAGCACCGGAACAGGCGCTGGGCGAGGATCTGTACTATCACTTGCCGCAAGGTGAGAAGGGGCGGCCCTGGCGCATTTTGCTCAACGAGGTGCAGGTGGTTCTGCATCAGCACCCCCTCAACGAAGAGCGACGCCTTCGAGGCCTGCCACCCGTGAATCACCTATGGCTGTGGGGTGGCGGTATTTTGCCGACTTCTGTGAATGCCCTGGCCTCGCATGTCATTGGCGATGACCTGTTACTGGCCGCGCTGGCGAAGCAGGCGCGCGTTTCGTGCGCGCCGAGGACGAAACAAGCTGTGTCCAGCGCGGTGCCAGGGACTCTTATCGACCTGCAGGATTTGCCGGTTGATGATATTGCGACGCACTGGACGCACGATCTTCTCGCTTTGGCCAAACAACATGCGCTACAGCTGAGCTTCGCCAGCGGCGAGCGATGGGCACATCGTCCATGGCACCGGATTCGCTTCTGGCGCGGGAGCGGGCCGTGAAGAAGATAAGTCTTCGCCGCCGCGCTGCACTGGGTACCCCTTCGGGGTGGGGTTCGGACGTCCATCCCGTGTTGCAGCAGGTGTTCGCCGCGCGTGGTGTGTTGTCGCCAGCCGATGCCGAATACCGTCTTGCGCGCCTGCTGTCGCCGCAGCAGTTAGGTGGGCTCGGTGAAGCAGTCGCGCTTCTATCGGAGGCGATTCGCGACGATTGGACCATCCTGATCGCCGGCGACTATGACTGCGATGGCGCGACCGGCACGGCGGTTGCCGTGCGTGGGCTGCGCATGCTGGGCGCGCGTCGCGTTGACTATGCGGTGCCGAACCGCTTCATCCATGGCTACGGGCTCAGCCCAGCGCTGGTGGATTCATTGCAGCCCGCGCCGCAGCTGATCATCACCGTGGATAACGGCGTGGCGAGCGTGGCTGGCGTGGCCGCTGCGCAGGCGCGTGGCATCCGCGTCATCGTCACTGATCACCACTTGCCGGGCGAACAATTGCCCGCCGCTGATGCGATGGTCAATCCCAATCTTGGCGGCGACAGCTTTCCCAGCAAGGCGTTGGCCGGGGTTGGGGTGATGTTCTATCTGCTGCTGGCGCTGCGAGCCTCGTTGCGTGAGCAAGGGGCGTTCGCGCCGGACAGCGAGCCGGATCTTTCCGTGCTGCTTGATCTGGTGGCGGTGGGTACGGTCGCAGACCTGGTTCCGCTGGATTTCAACAACCGCGTTCTGGTCGAAGCGGGGATGCGTCGAGTGCGTAGCGGACGAGGCCATGCCGGCGTGATGGCGCTAGTGGAGGCCAGTCAGCGTAGCGCGGCGACTCTGTGCGCCAGCGATCTGGGCTTTGCGATCGGGCCGCGTCTGAACGCTGCAGGTCGACTCGAAGATATGCGCATCGGGGTGGAATGTCTGCTGACTGACGACCCTACGCAGGCGCGCCGCTATGCGGACTTGCTCAGCTCGATCAACCAAGAGAGACGCGAGCTGCAGGCGGCCATGGTTGCCGAAGCCGAAGTCATGGTGTCGCGTGCGGCCGACATCGACGCGGTGGGCGTAGCCTTGTTTGAACCCAGCTGGCATGCCGGCGTGGTCGGGTTGGTGGCATCGAAGCTGAAAGAACGGTTGCATCGGCCGGTGATAGCTTTTGCACCGGCCAGCGACGACATGCCGGAAGAGCTGCGCGGTTCTGGGCGATCCATTCCTGGGTTCCACATCCGCGATGCGCTAGTGATGATCGATGCGCGCCATCCTGGCCTTATCCCGCGTTTCGGCGGTCACGCCATGGCCGCTGGGCTTAGCTTGCGTACCGAGGACTATCCGCGCTTCGCAGAGGCCTTCGACGCGATTGCGCGCGAATGGCTGGACGAAGACCACCTGCAGGCCGTGCAGCATACGGACGGCGAGTTACCGCCGGGTGCCGCCACGCTGGAGTTGGCGCGACAGTTGCGTGTGGCAGGCCCTTGGGGGCAGGCCTTTCCTGAGCCGGTGTTCGACAACCTGTTCGAGTGTGCCAGCTGGCGCGTGATGGGTGAACGACATTTGCGCCTGAGCCTGCGAGACCCTCGCGACGGCTCTGTGCACGATGCCGTGATGTTCAATGCCTACGAAGGCACTCCGCCACCGGCCATGCTGCGTGCTGCGTATGAACTTGTCATCAACGACTGGCAGGGGCGTGAGAGTGCGCGTCTACTGCTGCGCTATATGGAACCCGCTTAAGGCGTCGATCAGACGACCAGCTTCAGCAGCTGAGTAAGGATGACCTTGGCGGGTATGACCGACAACCAGATGGGCGCGAAAGGTAGCAGCGTGGCCAACGCAAGCGAGATCGCCGCGCGTGGGTCGAACAGTACCGGACGCATGGCGTAGACATTGGCAGTCACGCTGTACAGGTCAGTAGTCGACGAGAAATCCGGTTTCTCGAGTGACCCCTGGTCCACCTGGCTTTCGGGGCCCAACCACTTGTCCTCAAATTGGGTGCCGAGCCGGCTGGTCAGTGCACCATACTCAAATACACCGCGTCGCCATGCCATGAGCAGCGAACGTCCAAAGACCAGCGGCGGGCTGATGAAGATGGCGACGACCACGATCGCGGTGGCAATGGGAACGCCGGGATGATCCAGGGGATTGAGACCGAGATGGAACACCTCGTTCGCAAACGTTCCTGCAGTGATGATGCCGATGGTCAAAGCCAGCGACATGAACATGCGCGGCGAAAAAGCGACGAACTGCAATCCGGCGGCCTTGTCGGGATGCGACGGAATCAGGCGCAGGTTCATTCGCGATACCTGATGCAGGAATCGTGTCCATACGCCGACACGCCATACCCAACTGAGCAACAGGCCGAGCAGCAAGGGAAGGCTGACCAGCATGTGCCACCAACCAGCAAGTGACAGGTGGATAGAGTCATCCGCATGGTGCCACGCCGGAAACACGCCTGGATGGACGGTTAAAGCGATGACAATGACGATGGCATAGACAAGTACGGTCATGCTCGCGGATGGCCAGATGCCAACGCTGAGGCGTCGCGTTGAAGCAATCGCATTGTCGAAGCGTTCGCGGTCAGAGGTATCGATGATCTTGGAGACTAGGAAGTGCCGGGCGGTGATGTCCAGGCGTGGCAGGATGATGTATTCCGACAGGATCAGAATCGGCACCGCCAGCACGAAGCGCGCATGCACCGCGATGTCGGTGATGAACGCGTGCAATAGCTCCAGGTGTCCGGACGCAACGGCATGCACTACGGAAAGCAGTGCAAGGGGGAGCCAGGCGACGAGGACGGCGATGAGCACACGCCGGAATGCCTGGGCGCGATGCTCCGGCTTGATCAGGCGCAGCCGACGAAGCACGACGACGTGCTTCGGCTCTTCGAAGATACTGGATGTAGGCTCGCTCACTCGTAGTGCTTCGATATCCGTGCGTCGATGCTCAGAAATGCCAGGTCAGGCTTAGGGCTGGTCCACTCAGCTCCACGCTCTTCAGGAATTCGTTGCCACTGTTCTTCTTGTATTCCACGTCCCGGTAGTTGAGCGCGATGTCCCCCCAGTGGAAGCCATAGGCCACACCGACCATGAGCTGGTAGGTGTTGTCCGAACCACCCGCACCAATATCTGCGTAGTAGGGGAAGAACCAGTTGCTGCCCGCGAAGGGCGACCAGCGGCCTCGAATGCCGACGATGCCGTCAGTGACATGAGTCTGGTTGCTGAGATGCCCGCTGTCGGCAATGTCGAGGTTGCCGCGGTTACCCGTCAGGCTGAAGTTCCAGTTGAGATTGCCCTTGAGCCAAAGGTAACGCGCGCCGAAAACCAGGTCGATGTAGCCCTGTTGGCCGTGGGCCAGCGTGTAGAGCCCGGCCAATGTCACCATGCCACCCTTCATATTCCATCGCGTATCGAGATTAGCGTTGGCACCGAAGCGCTGCCCGCCGATATTGGTGAAACGACCTTCCTCATCAGAGAACTTCACCCAGTCGACGTCACCGTAGAAACCCCAATCACCCTTGCGTACGGTGCCATCAAGCATGAAGGCGCCAGAGAGGTAGTCGAAGATGCTGTTGTTCGACTTCTGTTCGACCGTGCCGCCATTGTTTGGCAGTTGGTAGCGTGTCTTGGCGCTGATGCCCGGAAGCCATCCATAGGGCTGGATACTTCCGTGCCAGTCACCGTCCCAGTAGTCCGGCGTATCTGCCTTCGCCATCGGCACCCAGAGGAAGCCCAGGCACAGCACGGCAAATAGGGCGCGGAGAGTGGCAATGCGCGAAGACCCGGTGTGGTGCATGGCTGTCATCCTTTTCTGTCAGGGATGGACGATATGGTCCTTCGCTATCGCTGACACTCACAGCGAACTACTACTTATGTCGTGGCTGGTAAATCTACGTGACCTCCGGTTGGGTCTGTCGTTGAAGTGTTTGTCTAGGTAGTTTTACTGAGCTTGCTTCCGCATAAATGCAGTGGTCAATGCGTTGAGCGAGGTATCAAGCTGATAGGAGCACCTTGGGCTGCATGGGAGCGGCACGATGAAGACGATGAGACGCGATGGGTTCTGGCGGATCTGCCTGCTTTGCCTTCTGTGCATACCCTTCTTGATGGCAGGCCCGGTCGTCGCGCAGAGCCCACAGGGCAGTACGCAGAAGACCTACAGCAACCAGCAACTCGATCAGATGCTCGCGCCGGTCGCCTTGTATCCCGACGCATTGCTTTCGCAGGTGCTGATGGCCTGCACGTACCCCAGCAACGTGGCAGACGCCGCCGCTTGGTCGGCATCTCATCCGAAGACGCAGGGCGACGATGCCGTGAAACAGGTGTCGAGCCAGCCATGGGATCCCAGCGTCCAGTCACTGGTCGCGTTTCCTCAGGTACTGGCCCAGATGAAACAACATCCTGACTGGGTGCAGAACCTCGGGGATGCCTTTCTTGCACAGTCGGACGACGTAATGGCGTCAGTACAGCGCCTGCGTGCGCAGGCGCAGAAAGCCGGTAATCTCAAATCAACCGACCAGCAGAAGGTGGTCGTCGAGCAGGCTCCCGCAGGGTCAAGCGCACCCAGCACAACGGTCATCCAGATCGAGCCGACCAACCCTCAGGTTGTCTACGTGCCTGCATACAACCCGACGGTGGTCTATGGCACGTGGGCCTATCCCGCTTATCCCCCCACTTACTGGCCACCGCCGCCTGGTTATGCATACCCGGTGGCATCGGGGCTGGCGGCGGGCCTCGCGTTCGGCACCGGTATCGCCATTGCGAACTCGCTGTGGGGCGGTTTTGACTGGGGCCACAACGACGTCAACATCAACGTCAATCGCTACAACAACATCAACGTGAATCACCGCATCAGCGGCAACGGCAACGTGGGATGGAACCACAATCCGGACTATCGTCGCGGCACGCCCTATCGCGACCAGGCCAGCCGTGAACGTTATGGCCAGGGCGTGGGCGGCGCCAATCAGCGTCAGGCGTTCCGTGGCAATGATTCGGCTGCCAATGCCAGTCGCCAACGCGCCCTCCAGAGCTTCGACCGCTCTACCAACAATGGCTCGTCAATGGCGGCCAGGCGCTCAGCGGGTGAAAGCGGCAACGCCCTGAATCGTCCGACCGGCGGAAACCGGGCAGGTGGCCAAGGCATCGGGGGCGGTGCGGAGCGCGGCAATATCGGCGGACAGACGCGTAACGGCAACTTGGGTGGCGACACGCGAGGAAACTTCTCGGGTGATCGTTCCGGGGTAGGTCCTCGTAATAATGCGTTCAGTGGCGGGCAGTCGCCGGGTTCTGCGCGGACACAGTTTGATCGGGGGCAGGCGAGTCAACACTCGATGTCGAATTTCCACGGTGCCGGCGCCGGCTCCGGGCGGCAAGTGTCCCGACCGGCCCCTAGCCGGGCCGGTGGCGGATTCCATCGTCGTTGAGGAGCCAGACCATGAATCGCATTCCCATGATCCGTAGCCTGGCCCTGAGCCTGATGTTTGGGGCTGGCGTTGTTGTCGCTGGCACTCCGCTCGC
>NZ_JAELTQ010000081.1 GCF_016428905.1 Dyella sp. ASV24 | reverse complement strand
GCTGCGGGCGTTGGCCTTACGGCCATTTTCTTTGGGTTACTTTTCTTTTGGGCCAGCAAAAGAAAAGTGACTCGAGCGTCGGCAGACGATCGAAACGCCCGCTGCGTAAGCGGCCAGGTCGCGATAACGCGACAATCAAACACCGAGGCTCTGGATCCCGGCCTGCGCCGGGATGACGGCAGAGATGAACCGATAAGGCGAGCACCCACTCCTCACCCCAACCCTCTCCCCCAAGGCGAGAGGGAGCAAAGACCGCCTACTGCCCCGCCTGCGCCGCAAAATACCTAGCCGGCGGCTGCCCAAAACTCCGCCGAAACATCGCCACAAACGCACTCACACTCGCATACCCCAACGCATCCGCCACCGCAGACACCGGCTCACCATCCGCCAATTGCTCCAACCCACGCGTCAGACGCGCCAACTGTCGCCACTGTGCAAAGCTCAGGGCCGTCTCGCTGCGGAACAATCGGCTGAGGCTGCGCGGCGACAAGCCGGCCCACACCGCCCACTCCTCCAGTCCACGGTTGTCGTTCGGGTTTTCCAGCAGCGCTACGGAGATGCGCAACGCGCGTCGGTCAATGGGCATCGGCAGGTGCAGGGGTTCGTGGCGTGCGCGGCAAATCTTTTCCAGCAACACGCGGGTGATCCGCTCCTGACTCTCGTCGAGCTCCCGCTCCCACACCCATGAACTGGCCCGGCGCACCAGCGCACGCATCAGCTCGGTCACGCTGATGACGCAGGGCTCGGTGGGCAGGCACCCGCATTCCAGGGGAGTCACGAACACGCCCCAGCCGCTCATACGGCCGCTGAGGGTGACGGTGTGCTCCACGCCTGCGGGCATCCAGCCGGCACGGTGCGGTGGCAACAGCCACGAGCCCTGCGCCGTGCGCACATGCACCAGCCCGCTTTCCACGCAGTACAGCTGGCCACGCGCGTGGGAGTGCCAGCCGTACTCGCGGGTGTTTTCGCTGTACTCGCTCGAGGCCACGCCTTCGGTCCAGTAGGCGATCACTGGGGGGCCGTCGAGGCGCTCGATCATCGTGTGGAACTGTGTCTCGTCTTTCTCTGTCACATGGCCCATGGCCGATTCTCGACAAACTTTGACCAAATAACGCTAACAGCAATTTACCCACCTGCTCAATCATGCTGATCCGTTTCCCCACCGCTGCCGCCGCTTGCGGTATCGAACGTGTCGTCGGGCGCGGTTCCCCCACCCGTGCCATTCCTCCTGCTTGATCCGGCGCGGTCACGCCCGCACCCCGACACACGTCCTCACTGAAGCAAGCGGCGCCGCCGCCCGGCGTCGAAGGGAGAGCCGCCCCATGTCGATGATTGCCGTACGCATGCCTACCGCCGAATCCGCCCCGCTCGAGGCGTTCGTGGCTTGTGCCCATCAGATGCTGGACCCCGATACCCCCGAAGCAG
This sequence comes from Dyella sp. ASV24, assembly GCF_016428905.1. Taxonomy (GTDB): domain Bacteria; phylum Pseudomonadota; class Gammaproteobacteria; order Xanthomonadales; family Rhodanobacteraceae; genus Dyella. Next base: position 23,121 of record NZ_JAELTQ010000081.1, on the reverse strand, counting down.
CCCGGCGTGCGATGGAGACGCGGGTGCTTGCGCTGTTGCCGACCCTGCGGGCCTTGGGCGTGTTCGAACTGTTCGAACTGCGCGATCCCGCCCTGCGCACCTGGCTGGATGACGAGTTACGGGAGGGAGCTCATTGAGGCAGCTCCAAATTTTGTCCAGGCAAAATCTATCAAGAACATATTTGCCTTGACAAATATATTGGCGGCAATAGAATTGCCGTCCCATGAGCCCCTCTCACCCTCCCTCGTACCCCCAGGACAGCATCGGCGTCCTCATCGGGCTGGTTCGTAGCGAACTGGTCCGCAAGACGGAAGCCGAGCTTCAGGCGTCAGGCGTGGACCTGCGTTTCACCCAGTTCCTCATCCTCAAACGCCTGGCCCTGTTGGGCCCGATGTCGGCCAGTGAGCTGGCCCGTGCTGTGGAACTGGACGGTGGCGCCATGACACGCCAACTCGACCAGCTCGAAGGCAAGGGTCTGCTGCGCCGACAGCCACACGAGCAGGACCGTCGCGCTCTGCGCATCGAGCTGACGCCGGCCGGCGAGGCCATGTGGCGACAGATCACGCCGTGCAACGACCGCGTTCTGGATGCTGCCCAGAAAGCGCTGGACCCCACCCAGCGCGAGCAGCTGCGTGACTACCTGGAGCGCGTGCTGGCCGCGCTCCGCAACATGAATTGACCCGTTTCACTTTTCTGGAAACCAAGCCCATGCGTCTGCAAATCCTTGCGGCAGCCACCGGCCTCTCCCTCGCGCTGGCGGGATGCGTCAGCAGCGGCGGCCTGCATCCGGAGGGCGCGCTGACCGATGCCTCCTCGCTGAAGGCCGATCGCAGCCTGTCCGGCGTTGCGCTCTCCCCCGCCGCCTGGCCCGCCAACGACTGGTGGACCGGTCTCGGTGATCCGCAGCTGACCGCGTTGATCGCTGAAGCGCTGAAAGACAACCCCACCCTGACCGTGGCCGACGCCCGCGCCCGCCAGGCGCAGGCCGAAGCTGGCGCAGCCGATGCCGACCGTGGTCCGAGTGTGACTGCCGGGGCCAACATGATTGGCCAGCGCCTGCCGCTTACCGCGGCTCCGCCGGATCTGGGCGGTGGCAAGTTCACCTGGTTCAAGGACGCTCGCGGCAGTTTCAGCTGGGGCCTCGACTTGTGGGGTGGCAAGCGCGCCGCGTGGGAAGCCGCCGTCGGTATGCAGCACGCCGCGGAGATCGAGCAGCAGGCCGCGCGTATCGAGCTGTCCACCAACGTGGCCCGCGCCTACGTGCAGCTCTCCTATGCCTATGCCCAGCAGGATGTGGCGAACGCCGAGCACGAGCGGGCCACCACCGCGCGCCAGCTGACCCAGCAGCGCGTCTCCGCTGGTCTCGACAACCAGTTGCAGCTCAAGCAGAGCGACACCGAAGTCGCCAACGCCGACCAGCAAGTGGCTGCCGCCAAACGCGCCATCGATGCAGCGCGGTCCTCGCTGTCCGTACTGCTCGGCAAGGGTCCGGATCGTGGCCTCGACATCGGTCGTCCGCAGATGCTGACGCCGGGTGCGCTCACCGCACCGGCGGATCTGTCCACCGAGCTGCTTGGCCATCGGGCTGACATCGTCGCCGCGCGCTGGCGCGTGGAATCGGCGGGCAAGGAGATCAAGGTCGCCAAGACTCAGTTCCTGCCCAACGTAAGCATCAGCGCCATGGCTGGCGTGGCCGCATTCGGTAGCGTCAACCCGCTGCAGTTGCCGGCGCGCTTCTACACCTTTGGCCCATCGCTCAGTCTGCCGATCTTCGACGGCGGCCGTCTGCGCTCCAACCTCTCCTCGAAGGATGCGCAGTACGACGAGGCCGTGGCTCAGTACAACCAGACGCTGGTGCGCGCGGTGAACGAAGTGGCCGACGGCTACGACGCCGTGCAGTCCGCCCAGGAACAGGTCGCCGCACAGCAGCGCGCAGTCGATGCCGCTACGCAGGCGTGGCAGCTCTCCGAGCAGCGTTACAAGGCCGGCGTGGGCAGCTATCTGGAGGCGCTGATCGTGCGCCAGCAGTTGCTCGCTGCGCAGGAACGCCTTGCCGCGCTGCAGTCGCAGCAGGTCGACCTGTCCGTGCAGCTCATCCAGGCCCTTGGCGGCGGTTTCCGTCCGCAAGGCGCCTCGGCCGATGTGGCCGTCCAATCTTCCTCTGATCATTCGCTTTAAGAAAAAAGGCTGCCCCCATGTCTAGCCAAACCCCGCTCGCGGCCGAGAACGTGGCCGCTCAACCTCCCAAGAGTCGTCGCGGCTTTCTGCTGCGCTCGCTCGCGGCCGTGGTGGTCATTGCCGCCATCGGCTGGGGCGTGTGGTACTTCGTTGAAGGCCGCTGGTACGAAGAAACCGACGACGCCTACGTCAACGGCAACATCGTGCAGATCACCCCGCAGGTGACAGGCTCCGTCATCACCATCGGCGCTGACGACGGTGATCTGGTGCACGCCGGCGATGTGCTGGTGAAGCTCGACCCGGCGGATGCCGACGTCGCGCTGCAGCAGGCGCGCGCCAACCTCGCCAGCACCGTCCGTAAGGTGCGCGGCCTGTACAGCAATGTCAGCGGTGCCCAGGCCGAAGTGGCCGCACGCAAGACCGCCGTGGACAAGGCACAGGCCGACTACAATCGTCGCCGTGACCTCGCCAAGTCCGGTGCGATCTCCGCCGAAGAGCTGTCGCACGCGCTCGACGCACTGACCACCGCGCAGAGCGCCATGACCACCGCGCAACAGCAGTTGCAGACCAACAAGGTGCTCGTGGACGACACCGTCGTCGCGTCGCATCCGGACGTCCAGACGGCCGCCGCTCGCCTGCGTGCCGCCTACCTCGACGACGTGCGCACCTCGATCATCGCGCCGGTGGACGGCTACGTCGCCAAGCGTTCGGTGCAGTTGGGCCAGCGCGTGGCGTCGGGCACGCCGCTGATGGCCGTGGTGCCGCTGCATGAAGTGTGGATCGATGCCAACTTCAAGGAAACGCAGCTCACCAACATGCGTATCGGTCAGCCGGTGGAAATCCGCGCCGACATCTACGGCGGCACCGTGACCTATAAGGCCACCGTGCAGAGCCTGGGTGTGGGTACGGGCAGTGCGTTCTCGCTGCTGCCGGCGCAGAACGCCACCGGCAACTGGATCAAGATCGTGCAGCGTGTGCCGGTTCGCGTGTTCTTCACCGATCCCAAGCAGTTGGAAGACCATCCGCTGCGTGTCGGCCTGTCGACCAAGGTGGAAGTGAACCTGCACAACCAGAAGGGTTTGCTGCTTGCCGATCAGCCGCCGACGCAGCCGGCCTTCAAGACCGACGTCTACAAAGAACAGCTGGCCAAGGCCGACGGCCTGATCGCGGAGATCATCCACGCGAACATGGCGGGCGGCGAAGGTCAGAAGCAGTAATCGGTTTGCCGTAGGCGTGGAGGCGCTGCATCGCCATCCACGCCAACCGCAGTGATTCAACACATCGTTCCGGCTCGCGTCGGAACGATGTGAGAAAAATAAGGCCCGCTTCGACGCGTTGTTCGGCGCGGGCACACCCTTCATACCGCAGGTTATCCGTGCGATGAGTCAAGATTTCCGTCCGCCCAACCTGGCGCTGACCACCGTCGGCCTCTCGTTGGCGACCTTCATGCAGGTGCTCGACACGACCATCGCGAACGTGTCGCTGCCGACGATTGCCGGCAACCTTGGCGTGAGCGTCAATCAGAGCACCTGGGTCATCACCTCGTTCGCGGTGAGCATGGCCATTGCGCTGCCGCTCACCGGCTTCCTCACGCGCCGTTTCGGCGAAGTGAAGCTGTTCATCTGGTCGACCCTGCTGTTCTCCATCGCGTCGTTACTGTGCGGCATCGCGCAGAGCATGCCCATGCTGATTCTGTTCCGCGCCATCCAGGGCGCGGTGGCGGGCCCGATGTATCCGATCACGCAGAGTCTGCTGATCTCCATCTATCCACCCGCCAAACGCGGCATGGCGCTGGCGCTGTTGGCGATGGTGACGGTGGTGGCGCCCATTGCAGGCCCGATCCTTGGCGGCTGGATCACCGACAACTACTCGTGGCCGTGGATCTTCTTCATCAACGTCCCCATCGGCATCTTCGCTAGCATGGTGGTGGGCAACCAGATGAAGGGACGCCCGGAAGTCACCATGCGGCCGAAGATGGACTACGTCGGCCTCATCACGCTCATTGTCGGCGTGGGTGCGCTGCAGATCGTGCTCGACAAGGGTAACGACGAGGACTGGTTCAACTCCTCGTTCATCGTGATCACCAGCATCGTGTCGGTGATTGCACTGGCGATCTTCCTGATCTGGGAGCTCACCGACAAAGAACCCATCGTCAACCTGCGCCTGCTGCGCCATCACAACTTCCGCACAGGCACCATCGCCTTGGTGCTTGCCTACGCGGCGTTCTTCGCCATCGGCCTGCTGGTGCCGCAGTGGCTGCAGCGGAATATGGGCTATACGTCGACGTGGGCGGGTTTCGCCGCCGCGCCGCTGGGCATCCTGCCGGTGATGCTCACGTTCCTGGTGGGCAAGTACGCGCCGCGTACCGACATGCGCCTGCTCGCCTCGTGCGCGTTCCTGGTGATGGGCACGACGTGCTTCATGCGTTCGGAGTTCTTCCTGCAGATTGACTTCTGGCACGTCGCTGGCGTGCAGTTGTTCCAAGGCTTGGGTGTGGCGCTGTTCTTCATGCCGGTGACGACGATTCTGTTGTCGGATCTGCAGCCGAACGAGATTGCCTCGGGCGGTGGTCTGGCGACCTTCCTGCGTACGTTGGGTGCGAGCTTCTCCGCTTCGCTCACCACGTTCCTGTGGGATCACCGCGCCATCGTGCATCACGCGCATTTGGCGGAGCACATCACGCCTTACGACTCATCAGCGCAGGTTGCGCTGCAGGGCGTGGGGGTGCAGGGTCAGGCGGCGAACGTGATGCTGGATCAGATGATTACGCAGCAGGGTTATCAGATCTCGTTCAACGAGGTGTTCCATCTGTTGGGCTGGGTGTTTTTCAGCTTGATCGTGGTGGTGTGGATGGCGCGGCCGCCGTTTAGTGCGAAGGCGGGGCCGGGGGCGGACCACTGATTTTATTTGTGTGATTTGGGTGGAAGAGGCCGCAGTTATGCGGCCTTTTTCTTGTTTTGGTTTTGGGTGTGGTGCTGATGTGCTGGCGGGGTGTCAGCTCTACTTTGCTCCCTCTCCCCTTCGGGCGACCCGAAGGTAGTCCCCTTTTTGGGAGAGAGGGTTGGGGTGAGGGGGCAATCTAGCCTCACTGTTTCATCTTTAGCCGTCACCCCGGCGCACCCCGCAAAAGGGGGCAAGGGCCGGGGTCCAGTAGCGGTATCGCTTGGTTATCGCGTGATCGCGATCTGGCCGCTTACGCAGCGGGCGTTCCGACCTCCTGCCGGAGGCCGGGTCACTTTTCTTTGCTTGCCCAAAGAAAAGTAACCCAAAGAAAGGGCCCCCCGGATGAGGCGCCTTGCGGGCTTCGCCCTCCAGGTGCGCGGTCGGGTTCCGGGCTTTTCGACGGGGCTCCTGCCCCGACGAAAAGTGGCTGGCATCCCTGCCAGCCACCCCTGCGGGGCCTTCTCTCCACCCGCCCGCCGCCTCATACGGGGCCCGGAAGATCAAAAGCGCAAAGCGGACGGCTCGTGCAGCGTTGCTGCACATCGCATCGCGGCAGGTGGCGTTGCTCTTGCTCTAAGTGCACAAAGCCAAGACAGAAGAGAAAGGCGATGCCATTCGATGGCGAGTTCTCCCCACCCGGTCGGGAAGCGTAGCGTTTGCTTTCCCTTGCCCCAGTGGTGGGAAAGCGTAGCGCTCCTTTTCCCTCGCCTCGGCGGTAGGAAAGCGTAGCGTCCTCTCTCCCTAGCCTCAGCGATGGGGAAGCGTAGCGAAGCCTGCTTTAAGTCCTCTTCGCCATGGCGCGTTGCGAAGCGCTTCGGCGTACCCGCTGTGTAGAGGCGAAGGTTGCCAAGCAACACGATTCCTCAGCCGTTCGGGCTTATCCCATCGAAATGCTGCGGGCGTTGGCCTTATGGCCATTTTCTTTGGGTTACTTTTCTTTTGGGCCAGCAAAAGAAAAGTGACTCGAGCGTCGGCAGACGATCGAAACGCCCGCTGCGTAAGCGGCCAGGTCGCGGTAGCGCGTGAGGCGACAACCGACTACTACGGAACCTGGATGACCAGCCATTCGGCTGTTGAGAAGCGCCTCCGGCCCTTGCCCCCTTTTGTGGGGTACGCCGGGATGACGGTTTCATCGAAACCATAGGGCGAGCACCCACCCCTCACCCCAACCCTCTCCCCAAAGCGGAGAGGGAGCCGAGTGACAACGCCCATCAAAAAAACATTCAGCCATCCAAACAACAACGGCCCCTCACGGAGCCGTTGCCCAAAACACCACCAACACCACCACCTCAAGGATTAAACGCAAACCCCACCAACGCCATGGTCTCACCACGGTTGGAACCCTTGATGCCCGCATTCGACGCATGACGAATCTGGAACGTCCAATGCTCACCCGTCCAGCCCACCGAATTCACAAACTCGCCGCCACTGCTCAGCGCGAGCGTACGACCCGCCTGAACCGCGATCTCCGAGTTCCAGAACAAGTGGTGATACCAGTCATTGGCGTTGCCATAGCGGATACGCAAACCGCCACCGCCCAGCCACACGTCGTCGGAGACGGCGTTGCCGTAGCGCGTTACGTTGCGGCCGTTGAGGAAACCCAATGAGGCCATGGGGGCCCATGTGATGCGGCTGTTGCCGAGGTTGTGCTCGCCCCAGATCGCTTCGACCCAGGCGGTGTTGGTCCAGTAGCCGTCCGAATAGCTTCGGCCACCGTTGATTTCGATACGAGTGTCGGCCATGGCCGTAGCGGAAACGCCGATCAGTGCGAACACTGCGGCACTGCGCAGGAGGAAAGGTCGCATGTGATTTCTTCTTTGTGCTTGGGGAGGGAATTTATGCACCGCCTAGTATAATTACTTAACTGGACCGACCGGTATTGGAAATAGGTCGAATCGAGGCAACAGTGCGTTGCCTGGGCGGCACAAATGCGCAGATATCCCTTACCGGGCGCGCCAACAGTCTGTCTCAGGCGGCGTGAAGCGCACGCCGAAAATGCCGTAAAACTACGGCAAAGAGCGGGGCTGGCTGGATCTTTGGTGCTCTTGCTAGAGCAGTACGCCGTCGACAGGTTGCAGCGGGGCGGGCAGGTCGCGTTGGCCCAGCAATTCACCCAGGCCGATCTCGATGGTGCGACACATAGCGTCGAGCGGCAGGTCGTTGGGCAGGCGGTCAAAGGGGTTCTCGATCTGGTCGCCCAGCGCATCGAGCCCAAAGAAGGTGTAGGACAGCACGCCCACCATCAGCGGCGTCACCCAGCCGACGCTGCCGATCAGGCAGAACGGCAGCAGCAGGCAGTAGATGTAGACAGTGCGGTGGAGCAGCAGGATGTAGGCGAACGGAATCGGCGTGCCCTGGATGCGCTCACAGCCGCCCAGCACGTACGAGGCGCGCGTCACCTGGGCATCGATGCTCGCCAGCAGGATGGCGTCCAGCCGGCCTTCGCGATGCAGTTGCGCGTAGTCCTGGCCGATCAGGCCGAGCAGCACGTTGGGTGGGTTGGGACGGCCCGCGAGTGCGGCTTGGTCTTCCGATGTCAGCCAGCGAGATACCTCATCGCCCGGCGAGGTGCCACGCAAGTGATGGCGCAGCGCGTGGGCGAAGGCGATCAGTCGGTGCACCATCCGTTCGCGTTCGGCCGCGGAAAGGTTTGCCGGCAGGCTCATCGTCTGCCGCGCCAGGTTGCGCAGCACGATCAGCAACTCGCCCCACAGCGTCCGCGCATCCCACCAGCGCTGGTAGGCCACCGTGTTGCGAAAGCCCAGGAAGATCGCCAGCGTCAGGCCCATCAGTGTGGGCGGGATCGCACCCAGCTCCACGCCGGTGTGCGGCAGGCGGCGTTCCAGCAGCACCACCGCCACGGACAGCAGCATCATCCCGGCCACCCGCTTCCAGATCACCGGAACAATCGAGCCGCGCAGGGTGAACAGCATCAACCGGAGCGAGCGTTGCGGAGGGTGGATGACCATGGGATGGGCTTGGCGGGAACTGCCGAAATGGTACCGCGCTCACCCATGAGCCATGCCGGCGCTTGATCTTCATATATTACCCGGGCAATATTCGCATCCTGATTTGTGCCCGGAACAAAGCATGCCCATCTTCGAGACCGCCTCCTGCACCGCCTTTGACGGTCATCGCCGGATTGCCGCCGGCACGCCGGCCGAGGTGGCGCTTGCCGTCAAACATGCCGTGGATGCCGGCGCCAAAGGTCCGGTGCTGGTCTTCGACGATCTCAGTAGCCGCTTGGTGGAGTTCGACTTGCGTGGCACATCGGACGAGATACTCGCTCGCCTGCCCGCGCCGCCCTCGGACGAAGAGCCCGCGCCGCGTGGCCCCGGGCGTCCTCGCCTGGGGGTGATCGCGCGTGAGGTCACCTTGCTGCCACGTCATTGGGATTGGCTCGCCGAACAACCTGGCGGTGCCTCGGCGACCTTGCGCCGTCTTGTCGAAGAAGCGCGCCGCACTCATCGCGAGCGCGACGCCGTTCGCCTTGCTGGCGAAGCGGTAGATCGCTTCATGAGCGCCATGACGGGTAATCTAGCGAATCACGAAGAAGCCTCTCGCGCGTTTTGGCGTAAGGAGCGTGAGCGTTTCATCCAGCTGACAGATGCATGGCCCGTCGATGTGCGCGAGCATGTGCGTGTTCTCGCAACGCGCGCATGGCAGGCGGCCATCGCGGGCGACTGATTTCCCCCTTCCCCCTCGCGGAATCTTTTCGATGTCCTCTTTCGCTGCAAGGCAGCCGCTCCTTACCGAAGGACCGATTGCGCGCACGTTGCTCATGTTCGCCTCGCCCATCCTGGGCAGCACGGTGTTGCAGTCGCTCAACGGCTCGGTCAACGCCATGTGGATCGGTCACTACCTGGGCGAAGCCGCACTCACGGCCGTAAGCAACGCCAACCTGATCCTGTTCCTGCTGCTGGGCGCCGTATTCGGCCTGAGCATGGCGTGCACCATCCTCATCGGTCAGAGCCTTGGCGCGCGCAACATGCTGGAAGCCAAGCGCGTGGTGGGCACGGGCGTGACGTTCTTCGTATCCATATCGGTGCTGGTGGCCATTGGCGGCTACTTCGCCACGCCGTGGATGCTGCGCGCGCTCAACACGCCGGTGGATGCGCAGGCCTTCGCAGTGCCCTACCTGCGCATCATCTTCATCGCTGTGCCGTCCATGTTCTTCTACAACTTCCTGATGATGACGTTGCGCGGCGCGGGCGATTCGCGCACGCCGTTCGTCTTCATGGGGTTGTCGGTGGTCATGGACATCGTGTTCAACCCGCTGCTGATCTTCGGCGTGGGTCCCTTCCCGCGCATGGGCATTGCCGGCTCCGCCACGTCCACGCTGATCGCGCAGACCATTGCGCTGTTCGCCCTGATCTTCACGCTGTATCGGCGCAAGCACTTCCTACGCCTCACCAGCCATGAGCTCGGTTACCTGCGTCCGGACCGGGAAATCCTGCGCTCGCTGGTGGTGAAGGGTCTGCCGATGGGCCTGCAGATGATCGTGATCTCCAGCTCCGCGATGATCATGATCCACATGGTGAACGAGTACGGCTCCAAGACCACCGCTGCTTACGGCGCTGCTACCCAGTTGTGGACCTACGTGCAGATGCCGGCGATGGCCATCGGCGCAGCGGTGTCGTCCATGGCGGCACAGAACGTGGGCGCCAAGCTGTGGGACCGCGTGAGTCTCATCACCCGGATGGGCGTGCTCTACAACTTCCTGCTCAGCGGCTGCCTGATCGGGCTGATCTATCTGTTCAATCACGCAGCGCTGGGGATGTTCCTGCCCAATGACGCGGAAGCGCTGACGCTCGCACAGCACCTCAACAGCATCGCCGTGTGGTCGTTCATGTTCTTCGGTGTCACCTTCGTGCTGTTTGGCGTGGTGCGTTCCACCGGTGCAGTGCTGCCACCGCTGATCATCCTGTTCATCTCCATGTGGTTGATCCGTCCGCCGTTTGCGCTGGCATTGGCGTCGCACCTGGGGGCGGACTCCATCTGGTGGAGTTTTCCGTTGGGCTCGCTCGCCTCCATGCTGATGGCCATGGGCTACTACAAGTGGGGCGGTTGGCGCCGTGCGCGCATGTTGGCCACGCCCATCGAGAAGGCCGGGCAAGACGATGCGGCCGCCGTCGCCGGCCAGCAGGCCCCCACCACCGGGCAAGGCGTACCCGCCTCCGCGGAGTGACCGGTTTCACCCTTCGCGCCAACGCGCGCGCGGGGTGAACCTCCCTTCACGCTTTGCCATGTGACTGTCATCCGGGCTGCCTAGGGTTGCTCGATGACTCGCATCAACCCTTCACGCCGCCAGTTCCTGCGCGGTCTGTTCGACATGGTCGGCGCCGCCACGGCGGCAGAGCTCGGCTTGCTGGCCTGGTCCGCGCCGGCCATTGGCGACGAGAAGATGGCGCGCATGGCCATGCCCCAGCTCGCCGCACCCAAAGTGCCGCTGGTGAACCCGGTAACGCTGGCGCGCTTCGTGGATCCGCTGCCCTTGCCCGCCGTGGCAAAACCCGTTGGCCAACGGACGGACCCCGCGTATCCGGACAAGTCACTGCCGCTCTACCGAATGGAGATGCGCGCCTTCAAGGCGCAATTGCATCGCGATCTGCCGCCCACGCCGCTGTGGGGTTACAACGGCTCGTTCCCGGGCCCAACGTTGGTTGCGCGGCGCAACGAGCCCTTGCTGATCGAATGGGCCAACGCACTGCCGAAAAACCACTTCCTGCCCATCGACCACACCATCCACGGCGCCGAGCGCAACAAGCCCGAGGTGCGCACCATCGCGCACGTACACGGTGCGCGCGTGTCGCCGTCCAGCGACGGCTATCCGGAAGACTGGTTCGAACCGGGTCGTTCGCTGGTCGGTCACTACCCCAACGCGCAGGACGCGGCCACGCTCTGGTACCACGATCACGCCATGGGCATCACGCGGCTGAATATCTACGCGGGCCTGCTCGGCGCTTACCTGATTGAAGACGACACAGAGCAGGCGCTCAACCTGCCGACCGGCGACTGCGACCTGCCGCTGATCCTGTGTGATCGCCTGATCGCGAAAGACGGCCAGTTGTACTACCCCGTTTCCGATGATCCGGACGCCCCCTGGGTGTCCGAATGCAACGGCAACGCCATCCTGTGCAACGGCAAGCTCTATCCCTTCATGGAGGTCGAGCCGCGCCGCTACCGCATTCGGCTGGTGAACGCCGCCAACACCCGCTTCTATGAACTGTCATTGTCGAACGGACTGTCGTTCACGCAGATCGCCAGTGATCAGGGCCTGCTTGCCGCACCGCTCTCGCGTCCGCACGTCACGCTCTATCCTGCGGAACGTGCCGATGTCGTCATCGACTTCTCCGGCATGGACGGCAAACACGCACAGTTGCGCCAACAGGGCGACGCCATCATGGAGTTTCGCGTGCGCGATCGCGGCCGCAAAGACACCAGCGTGGTCCCGGCAACGTTACGCAGTATTGAACGCATGGCCGAAGCAAGCGCCGTGCGCGACCGCGTGCTCACGCTGGGCGAGCAGGATGATGCAGGCGGCAGTGCCATGATGATGATGCTCGGCGGCAAGCACTGGTCCGCGCCCATCACCGAAAACCCGCGCCAGAACACCACCGAGATCTGGAGCATGGTGAACCTCACCGGTGACGCGCACCCGATGCATCTGCATCTGGTGCGATTCCAGGTGTTGGAGCGCCGGCCGTTCGATCTGTTCGCGTGGAACGAGAGCAAGACACTCAAGTACACCGGCCCTGCGATATCACCTGCGCCGGAAGAGATGGGTTGGAAGGACACCGTGCGTGCCGATCCCGGCATGGTCACGCGCATCATCACCAAGTTCGAAGGCGAGCCCGGCCGCTACGTGTGGCATTGCCATCTGCTCGAGCACGAAGACAACGAGATGATGCGGCCGTTCCAGTTACTGCCGGCCTGATCGGTTTCGTACTTAGAAAAGAGAAATATTTTTGCGATACCGCGACCTGGCTCGCCTGCGGCGGGCTTCCGATCTTCCTGCCGGAGGCCGGGTAGATCAAAGGCCAATACCGAGATCAAAAGCGAAACCTAAAGGCCAAAACCAAGCCTGCCAACCGCGAGCCTTTCACTCCCTCTCCCCTTCGGGCGACCCGAAGGTAGTCCCTTTTTGGGAGAGAGGGTTGGGGTGAGGGGCCAATCTAGCCTCACCACTTCACTTGCTCCCTCTCCCCTTCGGGGAGAGGGTTGGGGTGAGGGGTGGGTGCTCGCGGTACGGTTTCGATGGAACCGTCATCCCGGCGTAGGCCGGGATCCAGGGCCTCGGTGTCTGGTTTTAGCGATACGGCGATCTGGCCGCCTACGCAGCGGGCGTTCCGACCTCCTGCCGGAGGCCGGGTCACTTTTCTTTGCTTGCCCACGCACGCGCAGGAGCGCGTGTGAACGGCGAAGCCGGCCCGAAGGGCGAAGGGCAGGATGCCCGGAGTAAAGAAAAGTAACCCAAAGAAAGGGCCCCCCGGAATCGGCGCCCTCCGGGCCTGCGGCCCTCCAGGTACGCGGTCGGGTTCCGGGCTTTTCGACGGGGCATCCTGCCCCGACGAAAAGGAATCGGCATCCTTGCCGATTCCCCTGCGGGCCTGATCTCCACCCGCCCGCCGCCTCATACGGGGCCCGGGAAGATCAAAAGTAAGCGCACGGCTCGTGCAGCTACGCTGCACATCGCGTCGCGTCGCGTGGCGTGGTGCATCGTCGGCGCTAACGATGACGCGCCCCGCTTTTCGCCCTCTCCCCTCCGGGGAGAGGGCTGGGGTGAGGGGCCAACCTAGCCTCACCACTTCACTTACTCCCTCTCCCCTTCGGACGACCCGAAGGTAGTCCCCTTTTGGGAGAGAGGGTTGAGGTGAGTCCCGAAAAGGGGGTAACGGTCGGGTGCTCGTCTCACCGTTTCAACTTCGCTGACGTAATGCTGAGCAAGACCACGCGCCCCGTCGAAACGTTAGACAAGCTCCTGGCCAAATAGGACTAGAAAATCACTCGACCTATCCGACGATGTGGCTGTCGCCGCAGCCGCCGGCCTCATGCCGGCGCGTGAGCCGCAACCGCACCGGGTCACGCGGACGCAGCGTTACCGAAAGCTGAGGCGTGTGGTCAGCCAGGCCATCGTCATCCAGCGACAGCGTATAGCGCTGCAGCAGCATGGCGGCGAGCAGGGTCATCTCCAGCATCGCGAAATGCTGGCCGATGCATACGTGCGGCCCGATGCCAAAGGGAATCCATGCACCCTTGGGGATATGCGGCGCATCATCCAGAAAGCGTTCCGGCATGAAGCGGTCGGGTTGGGGAAACCAACGTTCATCGTGGTGAATCACCCACGGCGTGACACGCAACATCGCGCCCTTCGGCACCGCGTGGCCGGCCAGTGTGATCGGGTCCGTGTTGCGGCGAGTCATCAGCACCGACACCGCTGGATACGCACGCAAGGTTTCCTTCAGCGTCGCCTGCAGCCACGGCAGTTGATCCACGTGCTGCGCACCGGGCGTCGCGCCGCGCAGTACCTCGTCCACTTCGCGTTGCGCGCGCCGTGCTGTCTCCGGGTGGCGCGCGAGTAGCAGGCTCCACCACAGCAGCGTGGTGGCGCTGGTTTCGTGCCCTGCTTCAAAACTCACCATGCACTGATCGAACACCTCCTGCTTCGACAAGCGATCGCCAGTGGCATCATCACGCGCGGCCAGCAGCATCTGCAGCAGATCGTCGCGCGGTGGTTCGTCGCCGGAAGCGGCCCATCGCGCCTCGATATGTCGACCCACCAACCCCCGCAACGTGGCCAGCGCGTGTCGCTTGCGCGCGTTGTTCGGTGTGGGCAACCAAAGTGGCACCGTCCACGGTACAAACATTTCGCGAAACGCACTGGTCATCAACGTCTGCGTGGCCTTGGCGGCAGCTTGCGCATCCGTCTGCACCGATTCGCTGAACAGCGTGCGCAGAATCACGTCCATCGTCGCGCCATTCCACAGGTCATTCATGCTCACTTGCGCGGACGGTTCACCCCCAGGCACCGCCTGATCGAGCGCACTACGTGCGGCGTCCGTCATCAGCTGCGCATAGCCACCCACACGGCGGGGGGTAAACGCCGGCATCAGCATGCGACGCTGCCGTTGCCAGGTATCGCCATGCGTCACCAGCACGCTCTGGCCAAACAGTTGACTGAAAACGTGCGTGGCACGCTCCCAGCGGATCAACTGACCCGACTGCGTCACCATCGCCTCGCGGATCAGCGCGGGCGACATCAGATCCCACGCATCCTCATTGATCAGGCGCATACGCGTCAGGTCGCCGTACTCGCGCTGCAAGCCCGTGACAAAGCCGAGGTAGTCGGCACGCATGCGACGCAATAGCGAGAACCCCCGCCATCGGTCAGTCGGGCCGCCTGGGGGCGCGTGGTCGGTGGATGCCAGAGCATTGGAAAAGGTCGTCGTCTTCATGGCGGGCATGCTCGCGCACCACCAATCCACGGTATTGAACGAACACGACATCGCCGACGTTTTACACTGCGGCACATGGCTACCCTGGTTTCCCCTTCGATGCGTCAGCCCGATGCCTTGCTTCCATCGGGCCAGCTCTGGTTGCCGCGTGCCTCACTGGTCGCCTGTGTGCGCAGCGTGGTGGTGCGCAGCACCGTGGGTTATGCACTGGATGACGAGCAACGCATCAATCGCTTTCCCGCCACGCCCATGTGCAGCTTGAGCTGGTGGTTCGAAGGCAGCAGCGAGATGCTCCTTCCCGCTGATGCAGACAACATGCCCGGTCTGGAAAGCCCGCGCATGCCACCACCCGGCCGTTGGGTGCTTGGCGGGCCCCAGACGCGGCCCACCTCGACATGGTGTCCGGGCCCCGTTCACAGCCTGGTGGTGCTGCTCATGCCCGACGCCTTGCATCTGCTGACGGGATTGGAGCCTGCAGCGCTCACCGATCGCTTTGTCGATGCGGCGGAAGTGTTGCCGCCGGAGTGGCTCGCGATGTGTGCAGACGTGCAAGATCTGCCTGACGACGCGCAGCGCATCGCCTGCCTGGAAAACTTTCTGGAGCCGCATTGGCGCGCGTGCAGGCCGGAGTTGCCGTTGGCCGTGCAGCGCCATGCGGATTGGGCGCTCTACCTCACCCAGCGCGCGGCGACTTCTTCCGTCGGGCGAAGCCTGCGGCAACTGGAACGACGCATCAAACGTTGGGCGGGCCTGCCCCTGCGCGAGCTGCGCGGCTTTGGTCGCGCCGAACGCGCGTTCTTCGAAGCCGTGGAGGCTGACGTCGCGCAGACCGATGTGCGTTGGGCCGATGTAGCGGCCGCGGCGGGCTTTGCCGATCAGCCCCATCTATGCAGGGTGACACGTCGCATCACCGGCTACGCGCCGCAGGCCTTGTACGAAGGCATGCAGCAACAGGAAGCCTTCTGGGTTTATCGCCTGTGGGCGGAAGGCTGACGACGCGCATCGTTCCGCGCACCTGACACGCGGCAACGCCTGTTTGATCACCACCCTTGCTGCTCATGCGAATCGTAAGGACACATGCGCGAATGTGTCGCTGCGCGCGTTTCTGAATACTTCCCACGAGGCAAATACAAGGCAATTTCTTGCCGTTATCGCACGCGCTCTCGATCGTTTGATCGCGCGGGTCGCACAGCCGCGCGCTTTGCCCTCGTCTAAATGCCGCAAGCATTTGCGGCGTCTTCGCATTGTCATGTAGCACGTCATCCCTGTCGCAAAAGCGCCAAGGGTCCGTCATCTGTGCGGACCAGACTCGCCGCCGGCCGCGCCCCTCCACGTTGCGAACAGGTGCCGGTCAATCAGGGGGTCCACTCACGCAGCCCTTCCAGGGACGCTGCAGGAGATCGAAGTCATGTCCATGACGCACGTCCGCAAGCGGCTGTTGCCGCTCGCCATTGGTACGCTTGCTGTCGGCCTGGCCGGCGTGGTGAGCGCGCAGAGCAATCCCACCGAGCAGAATGCCGCCGCGGCCACCCAGGCTCCCGCGACCGGCGTCACCGTGTTGCACACACCGGGTGGTGACCGCGACGATCGCAGTGATCGCACCCGCACGCCCATCAAGCACGTGATTCTGCTGATCGGCGAAAACCGCACGTTCGACCATGTGTTCGCCACGTACACGCCGCCCAAGGGCCAGAGCGTGCACAACCTGCTGTCCGAAGGCATCGTCAACGCTGACGGCACGCCCGGCCCGAATGTGGCCCTCGCCAAGCAGTGGCAGGCCAGCAACACCGGCAAATACTCCGTAGCCCCCACGCACACCACGGCGTTCACCTCGCTGCCGCTGATGAACACCGGCGGTGCACCGACGCAGGCGCCCTTTGCCTCGGCTGCGCAGGCGCAGGCCATCGAACCCGCCCTGCCCACCAGTGCCTACAGCGAGTTGGCTGCTGGCGGCACCGGTTTGCCGAACGACACCGTCGACACGCGCTTCCCGTCGGTGCTCGCCAACGCACCGGTCGACATGCATGCATCGATCAGCTACGACGACTACGCCAACAGCCCGGTGCATCGCTTCTTCCAGATGTGGCAGCAGATGGACTGCGACACCAGCGCCGCCAGCGAAAAGAACCCCAGCGGTTGCCGCATGGACCTGTTCCCGTGGGTCGAAACCACCGTCGGCGCCGGTACCAACGGCAAGGCACAGCCCGCTGGCTTCGACGACGAAACCACCGGCGAAGGCTCAACCGCGATGCAGTTCCTCAACATTGCCAAGGGTGATGCGCCGTACTTCGCCGAGTTGGCCCGCACGTATGCGCTGAGCGACAACTTCCACCAGTCGGTGATGGGCGGCACGGGCGCCAACCACATCATGCTGGGCTTCGGTGAGCCCATCTACTACGCCGATGCGAATGGCGAACCGGCAACGCCGCCCTCGAACCAGATCGAAAATCCGGATGCGCAATCCGGCACCAACAACTGGTACGTGCAGGACGGTTACGGCGGTGGTTCCTACGTGAACTGCGCTGATGACACGCAGCCCGGCGTGGGCGCCGTGAAGGACTACCTGAAGTCCCTGCCGTACCACACCTTCCACGGCACCGACTGCAAGAAGAACGCCTACTACCTGGTGAACAACTACAACCCGGGTTACCTGGGTGACGGCACCCCGGCCCCGCTGGGCGCCATCCAGTTCACCATCCCGCCGACACGCCAGGACAACCTCGCGCTGCTGCTGACTCGTCACCACGTCTCGTGGAAGTACTACGGCGAAGGCTACGCAGACGGCAAGGAAAACGGCGAAGCCGGCACCTTCTGCAACATCTGCGATCCGTTCCTGTACTCCACGCAGGTCATGACCAATCCCAAGCTGCGTGCGAACAACCAGGACATCACCGACCTGTACAACGACATCCAGAACGACACCCTGCCGGCGGTCTCCATCGCCAAGCCGGATGGCATCCTGGACGGACACCCGGCCTCGTCCAAGCTGGAACTGTTCGAAGGCTACGTAAAGAAGATCGTGGACATGGCCAAGGCCAACCCGAAGGTGTGGAACGACACCGTGATCATGGTGACCTTCGACGAAGGCGGTGGTTACTACGACTCGGGCTACGTGCAGCCGGTGGACTTCTTCGGCGACGGCACGCGCATCCCGCTGCTGGTGGTGTCCCGCTTCTCCGAAGGCGGCCGCGTGGTGCACACGTACTACGACCATGTGTCCTTCGACAAATTCGTCGAAGCCAACTGGGGCCTGCACGAAACCATCTCCGGCCGCAGCCGCGACAACCTGCCCAACCCGGTGGCCCTGCCCAACAACCCGTATGTGCCGCTCAACGCACCGGCCATCGGCAACCTGATGAACATGTTCGACTTCGACCGCGGTCACGGTCACAGCTACGCAGCAGCTGAAACACAGGACTGATCCAATAGCAGGAAACCGGACCCCGCCCGCTCACGCGGGCGGGGTTCTTGCTGCGTAGGGAATCCCATGAAACCGATCCGCCAAGCCATTCCGGGCCGCCGAGGCCACGCTGTTGCCCGCGCGCTCGCCGTGCTGGTGTTGCTGGCTGCCGCCTTCGTGGGTGAACCGGGCCATGCCGATCCGGGCGATTTTCAGGCCATGCCTGGCTTGTGGAAGATCGTCACGCGCGTGTTCGATCACGGCAAGGAAGGCCCACCGCAGATCACCTGGCATTGCGTGGACGAAAGCCCGGACCCGTGGATTGAGTTTGCCCAGTTGCCGGTGCCGGGTTATGCGCAATGCGAACGCGCTGATCAGCATCGCAGCAGCACAGCGCTGAGTTGGACGCTGCAGTGTCAGGGCTTGGTGGATGCGGCGCGTGGGCGGGTGAAGTTTGATTCGGCGGAGCATTACTCCGCGGGGATCAGTATCAAGGGGCAGGATGTGGTGCAGGTGGAGGGGCGCCGCTATGCGGCGTGTACGAGTCCGAGGGACTGATTTTTTCGTTTTCGTGTTTTCGGCGGGCCGCACCTATTTGCTCCCTCTCCCCTATGGGGAGAGGGTTGGGGTGAGGGGCGGGTGCTCGCCTCAAAGTTTCATCTTTAGCCGTCACCCCGGCGCAGGCCGGGGTCCAGTAGCGGTATCGCTCGGTTGTCGCGTTAGGGCGATCTGGCTCGCCTGCCGCGGGCTTTCGAACCGCTGCCGCGGTCCGAGTCACTTTTCTTTGCTTGCCCACGCACGCGCAGGAGCGCGTGCGAACGGCGAAGCCGGCCCGAAGGGCGGAGGGCAGGATGCCCGGAGTAAAGAAAAGTAACCCAAAGAAAGGGCACCCCCGTCGCGTCGCCGGCCGATAAAGCCGGCCGGTCCGTGAGGGTCGGCCGGGCTTTTCGACAGGGCATCCTGCCCTGACGAAAAGTGCCGGGCGTCGTGCCCGGCCCCCCTTCGGGGCCTGATCGACCGCCCCTCACCGCCGCTCAAGGGGGCCCGAAGGTCAACAGCGAAAGCGGACGGCTCGTGCAGCGAAGCTGCACATCGCATCGCAGCGGGTCGCGTTGCTCCTGCTCTAGGTGCACAAAGTCGAGGTAGAAGAGAAAAGCGACGCCGTTAGGTGGCGAGTTCCCCACAGCGGTCGGGAAGCGTAGCGCCTGCTTTCCGTTGCCCCAGTGGTGGGCAAGCGTAGCGAAAGCTGCTTTAAGTCCTCTCCGCACCGGCGCGTTGCGAAGCGCTCCGGCGTACCCGCTGTGTAGAGGCGAAGGTGACCAAGCCACACGATTCCTCAGCCGTTCGGGCTTATCCCAAGGTAATGCTGCAGGCGTTGGCTCTACGGCCATTTTCTTTGGGTTACTTTTCTTTTGGGCCAGCAAAAGAAAAGTGACTCGAGCGTCGGCAGACGATCGAAACGCCCGCTGCGTAAGCGGCCAGGTCGCGTTAGCGCTCGAGGCGATAACCATACTTACGGCTCTGGACCCCGGCCTGCGCCGGGGTGACGGTTTCATCGAAACGATAAGGCGAGCACCCACCCCTCACCCCAACCCCCTCCCCATCGGGAAGAGGGAGAAAAAATCACCCCGCCGCCGTCTGCGCCTTCAACGCCCGCTTCGCCGCCCGCTTAGCGCGCCGCGCCTCCTTACGAATCTTGCGATCGTAATTCCACAAATAAATCGCCGGCGTACTCAACAACGTCAACAACTGCGACACCAGCAAACCACCCACAATCGCCACACCCAACGGCTGCCGCATCTCTGAACCCACGCCGAAACCAATCGCCAGCGGCAACGCAGCACCCATGGCCACCAAGGTCGTCATGGTGATCGGACGGAAGCGCACCAGCGCCGCCTCCTTGATCGCATCCGGCGGCGAAAGCCCACGTTCGCGTTGCGCGACCAGCGCAAAGTCCACCATCAGAATTGCGTTCTTCTTCACAATGCCGATCAACATCAATATCGCGATGATCGCCATCAACGTCAGCTGCGTCTGTGTCACCAACATCGCCAGGAATGCACCCGCGCCCGCCGCCGGCAGCGTGGAAAGAATCGTCAGTGGATGGCCCAGGCTTTCGTAAAGAATGCCAAGCACGATGTACATCGCCACGATGGCGCCGATCAGAAGCACCATGCCGTTGCTCTTCGCTTGCTGCAGGCGTTGGTTCTGGCCAGTCCATTCCACCCGCACGCCTGCGGGCAGGCCGGCGAGAATGGCGGCGTTGTCCACCAGCCTGGTGCCTACATCCTGCGACACATCCTTGGCGAGGTTGTAGGTGATCGTGGAGGCTTCCAACTGGTTGTGATGGCGTACGCGCATCGGGCTCATATTGGGCTCGATATGCGCAATCGCCGAGAGCGGAATCATCTGTGCGGACGCGCTGCGCACACGTACGTTGAGCAAGGTCTCGGGGCTCAGTGATGTGGCGGAGCTGGAGGTCAGCACCACCCAGTACTGGTTAATGTCCGAATAAATCACCGACACCTGACGCTGGCCAAACGAGTTGAACAGCGCGGTATCCACGTCGCCCATCGTTACACCCAGGCGGCTCGCAGCGTTGCGGTCCACCTTCAGCTTCTGCTGCTTGCCGACCAGGTCGAAGTTGCTGCCGACGTCGCGGAACTCCTTCATCTTGCGCATCTGCTGCACAACCTTCAGCGTCCACGGCTGCAGGTCCTCGCCGTTGCTGGCGATCAGCTGGAACTCGTAAGCGCCGCCCTTGTCACCACTGCCGCCGCCGCCGAGGAACTGCACCGGGCTTAGCGATACGCGAATGCCGGCCATCTGGTCGTACTGCTTGCCCAGGCGTTCCATCACCGCCTTCGCGCTTTCGTGGCGGTCGTTCGGCCCACTGCCCTTGGGCTTCAGGTCGACGAACATGCTGCCGGCATTGCCCACCGCGCCAGTACCATCGTTGCCACCCAGCGTCGTGAGCACATCGAGCACCGCGGGATCGGCCTTCATCATGTCGGCCGCCTTCTGCGCCTGCGCGGCCATCAGCGTTGGCGAAATATTGGCGTCGGCGCGGATATCGCCCTGGATCATGCCGATGTCTTCTTCCGGCATGAAGTTGCCGCCGGCCGTCATGACCACCGCAGCACCGAGCGCAAACGTGGTCAGCAGCAGGATGATCGGCTGCCAACGCATCACGCGGCGATGGCGCATGGCCCATTCCAGTGCGCGTTCGTACCTGCGCTGGATGCCCTTGTCGAAGCGCTCCAACGCCAGCTCGATACGGCCGGGCTTACGCTCGTCGGGTTCCTCATGCTTGAGCAGCCTGCCGCACAGCGCCGGTGTAAGCGTCAGCGAGACAATGGCCGAGATCACCACCGCCACCGCCAGCGTCACCGAGAACTCGCGCAACAGCATGATCAACATGTTGTTGCCAAACAGCAGCGGCGCAAACACCGCCACCAGCGACAGCGTGATCGACACCACCGTGAAACCGATCTCGCGCACGCCGATCAGCGCAGCCTCCAGTGGGGCCGCACCCTGCTCCATGTGGCGCACGATGTTCTCGATCACCACAATCGCATCGTCCACCACAAAGCCGATGCACAACACCAGCGCCACCAGCGACAGCGTGTTGAGCGTGTAACCCAACGCCAGCATCACCACAAACGCGCCGGCCAGTGACAGTGGCACGCTCAGCGAAGCAATCAGCGTGGGGCGCAAGCGACGCAGGAACACCAGCATCACCAGCACCACCATCACGATACTGATCAGCAGCGCCACCTCCACTTCGTGCAAGGCCGACTTGGTGGTGGTGGTGAGATCGAAGATCGGCGTGATCTGCACATCCGCCGGCATCCATTGGCGGAACTCCGGCAGGCGGCGGCGGATCTCGTCCACCGTCTCCACCGCATTCGCCTCCGGACGCTTGCTGATCTGCATGGCCACCGTGGACTGGCCGTTGAACCACGCACCCTGGTAGATATCCTGCTGGCCGCTGTAGACCCTTGCCACATCCGACAGGCGCACGGGCGCATTGTTGCGGCTGGCAATGATCACATTGGCGAAATCAGCCGCCTCGCGCAGGCCATCGTTCGCCGTCACCGTCATCTGCGTGCGGCCATCGCTGAGGATGCCCTGCGGCGACGTCACATTGGCGGCGATCAGCGCGTTGCTCACATCATTGGCGGTGAGGCGCTTGGCCGCCAGCGCATTGATATCCAGCTCCACACGCACCGCGTGCGGCGTACCGCCGAACACCTGCACCTGCGCCACGCCGGGAATCTGCGTCACCGCCGGCTTCAACAACGTATCCGTCAGGTCGTACAGCTTGTCCTGCGGCAGGCCTGTGGAGGTGAGCGACACCAGCAGCACCGGAATCTGCGAGGTATCGAACTTGAAATACTGCGGTGGCGAAGGCAGCACCGGCAGGTCCGCCTGCGCCGCATTGATGGCCGCCTGCACATCGCGCGCCGCCTGATCCGCCGTGCGGTCGAAGGTAAAGCGCACCTGGATCGAAGCCGTGCCCTCCGCCGCATTGCCGTACATATCATCGATACCGGGAATACGGCCGATGTGGCGCTCCAGCGGCGCCAGCACCGTGGACGCCATGGTCTGCGCGCTCGCACCTGGCATCTGCGCCACGATGTACACGCCGGGAAACTCCAGCGAGGGCAGCGCCGCCACGCCCAGCAGGCGATACGCGAACACGCCTGCCAGCAGCAGGCCCAAGGCCAGCAGCGAGGTGCCTACGGGTCGACGAATCAGGGGTGCGAAGATGTTCACTCAGTTTCCATACTGGTTAGGGCGGCGCACGCCCGTCACCCAGGCAGACCATCGGCGCGGGCACACGTTCACGCAAGCAAGGCGCAAGGCCCAGGTATGCCGCTCTTTATGCCTGTGGGGACGGATAGGCGAATGTGCCTGAAGTCGGTCCGTGCCGAAAGGCAGGGGGCGCGGAATCGCTCTTTTTTGCTCCCGCTCCTCTTGTGGCGACCCGAAGGTGGTCCGCTTTTTGGGAGAGGGGGTTGGGGTGAGGGGTCAATCTAGCCTCACTGTTTCATCTTTAGCCGTCACCCCGGCGCAGGCCGGGGTCCAGAGCCTCGGTGTTTGATTGTCGCGTGGTCGCCACCTGGCCGCCTACGCGGCGGG